>DWYM01000050.1 GCA_019118665.1 Candidatus Mediterraneibacter intestinipullorum
TGGGGACGTAGTAAAATTCGATTTTACTACGTCCCCAATTCAATTTCACTATGTCCCTAATTAAGGTTTTTTAAGCTCGTCCTTCAGACCCGCACACGCTGAGCTTCTGTTTTACCAGCTCAGTCACATGCTGCATTCCCACTGCGCCGTATTTTTTCGGGTCAAATGTATCCGGGTTCTCCTTGAGGTATTCCTTTACACCATTGCTGAACGCGATGCGCAGCTCTGTCGCAAAATTCACTTTGCAGATCCCTCTCCTGATGGACTCGCGCACCGCCTCGTCCGGCACACCGGAAGCTCCGTGGAGCACGAGAGGAATGGATACCACTTCCCGAATCTCGCTCAGGCGGTCAAGATCCAGTTTCGGGGTGCCCTTGTAAATGCCGTGTGCCGTTCCGATAGCGACCGCCAGGGAAGTAACGCCTGTGCGCTCTGCAAATTCCTTTGCCTGCTGCGGGTCTGTATAAGGATTCTCGTCGCCGCCATCCAGATCGTCTTCTTTTCCGCCGACTTTTCCGAGTTCTGCCTCCACACTGATGCCGGACGGAGCACATGCTGCCGCGACTCGGCTCGTTACAGCGATATTTTCTTCAAAGGATTCATGGGATCCATCGATCATGATAGATGTATATCCTGTGCGGAGCGCCTGCATTGCCAGCTCAAAGCTGCTGCCGTGGTCAAGGTGCATCGCGACCGGAACGCTTGACTTTTCTGCGGCTGTCCTGACCAGTGCAAGGAAATAATCCATACCTGCATATTTTACAGTAGAAGGCGTTGTCTGCATGATAACAGGAGAGTTCATTTCTTCGGCAGCTTTGATGACTGCCATGACCATTTCCAGGTTTTCTACATTGAAAGCGCCGACAGCATAGTGTCCTTCCTGTGCTTTCTTCAACATTTCATTGGTTGTAACTAATGGCATAAGACCTACCTCATTTCTTTATAGATTTTATATAACTTCTATTTTGCACCGGAGCCCCCGGTGCGGCTACGTTACCAGTATATCACAGAACTGCATCCGCTGTCTTTCCATTTTGCACTTTCTCAAAAAATGCAAACGATTCTTTAATAAATCCAAAGTACGGCATGTTTTAAAGTGCTAGGATGAAAACAAAAAAGGAGAAATTACGATGCGTCAGAATCCACTGAAAAAAATTGTAGAACTGCAGAAGCAGGGCAAAAGTGTGGGAATTTACTCTGTGTGCAGTGCAAATGGTTATGTAATTGAGGCCGCATTAAAGAGAGGGATGTCAGATGGTTCCTGCGTGCTGATCGAGAGCACGGCGAATCAATGTGACCAGAACGGAGGATATACCGGCATGGCGCCGGCTGACTTTAGGAAATTTGTCCTTGATATTGCTGAGAAAAACGGATTTGACAAGGACAGGCTTTTCCTTGGCGGAGATCACTTGGGACCGCTGACTTTTGCGGACAAGGATGAGGCAGAGGCCATGGCGGATGCAGAAGAGCTGATCCGGTGCTATGTGGGCGCGGGATTTACGAAGATCCATATCGACACGAGCATGAAGGTAAACAGCGATGCTCCGGATGTACGTCTGTCCGACGAGATCATTGCCGGGCGCGGTGCAAGGCTGGCACAGGTCGCGGAAGAGACATACAGGGAGCTCCTGACAAGAGAGCCGGACGCGATCCCGCCGGTATATATTATCGGGAGCGAAGTTCCGATCCCGGGCGGAGCGGTAGGAGGCGAAGGCAACGGGGTCCAGGTGACGAAGGTTGAAGATTTCAGGAACACCGTGGCCACATTTGAAAAGGCGTTTGCGGATGCCGGACTTGGAAACGATGTGTGGGACCGTGTCATCGGCGTTGTCGTACAGCCGGGCGTGGAGGAAAAGGACAGCGGATGTACAGAGTATGACCGCGAGAAGGCAAAAGACCTGATGGCATCCATCAAAGCTTTCCCGGGTCTTGTATTTGAAGGACACTCGACAGATTACCAGACAAAGATCAAGCTGCGGGAGCTGGTTGAAGATGGAGTCGGCATCCTGAAGGTGGGGCCGGGGCTTACCTTTGCCATGCGTGAGGCAATGTTCGCGCTTGAGAATATCGAGAAAGAATTGCTCTACGGTACGGATACGGAGCTGAGCCGTTTCGCGGAAGTGCTGGATGAAGAGATGTTAAAGGACGATAAGAACTGGAGAAAGCATTATCAGGGAACAGAGCTGGAGGTGCGCCTGAAGATGAAATATTCTTTCTCAGACAGGTGCAGGTATTACATGCCGGCGCCGGCCGTGGAAGCTGCTTCAGAGCGTCTGCTCGACAATCTGCGCACATATGGGATCCCGCTGAACCTGTTAAGTCAGTTCATGCCGATTCAGTATACAAAGGTGAGGGAAGGTCTGCTTGAGAACGAGCCGGTGGCTCTGATCGAGGACAGGATCACAAATACGATCGACGAATATCTGTATGCGACACATCAGAGAGAGCTGATGTAAACCGTACATATCCGGAGAAAACGGCATAAGAAGTAAAAATGTTCCGGGGGGATGGAAAAAGGAGCCGCATGGGCGGCTCCTTTTCCTGTTGGCGCTCAGTTTTCCGCAGGGCAGCACCATTTTTTCCGTATTGTGACATTATCACTGTTCTGATCCGGGAAAATATGGTATTCTATTTCTATATATGTGATAGTCTCGCCGGACTACATCTGTGCCGGCGTAACAGAGACTGTGCAAAAGAGACGAACTAAAAGAGAAAAGGGAGATTTCATATATGGGATTCACGATAGAAACAGGAATATCAGCGATCACGGTTTTTGTGCAAGGACTGCTCAGCTTTTTTTCGCCCTGCGTGCTGCCGCTTGTGCCGCTGTACCTGGGATATCTGGCAGGCGGCCTGAACATGGGGACAGGAGAGGAAAAAGCAGGACGAAAAGAGCGGATGCGCCTGTTTTTCCGCGTGCTGTGTTTTACCATCGGCGTCAGCGGCGCATTCTTTGTTTTGGGGCTGGGAGCGTCAGCCGCAGGCAGTTTTCTCAATGAAAACCGGATGCTGTTCGCACGCATCGGCGGTGTGATCGTCATCTTATTCGGACTGTATCAGCTCGGGGTTTTCGGCAGTTCCAGGATGCTGGGCTCAGAACACAGACTGCCGCTCAAGCTGGGGAAAATGACGATGTCACCGGTGACAGCGTTTATCATGGGGTTCGCATTTAGTTTCGCCTGGACTCCCTGCGTGGGTCCGGCTCTGACCAGCGTGCTTTTGATGGCGGGAAGCGCGGAGTCCGGGGCAAAGGGATTTCTTCTGATCGGCGTGTACACCCTGGGCTTTATCCTGCCGTTCCTTGCGGCGGGAATATTCACCGCAGGGCTGCTGGCATGGTTTAAGAAACATATGAAAGCAGTCAGGTATACTGTGAAGGTTGGAGGCGTGCTCATGATCCTGATGGGGCTTCTCATGTTTACAGGGAAAATGAACGATATCACAGGCTATCTGTCTTCCGTGTCACAGAGTCAGGTGGGGACAGATGCCGGCAGCAGTACAGAAGATGATGCCGATGAACCGGAAGAGGGCAATGAAGATGCGGATTCTGCACAGGATGAGGAAGACTCTGACCAGACAACCCGGGCGTATGAGTTTGAACTGACCGACCAGTTTGGAAACACCCACAAACTGGAGGACTATAAAGGAAAGGTTATTTTCTTGAATTTCTGGGCAACCTGGTGCGGTCCGTGCCGGAATGAGATGCCGGAGATCCAGAAACTGTATGAGGAGTATGCGGCCCAGGGCGATTCCGCGGAGGTGGCTATCATCGGTGTGGCAGGTCCGGGGATGGGCGGCGAAGGGTCCAAAGAAGAGATCACTGCGTTTATGGAAGAGAACGGCTATACTTATCCGGTCCTCATGGATGAGACCGGGGAGATGTTCAGCTACTATGGAATCTCCGCATTCCCCACCACTTTTATGATCGACCGGGAGGGGAACGTGTACGGCTATGTGAGCGGCCAGCTGACAGAGGATATCATGAGGAGTATCATTGATCAGACTCTGGAGGGCGGCGCTTAAAGCCCAGGCCGAAACAGAGGCCGAGGCACAATCCCATTGGAAGCTTAGAGCTTTTTGCGCCAGATCCCTCATATAGGCTTCCTTTCCGTCACAGTATCCGTCATTGTCATGGGGATACCGCGCGGCAAGCTGTTTCTTCAGGTCTCCATATTCCCGGGCCGTGTCCGGATGAGATCTCAGGTAATCCCGAACAGCCAGGTGACGTTTGATCTCCGCCTGGCTGTTCTTTTCGAAGATGTGGATATGGTGAGTGCGTTCATCCCCTCCTTCGTGCGCATATGGATCACACCGGATACAGCCTGCTGTTTCCATTGCCTTCAGTATATCAGATCGTGTCTGTACTGGATACCTTTTTGACAGTGTTTTGGCAATCGTAGATAATTTATGATATAATGACCGCATCATGCCTTTTGCGTTTCTGCGCATGCGGTAACCGGAAAATACAGAAAAAGAGTGGAGGAATTATGGTCACGATAGAGGATAAATATTTTTCCATCCCGCAGATATGCAGATCCGGACAGTGTTTCCGGCTTGACCCGGTATCAGAGGACACTTATGAGATGATCGCGTCTGACCGGTATCTGCGGATAAAGGTGGAGAATCAGGGGCCATCCGGCTCAGCGGATGACAAAGCAGGAAAGAAGGACGATCCTGTAAGGACGGTCCTGTATTGTTCTCCGGAGGAGTATGAGTCTTTCTGGAAGAGATATTTTGATCTGGATACCAGTTATGAAGACTATCTGGCTGGGATCGATCCTGAGGATGGATATTTAAGGACAGCGGCGCGGTTCGGCAGCGGCATCCGCATCCTGAGGCAGGATGTGTGGGAGATGATCATTACATTCATCCTGTCCCAGCAGAACAATATCCCGCGTATCAAAGGGCTGATCCGGGCGGTCAGCGAAAAATACGGACAGAAGATGGAGGCGTGGGATGGAACGCTGTATGACGCCTTTCCGACACCCGGACGTCTTGCCGAGGCTTCGGAGGAGGAACTGCGGGCCCTGAAGCTGGGATACCGGAGCCGCTATATCTGCGGTACGGCCCGGATGATCACAAACGGAGAGGTAAAGCTTGATGAACTGCAAAATATGGGGCATCCAGAGGCGCGAACGGAACTGATGAGGCTTCCGGGGATCGGAGGCAAGGTGGCGGACTGCATCTGTCTGTTTGCCCTGCATCAGATGGACGCCTTCCCTGTGGACACCCATATCCAGAAAGTACTGGACGCCAGGTACGGAGGAAAATTTCCTTTTGATAAGTACAAGGGCTGCGCGGGAGTGATGCAGCAGTACATATTTTATTACGATCTGAACAGGGATCCAGGTGTACATTGAGCGGAAGGAGAAGAGAAAATGAAAGTGCTTGTAGCAGTAGACATGCAGAATGATTTTATCGACGGCGCTCTCGGGACAAAAGAGGCGGAGGCGATCGTTCCGGGCGTTGCTGAAAAGATCCGGGCGTTTGATGGGAAAGTCATTGCGACCCGGGATACCCATGGAGAACATTATCTGGAAAGCGAGGAAGGAAAGCATCTGCCGGTAGTTCACTGCGTAAAGGGGACAGAAGGCTGGGAGATATGCGGGGAGGTGGAGGAAGCCCTGCGTGGGAAACCAGGGTACCTGACCATTGACAAGCCCTCATTCGGCAGTGTGGAGCTGGGGGAATATGTAAAGAGGCTGGATGAAACAGAAGGGCCTGTGGCAGAGATTACTCTGATCGGGCTGTGTACGGATATCTGCGTGATCTCCAATGCGCTCCTCTTAAAGTCATACCTGCCGGAAGTACCTGTACGCGTGGATGCTTCCTGCTGTGCGGGCGTGACGCCCCAGAGCCATGCTCAGGCGCTGGAAGCGATGAAAATGTGTCAGGTGGAGATCGTATAAAACGCAGGATGCGATATAACACAGGATACAGATTGTAAAAGGCGTAGCAGAATGATAAAATACAGGCAGTGAGATATTTTTGTACTAGGAGGTATTATTATGGATAAGAAAGTACTGGATTTTGTTGTAGAAAAGACGAATGAGCTGATCAACGCTCCCACATGCAGCAGCGAGACAAAGGCATCGGCTGAGGAATGGCTCGCGTCTGTCGGAACGGATCAGGAGGCAGAGGCATTGAAGAAATATATCGCTGCCCTGGAAGGCGACATTATGCCCATTGACATGCTGATCAGCTTTGCGGAGTCAGAGGCAGGGGCAAAAGTATTCGGCGGGGCAGAAGCGGCTGCGGGTGTGGCTGGCCATGCGAAGAAGATCAAAGCGGATGGAGCTTTGTACTGCGACTGTCCGGCATGCGCTGCCGTGGAGTATATCCTTGAAAGAAAAGAGGAGATACTGGCATAAAAGCGGACAGGTATTCTTTGGCGAAGAGACGCGTGCAACAAAGATTGCGATTGACTAACCCTGCATGGGATCCCTAAAATAGAGAAAAGGAGGGATACCTATGCAGGCGTTATCAAATGTAAGACCGGGTGAGAGCTGTACGATCAAATGGATGTTCGGGCTGCAGGAGGTTCTGGATTTCCTGCACAGCCGTCATGTGGAGGAGGGGCGCACTGTCCATGTCATACAGCAGTGCAGGGACAGCGTCATCATCGGAGTGGACGGTGTGAGGCTTGCCCTCGGCAATGAAATCGCGGAGCGAATTAAGGTGTAGGAGCGGGATAAAACCGTAATATCTAAGAATTTCTTAAGGATTATCCGGAAGAAAATATGTGGCGGGAAGTTCCGAACAATGGTACAATAGGGAGCAGAACAAGCGCCCGCACAGGGCAGACAGAAAGGAGACCAGTAAAATGGAATCATATATGCAGATGCTCACAAATTGTGCGAAAAAGGCTGCTGTTGAGGCGGCAAGACTGGGAACCGCAGATAAGAATAGAGGGCTTCTTGCCGTTGCGGATGAACTTATCGCGCAGCAGGATATGATCCTTGAAGAGAATACAAAAGATCTGGAGGCTGCAAAGGAAAAAGGAGTGAAACAGTCTCTGGTCGATCGGCTTGCGCTTTCTGAGAAGCGGATCGCCGACATGGCGGAAGGACTCAGGCAGATCGCTGCGCTTGACGATCCGGTGGGTGAAGTACTGTACATGAAAACAAGACCCAATGGGCTCCGGATCGGTCAGAAGAGAGTTCCGTTAGGCGTGGTGGGTATTATCTATGAGTCGCGCCCCAATGTAACGGCGGATGCATTCGGGCTCTGCTTTAAGACGGGCAACGCGGCAATCCTGCGCGGGGGGAGTGATGCGCTCCATTCCAATCAGGCGATCGTACGCGCTGTCAAGGCCGGACTGCGCAAAGAAAAGCTCTGTCAGGATGTGATCCTGCTCGTGGAGGATACGAGCCGGGAAGTGGCAGGCGAGATGATGAAGATGCATGGCGGGATCGATGTGCTCATTCCGAGAGGGGGAGCCGGTCTGATCGCCAATGTGGTGGAGAACAGCACGGTTCCGGTGATCGAGACCGGCACAGGCAACTGTCATGTCTATGTAGATGAGTCGGCAGATGTCCGCATGGCGGCAGATATCGTAGAAAACGCGAAGACACAGAGGCTTGGCGTGTGCAATGCATGCGAGTCGCTGGTCGTCCACAGTGAGATCGCGCCGGAAGCGCTTCCGCAGATCGTGGACAGATTAAGAGCGCATGATGTGGAGATTCGGGGCGATGAGAGGGCGCGCGCCATCAGCGAGGAGATCATCCCCGCCACGGAAGAGGACTGGGGGACAGAATATCTGGACGCCGTCATTTCGGTCAGGATCGTGGATTCCATTGATGAGGCCATTGAGCACATTAACAGATACAACACCGGACACTCAGAGTCCATTGTCACAAATGATTATAACAATGCCCTGAAGTTCCAGGACGAGATCAACGCGGCGGCAGTGTATGTGAATGCGTCTACCAGGTTTACGGATGGATTCGAGTTTGGTTTTGGCGCGGAGATCGGGATCAGCACCCAGAAGCTTCACGCAAGGGGGCCGATGGGTCTGGAGGCTCTGACCACGACAAAGTATATCATTTTTGGGAATGGGCAGATACGATAAATAATTATGAAAAATCTCAGGCGGAGCGCCAGAAGAAATTCTGCAGCTCCGCCTGAATTTTTCGCTGTTTATTTATAGAAAATGATAAATAAATATAAAATATACTTGCATAATATACATAAAAGTTGTATTATTATGCAAGTATAACTGGCGGATATTTTTATGAAATACTTTACTTACCATGAAATGAGGTATATCATAGAAAACTGTAATACGCAGGTTACACCCGGGATGCAGGTCACATACAGGACAGTGCTGCAGGAAAGGAAAAAATGGCATGATCAAAGTGGGAATCATCGGAGCTACCGGATATGCAGGCGGTGAGCTCGTAAGGATTTTATCAGGACATAAAGATGCACAGATCATATGGTACGGTTCCCGGAGCTATATCGACCGGAAATACGCGGATGTATACAGAAATATGTTTCAGATCGTGGATGCGGTCTGCATGGATGACAACATGGAGGAGCTGGCGTCCCGGGTGGATGTGATCTTTACCGCGACGCCCCAGGGGCTGTGCGCGTCTCTTGTAAACGAAGAAATCCTCTCAAAGACGAAGATCATAGATCTGAGCGCGGATTTCCGCCTGAAGGATGTAAAAGTCTATGAGGAGTGGTATAAGATCGAGCACAAAGCTCCCCGGTTCCTCGATGAGGCAGTGTACGGACTGTGCGAGATAAACCGGGAGAGTGTAAGGAAGGCAAGGCTGGTGGCAAATCCGGGATGCTATACAACATGTTCCATCCTGACAGCATATCCCCTTGCAAGGGAAGGGCTGATCGATATGAGCACCCTCATTATTGACGCAAAGTCGGGTACGTCCGGGGCAGGGCGGGGAGCCAAGGTCCAGAACCTGTTCTGTGAGGTTAACGAGAATATGAAGGCATACGGCGTGGCCTCCCACCGGCATACACCTGAGATCGAGGAACAGCTCGGCTATGCTGCCGGGGAACAGGTCGTCCTCAGTTTCACGCCTCATCTGGTGCCGATGAACCGCGGCATCCTTGCCACAGAGTATGCAAATCTGAAAAGGGATGTAAGCTGGGAGGATGTAAAAGCAGCCTATGACAAATATTATGGAGATGAGAAATTCATCCGGGTACTTGATAAGGGCGTCTGCCCGGAGACAAAATGGGTGGAGGGCAGCAATTATGTGGACATCGGATTTCAGATCGATTCAAGGACGGACCGCATTATCATGATGGGAGCGATCGACAACCTGGTAAAAGGCGCGGCAGGCCAGGCGGTACAGAACATGAACCTGATGTTCGGCCTGAAGGAGAGCGAGGGACTGGAGCTTGTGCCCATGTTCCCATAAACAGAGCCGGGCAGCAGGCGGAAGACCTGCACCGACAAGGAAAAGCTAAAGCTATAGAAGGGACCCATGCGATGATACGAGTGATGACAATAGATGATTACGATGGGGTGTATGCTCTTTGGAAGAAGATCCGGGGATTTGGCATCCGCAGCATCGATGATTCCCGGGAGGGAGTGGAACGCTTTTTAGAGCGCAATCCCACGACCAGCGTGGTGGCGGTAAAAGATGGGAAGATCGTGGGCAGCATTCTCTGCGGACATGACGGAAGGCGTGGATGTCTTTATCATGTATGCGTGGACGAGTCATACCGGAGACACGGCCTCGGCAGAGAGATGGTCGTATTTGCCATGAGGGCGCTGAAAGAGGAGAAGATCAACAAAGTGTCCCTGATCGCGTTTACGGAAAATGATATAGGGAACGCGTTCTGGAACACCATCGGCTGTACAGAACGGCTGGATCTGAATTATTATGATTTCACTCTGAACGAGGAAAATATTACTGCGTTCAATGAACAGTAGATACATAAAGGAGATGAGCATATGGGCATAAAGGTGATCGAGGGAGGCGTGACTGCGGCGAAAGGATTTCAGGCGGCGGCAGCGGCGGCAGGCATCAAATACCAGGGGCGGACAGACATGGCGCTGATATACAGCGAGAAGCCCTGCAAGGCAGCGGGAACGTTCACCACTAATGTAGTAAAAGCAGCGCCTGTAAAGTGGGACAGAGCTGTGGTAGAGGGGAAAAAGAAACCCCAGGCAGTGATCGTAAATTCCGGTATCGCCAATGCATGTACCGGTGAGGAGGGAATGGATTACTGTCGGGAGACAGCGGAAGAGGCGGCAAAAGTGCTGGGCGTGGATAAGGGCTGTGTCCTGGTGGGATCCACCGGAGTGATCGGGATGCAGCTTCCCATGGACAGAGTGAAAGCGGGCATCGCCATGCTGGCGGAGACAAAACAGGCGGATCCGGCAAGCGGCACCGCGGCGGCGCAGGCGATCATGACCACGGATACAAGAAAGAAAGAAGCAGCGGTGACATTTGAGATCGGGGAGAAGACCGTGACCGTCGGCGGCATGGCTAAAGGCTCCGGCATGATCCATCCGAATATGTGTACCATGCTGTCCTTTATCACCACAGACGCAAAGATCTCAAAGAAGGCGCTTCAGAAGGCTTTGAGCGAGGATGTGGAGGATACTTATAATATGATCTCCGTGGATGGGGATACTTCTACCAATGACACGGTACTCCTGCTTGCAAACGGAATGGCGGACAATGTAAAGATCCGCTGCGGCACTTTGGAGTACGCGGCGTTTAAAGAAGCGCTCCACTATGTTAATGAGACTCTGGCAAAGATGATGGCAGGGGACGGAGAAGGGGCGACCGCCCTTTTCGAGGCCAGGATCATCGGGGCAAAGACAAAAAAGCAGGCAAAGACACTGGCTAAATCTATTGTCTGCTCCAACCTGACCAAGGCGGCGGTGGCGGGACATGACGCCAACTGGGGAAGGATACTGTGCGCCATGGGTTACTCAGGAGCCAAGTTTGACCCGGAAAAGGTGGACCTGTATTTTGAGAGCGCGGCAGGAAAGCTGAAGATCATCGAAAATGGGACTGCCACGGATTACAGCGAGGAGAGGGCAACGGAGCTCCTGTCCCAGCCGGAGGTGACAGCCATCGCTGACATCAAAGAAGGAAACGAGGAAGCCGCGGCGTGGGGCTGCGACCTGACACACGGATACATTGAGATCAACGCAGATTACAGAAGCTGATCAGCGGGAGGGTATTATGAACGAGAGTATGCAGAAATATCTGGATAAGGCGCAGGTGCTCATCGAGGCGCTGCCTTATATCCAGCGCTTTAACAGGAAGATCATCGTAGTAAAATACGGTGGGAGCGCCATGGTGGACGAGGGCTTAAAGCAGCGCGTCATAGAGGATGTGACCCTTTTAAAGCTCTGTGGCTTCAAGCCGATCATCGTGCACGGCGGCGGAAAAGAGATCAGCAAGTGGGTCGGAAAAGTGGGTATGGAGCCGAAATTTATCAACGGCCTGCGCGTGACCGATGAAGAAACAATGGAAGTGGCTGAGATGGTCCTCGGCAGAGTGAACAAGAGCCTTGTGCAGCTTGTAGAGAGCCTGGGCGTGCGCGCCATCGGGATCAGCGGCAAGGACGGAGAGCTCCTGAAGGTGGAAAAGAAATATTCTGAAGGACAGGACATCGGATATGTGGGCGAGATAAAAAAAGTGAACGCTCAGATCCTGTACGATCTTCTGGAGAAAGATTTCCTCCCCATTGTCTGTCCTGTAGGACTGGACGATGAGTATAATACATATAATATCAATGCGGACGATGCGGCGTGCGCGATTGCCCGCGCCATGAAAGCGGAGAAGCTGGCATTCCTCACGGATATCGAGGGAGTGTACAAAGATCCGGACGACCCATCCACCCTGATCTCTGAGCTGGAGGTGGCAGAGGCGAAAAAACTGATGGATGACGGCTATATCGGCGGGGGCATGCTGCCCAAGCTCCAGAATTGCATTGACGCGATCGAGAGCGGAGTGTCCAGAGTCCATATCCTGGACGGACGCATCCCGCACTGTCTCCTTCTTGAGATCTTTACGAACAAGGGGATCGGCACGGCAATATTAAACAGTCAGGAAAGCAGGTATTACGATGGTGAATGAAAAGATAAAAGCAGCGGAAGAAAATCTGATCCATGTGTACAACCGTTTTCCCATCGCCCTGGACCACGGAGAGGGGATGTATGTATATGACACAGAAGGGAAAGAGTATCTGGACTTTGCGGCAGGTTTTGCCGTGACCGGGCTAGGATATGACAACAAAGAACTGAATGAGGCGTTAAAGGAACAGATCGATAAGCTGTACCACATCTCGAACCTTTACTATCACGAAAGCTGCGGCGAGGCGGCCCGGGAATTAAACCGCATCTCCGGAATGGACAGAGTATTTTTCACCAACAGCGGCGGCGAGGCGAACGAGGGCGCCATCAAGGCGGCAAGGCGTTATGCATATACAAAGGGAACAGGGCGCTATGAGATCATCGCCATGGAGAACTCCTTCCACGGCAGGAGTGTGGGGGCGGTTTCGGTCACAGGCCATGACGCTTACAGAGAGCCCTTTGAGCCTCTGCTACCGGGCGTGAAGTTCGCTCGTTTTAATGACCTGGACAGTGTGAAAGCTCTTGTGAATGACAAGACCTGTGCCATCATACTGGAACCCCTTCAGGGCGAGGGCGGGATCAATCTTGCCACACAGGAATTTATGGAAGGGATACGCAGGCTCTGCGATGAGGATGACATCCTTATGATCTGCGATGAAGTCCAGTGCGGCATGGGACGGACCGGAAGCATGTTCGCGTGGCAGGGCTTTGGAGTGAAGCCGGACATCCTTACCATGGCAAAAGCTATCGGCAACGGCATCCCTGTGGGCGCGTTTGCCATGACGGAACGTGTGGCGGAGTCCTCTTTAAAACCGGGGGATCATGGCGCGACTTACGGAGGAAACCCTCTGGCCTGCACCGCGGTAAAAACGGTGATAAAGATTTTTGAGAGGGACGACATCGTGGGCCATGTCAATAAGGTCTCTCCCTACCTGACAAAGCGGCTGGACGAGCTGGCGGCAGAGTCAGACTGCGTTGCAGAACGAAAAGGGAAAGGGCTCATGCAGGGGATCGTCGTCACAAAGCCTCTGGCAGGGGTGAACAAGAAAGCCATTGAAGAAGGACTTCTGGTGATCCAGGCACAGGGAAACGTCATCCGTTTTCTGCCGCCTCTGATCGTGGAAGAAAAGCACATTGACGAAATGATCGATAAAATGAAACGAGTGCTGTCATAGAATAAGAAACTAGCCATGGGACATACTATGGGAAAAGCAGGCATAAACTGCATGGAGGTATGGAAATGGCTGGTTTTTTTATTGCCCTGATCTCTGGGGCGCTCATGAGCATACAGGGAGTATTTAACACACAGGTTACGAAGACGACAGGGGTATGGGTCAGCAACGGATGGGTGCAGCTCACGGCGTTTGCGGTCTGTCTGGCAGCGTGGTTTTTTACCGGGAGGGACAGCGTTTCCGCGCTGGCAAAGGTGGAGCCCAAGTATATGATGCTGGGTGGTGTGATCGGCGCTGTGATCACATGGACGGTCATCAAGAGCATTGCCGCCCTGGGACCGGCGAAGTCTGCTCTTCTCATTGTGATCGCGCAGCTGGCGGTATCTTACGTCATCCAGCTCTTCGGGCTGTTCGGCATGGACAGGGAGCCCTTTTCGTGGCGGAAACTGGTCGGGCTTCTCGTAGCGATCATCGGGATCGCTGTATTCCAGTGGGAATGATCCGGCAGCGGCTGCAAGGAGGCGATGTAATATTCCTGTAACAAAACGTAAATACCGTAACAAAGAATTAATTGTCTATTGTAATTTTGATAAAAGTTCGTTACAATGTTACTGTCCGGCATAAAAGGGGTATCTCTCCTGGTCTGAGGGCTATGGAGAAAAATATGCATGACAGATTAAAAAGATCAAAGGCTGCGCTTAATTTTATCATGATGTCTCTTCTGGCGGCATCTCTTGTATTTTCGGGATGCGGGAAAGAGGAAGAAGAGGGGCTGGAAGAGCTGTCTGTTTCCGAGGATAAGGGATCAGAAGAAGGCGGGGCTGCTCTGGAGAGCAGTGAAGACCCTGAGGAGACAGTCTTTGTGTATGTATGCGGGGCAGTGAACGCCCCGGGAGTATATGAATTAAGGAAAGACGCGCGCGTATTTGAAGCTATCGGGACGGCAGGCGGCATGACCGGGGAGGCTGCGGCAGAAGCAGTCAATCAGGCCCGGACCGTGGAGGACGGAGAACAGATCTATATTCCGACAGTCCAGGAGGCAGAGGCGCAGGGCGCGGGGGTTTTGGAAAATACAGTAACCGGAAATTCGGATGAAAGTGGGAAAGTAAATATTAATACAGCCGGAAAAGAGGAACTCATGACCCTTACCGGGATCGGTGAGGCGAAGGCTCAGAGCATTCTGGACTACCGTGCGGAGCATGGGAAGTTCAGAAGCGCTGAGGATCTGATGCAGATCGAGGGAATCAAAGATGGAGTATTTAATAAAATAAAAGAAGATATAACGATTTAGGACAGGGAGTCAGAAAGAGGAGTATGAGTAAAAAGATATTGGTGGTAGACGATGAAAAACTGATCGTGAAGGGGATCCGGTTCAGTCTGGAGCAGGAAGGCATGGACGTGGATTGTGCATATGACGGCGAGGAAGCGCTGGAGTGCGCCAGGAACTGTGAATACGACCTGGTGCTTCTGGACGTTATGCTCCCAAAGATAGATGGGTTACAGGTGTGCCAGCAGATCCGGGAGTTTTCAGATATGCCCATCGTGATGCTCACAGCGAAAAGTGAAGACATGGATAAAATACTGGGCCTTGAATACGGAGCGGATGATTATATCACCAAGCCGTTCAACATCCTTGAGGTAAAGGCGAGGATCAAGGCGATCATGCGGCGTACTTCAAAGAAGAAGGAGCCGGCGGGAAGCCCGGTACTCATAAAAGGAAATATGAAGATCGACTGTGAGAGCCGGAGAGTGTTCATCGGAGAGCGCGAGATCAATCTCACGGCAAAGGAATTTGACGTCCTGGAATTGCTTGCCATGAACCCGAACAAGGTGTACAGCAGGGAGAATCTCTTAAACCTTGTGTGGGGGTATGATTATCCGGGAGATGCAAGGACAGTCGATGTGCATATCCGGCGTCTCAGGGAGAAGATAGAGATGAACCCGAGCGAACCGAAATATGTACATACAAAGTGGGGAGTGGGTTATTATTTCCAGGGTTAAACGTCAATTCGGATTCAGAGACAAGATCTTTAAAAATATGCGGTTCCGCTTTATCCTGTTCGCCATGCTGGCAGGACTCCTTCCGTGCATGGCGGCGCTTTTCGGGATCGTAAAATTCTACGAGTCGCGCGCGGTGGAGCTTCGTACCGCGGAAATCCAGAACCAGTGTACGATATTGAGCAACCAGCTCAGCAATTATGGATATCTTGCAGACACTTCTTCGGAGGTGATCAATACCAGTCTGACACAGCTTACCAATATTTACAACGGCCGTGTCATGGTCATGGATCAGGACCTGAAGGTGCTCAAGGATACATACAGTCTGGATGAAGGCAAGACAGACGTGTCGGAAAATGTAGTCCGCTGCATGAATGGAGAACGAACAAACTATTATGACCAGACAAACAACTATATTGAGGTGACATCTCCCATTGTTGACTCCGGCGGGGGCAAAGTGATCGGCGTTATGCTCGCCAGTGTATCCACAGATAATATCGAGACGACCAAGCAGGTGCTCTACACCCATGGAAGTGTGATCGTGGGGATCATACTGATTCTGCTTGCCATGTTCAGCGTGTTTTTTGCGGACCGAATGGTACGCCCGATCCATAAAATCACAGGGGCGATCGAAAACGTGACGGAAGGATACAGCGATGATGTGCTCCATGTGGATACATTTACAGAGACAAGGCAGCTCAGCGAGGCGTTCAACAAGATGCTGGGAAGGCTGAAGATCCTGGATGAGTCAAGAGAGGAATTTGTCTCTAACGTGTCCCATGAACTGAAGACGCCAATGACATCTATGAAGGTCCTGGCGGATTCTCTGCTGGAGCAGGAAGATGTGCCTGTGGAAATGTACCAGGAATTTATGCGGGACATCGCGAAAGAGATCGACAGGGAGAATCAGATTATCACAGACCTGCTCTCTCTTGTAAAGATGGACAGGTCCGGACAGACCATGAATATCCAGACTATGAACATTAATGAGCTTCTGGAACAGATCCTTAAACGGCTCAAGCCGATAGCGGAAAAGAAAAATGTGGAGATGGTCATGGAAAGCTTCCGTCCGGTCACTGCAGAGATCGATGAGACGAAATTCACGCTGGCCGTGTCAAACCTGGTGGAAAACGCCATCAAATATAACCATGAAAACGGATGGGTGCATGTATCCCTGAATGCGGATCATAAATATTTCTATGTGAAGGTAGAGGATTCGGGGATCGGGATCCCGGAGGAGGATCAGGTGCATATCTTCGAGAGGTTCTACCGCGTAGATAAATCCCATTCCCGGGAGATGGGAGGCACCGGACTTGGTCTTGCCATCGCGAGAAACGCAGTGCTCGTACACCGCGGATCCATCAAAGTGTACAGCAATGAAGGGGAAGGGACTACATTTACAGTCCGGATCCCGCTGATCTACATGGCGGCATAGGAGGTTGAAAATGATGAAGTGGAGAGCAGTGATATTTACAGTGTGCCTCTGCCTGTCTGTTCTGCTTGCCGCGTGCGGGAAACGGACAGATGTGGGCAAAGAGGATTCGTTCATCTACTGTCTGAATGAGGACAGGACGGGACTCACAAAGATTGCCTATGAGTTTTCGGAAGGGGATGCGAAGGAGACGGCAGAAGCCGTGCTTGCGGAGCTGAAAAAGCCGGCGGAAGAGATCGAGTATACGACGCCTCTGCCGAAAGAGGTGGAAGTTCAGGGGTGTGAGCTGAGAGGGAGTATCCTGGATGTGGATTTCAACAGCGCGTATCTGGCAATGGGAGCTCTTGAAGAAAAGCTGGTGCGCGCGGCCGTTGTCCAGTCTCTTGTGATGATCGAGGGGATCAATGCCGTGTCATTCACAGTGGACGGAGAGCAGCTTAAGGACAGCGCGGGCGTGCCTGTCGGGCTGATGAACGGAGATGACTTTGTGGAAAACACAGGTTCGTCGCCCAGCGCTTACCAGACAGATACGCTGACCCTGTATTTTGCTGACAGGGAGGGCGACAGTCTCGTAACGCAAAAAAGAGACGTCCGGTACAGCAGCAATGTGTCCAGAGAAAAGCTGATCGTAGAAAAGCTGATGCAGGGACCTACCGGAAGCGGGGCTTATCCGATGATCAATCCGGACGCAAACCTGCTGAGCGTGACGATCAAGGATGGGATCTGCTATGTGAATTTTGACAGTACATTTCTGACAGGAGCTTACGATGTCCTGCCGGAAGTGACCATATACTCCATCGTGAATTCTCTGATTGAGGGAACAGAGGCACAGCAGGTGCAGATCACGATCAATGGAGAGACTGATGAAAAATATATGGAGGCTGTGGACTTATCCCAGCCTCTCGGGGAAAAGGAAGAACTGGTCGCAGCCGAAGAATAAACAGAAATAGATGAGAAAGCGGCCGCTATGTACGATATGTATTTTATTTCTTGTGATACAGGCAGCAAGAGTGTGCTTATGGGGCGCGGGAGACGAGACTTCCGCGCTGGCAGGAGCGCTCACAGGAGAGAATCCGAGCACTGAAGAGAGCCGGAGCGCCCGGGAAGAAAGCGTCACTCTGCAGGGGACTGTATACAGAATCGAAGAAAAAACAAAAGTGACGGCAGTCTGCGTGAAAGACAATGCCGTGTCTGTTTCAGGTCAGAAATTCAATGAATCAAAAATCATGGTCTATATCAGACCGGATCAGCCGGAAATCAAAATCGGAAACAGGATAAAAATATCCGGGGAGGCGTCTGTCTTTGAAACCGCACGCAATCCCGGGAATTTTGACCAGAGGGCATATTATGCCAGACAGGGGCTTTACGTCCTTGTGTGGGCGGAAGCTGTGGAGGTCATTTCTGCCGAAACAGACCGGGTACAGCATTTTCTCTATGAAATGCGTTCCGGATGGCGGAAGATCCTCACAGAACATCTGGGTGAGTATTATGGGGGGACCATGAGCGCTGTCCTTCTGGGAGATAAGAGCGGGCTGGACGCGGAGATGAAGAAGCTGTATCAGAAGAACGGCATCGGGCATCTGCTTGCCATATCAGGGCTCCATATGTCATTCATCGGCATGGGAGTCTACAGCCTGCTCAGGAGGAGCGGGCTGGGTTTCATCTCTGCGGGAGCGGCAGGAAGCGCGATCCTGCTCCTCTATACCATGATGATCGGGGCAGGTGTGTCCAGTCTTCGAGCCCTCATTATGTTCCTTGTGAAAGTGGGTGCGGACATGACAGGAAGGGATTATGATATGGCGACCAGTCTTGCCCTGGCCGCGGCAGTCCTCTGCTGGCGTCAGCCCCTGTATATCACAGACGCCGGATTCCTGCTTTCATTTGGGGCGATCCTTGGGCTGGTCCTGCTCACTCCCATGTTTAGGGAGCTGTTTGGGACGGAGTCTTCTAAGCTTCCCGCTGCGGGGCGCTGGCTGGCCGTCGGGCTTGCATCCAGTCTGTCGGTGAATATACTCCTTCTCGGACCGGTTCTGTATTTTTATTATGAGATCCCGCCCTATTCCGTATTTCTGAATCTTCTGGTAATCCCTGTCATGCCTGTGGCAATGGGAGCAGGCATCATCGGTTCCGCACTGGCGCTTATCTCCGCAGCCGCCGGCGGAGCCGTGCTGAAGCTGAGCGGGGCTGTCCTCTGGGTTTACGACCAACTGTGTTCGGCAGCCGGGATGCTGCCCGGCAGCAGGCTGGTCACAGGGAAACCGTGGGCGGGTTGGCTGATCGTATATTATGTGATGCTTGGATGTCTCTGCGGTCTGTTTTATTGTCTGTTCCTTAAAAGGGAAGCGGAGGGCGCGGAAGGATCTCACGGAGACAGATATACGGTCATGCTCCGGCTTCCCGGCTGCGGTCTTGTGATGTGCGCTGTGCTGATGACGGTGATCTGCCGTATGGAATATGATAGAGCGGACGGAATACAGGCGGCGGTGCTGGACGTGGGACAGGGAGATGCCATCCATATCAGGGGAAGAGAGGGGAATTATCTGATCGACGGCGGAAGCAGCGATGTGTCCTCGGCGGGCATTTACCGGATCGAGCCATATCTTCTGGCAAATGCCGTGGACACCCTGGATTATGTTTTTGCCACTCATGGGGACGAGGATCATATCAATGGGATACAGGAGCTTCTGGAAGGACAGGAGCTGGGCGTCCGCATCCGCCGCCTGGTGATGCCGCCGGAGGAATTCCATGATGAGAAGCTGGAAGGGCTGGCGCTCACGGCGCAGGAGAATGGTACAAAGGTGCTGGTCATACGCCCTGGGGATGAGATCGCAGAAGATACAGCGCCGGGAAGGAAAGGATCCGGGACAGACGCGCTTGTCCTGGCATGTCTGGGGCCGGAAGAAGGAAAAGGACTAAAGCCGGGAAACGAGGCTTCGCTCGTGTTAGGTCTGTCATACGGAGAGTTCCACATGCTCTTAGCCGGAGACGTGGAGGGCAGAGGAGAGCAGATGTTCTGTGAAAATGACAGCCTGGGGCAGTATGACGTGCTCAAGGCGGCGCACCATGGGTCACGCAATTCCGGAACAGAGGAATTTCTTCAGGTGACCCGGCCGTCAGTCGCGCTGATATCTGCGGGCGTGGATAACCGGTACGGACATCCGCATCCAGAGACACTGGAACGTCTGGAGCAGACCGGGTGCAGTTCATATTCAACTCAGGAAAATGGGATGCTTACTGTATGGACGGATGGGGAGATGATGAAGGTGGAGGGATTCCTGACGCCGGTCTCTTAACGAAAAAAGCGGATAAAAGCTTCGTATTTCATTGAAGAGAAAATCAAAAAGTCCTCAAACGAAAAGCCGTCTGAGGACTGGATTATCTGGCGGAGACGGAGGGATTCGAACCCTCGTGCCCCGGAGGGCAAACGCATTTCGAGTGCGCCTCGTTATGACCACTTCGATACGTCTCCTGAATCATAAAATGCGGCTGCCCCTGTAAGGGAAAACCACAGCTTTATCATTATATCAGAGTTATCCAAAAAAAGAAACCCCTAAATCTGGATTTAACTTTTTTGCCGTTGATTTTTCGTGTTCACCTGCCTAAAATAGAGTTATGAGAATATTAGAAGAGAGGTCATCATTATGGATATAAAGAGAGCAACACTAGTTCTGGAAGGAGGCGCCACGAGAGGCGTGTTTACCTCCGGAGCCCTGGACTTTCTTATGGAGAAGGACGTGTATCTTTCTCATGTGATCGGTGTGTCGGCAGGAGCCTGCAACGCGGTAGACTATGTGTCCAAACAGCCGGGCAGGACCCGGGATTGTATGATACCTGCAGATAAGAGCGGGAATTATTATTATGGGATCAGGGATTTTGTGAAAGAGAAAAGCGTGATGAACATGGACCTGATTTTTGACAAGTTCCCCAAGGAGACGATCCCCTTTGATTTTGACACATATTTTAATTCTGAGATCAAATGCGAGCTTGTGACTACCAACTGCCTTACAGGAAAGGCGGAGTATATGACAGAGGATTATGATCGTGCGCGTCTTATGAAGATCTGTCGCGCTTCCTGCAGCATGCCGCTGCTGACGCCGATCGTGAATATAGATGACACTCCTTATCTGGACGGAGGGCTGGCTGATTCGGTTCCGATACGGCGGGCTCAGGAGATGGAAAACGAAAAGATCGTGGTCATTCTTACGAAAAACAGGGGTTACCGGAAAAAGGTGGTGTCCCCTGCTATGCAGAAAATATACAGACGCGCGTATAAGTCCTATCCGAACCTGGTACGCACAATATTCAAAAGAAGCTTTGAATATAATAAGACAATGAATTATCTGGACCAGCTTGAGAAACGCGGGGAGATATTTATCCTGCGCCCCCAGGTGACGCCGGTGTCGAGGCTGGAGCGGAACAAGGAGACGCTCCATGCATTTTATGAGCATGGATATCATTATATGGAAAGAAAGTTTGATGAGATGATGGAATATCTGGAAAAATAGGAGGTGGCGGCAGTATGGGAAAGCCGGAGATACTTGATTATACACAGAACAGGGAACTGTCATGGCTCAGGTTTAATCAGAGAGTTCTCGAAGAGGCGCAGGATGAGGGCGTTCCGCTTATGGAACGCATGAAGTTCGTCGCCATATTTACGAGCAATCTGGACGAATTTTTCATGATCCGTGTAGGAAGCCTTTACGATATGGCGGCAGTAGACAACAAGAAGCTTGATATACGTTCCGGCATGACGCCGGAGCAGCAGCTTGATGCGATCTACCGTGCAGTCGCGCCTCTTTACAAAGAGCGTGACAAGACATATACCGAGATCAAAAAACAGCTCAGGCCCTACGGTGTGTGCGGGCTGGATTTTAAGGATCTGGAACAGCAGGAGAAAAAATATGTCAAGAAATACTTCAGGGAACAGGTGCTCCCGGTGCTGTCTCCACAGACCGTGGATACGAATCATCCGTTTCCGCATCTGCTCAATAAGGAAATCTATGTTGTGGCAAACTTAAAGCTGGATGGGAATACAATGATCGGGATCGTTCCGGTACCTCAGTACATATCGGACATCCTGTATCTGCCCGGGTATGATATCCGTTACATCCGCATGGAAAAAGTGATCATGGAATATCTGGAGCTTGTGTTTGACCGATATCAGGTATCAGATAAGAATTATATCTGCGTGACAAGAAACGCGGATGTTTCACCGGAAGACGAGGCATTTGCTGACAATGAAGATTTCCGGCTTGTCATGAAGGAAACTCTGCACAAAAGGAGAAGGATGGCAGTAGTGCGCCTGGAAACGGCAGTCCCCCTGGGGAAGGAAATGGAAAAATTTTTCTGCGGCCGGTTCAAGATCACGCCGGAATGCATCTTCCGCACAAAGATGCCCATGAAGCTGGGATTCATCTTTTCGATGGCGGATAAACTGCCTGAGTCCATGAGGCGCGCTCTGACAAATGAGCCGTTTACACCTCAGCCTTCTGCCTCCCTTTCGAGTGGGAGTGTGATAGAGCAGGTGAAAAAGAAGGATATCCTGTTATCATATCCCTACGAAAGCATGGATCCGTTCCTGCAGCTCATCAGAGAGGCTTCGACAGACCCGGATGTACTGACCATCAAGATCACGATCTACCGTCTGGCAAAGAAAGCAAGACTTGTGGAATATCTCTGCGCCGCTGCGGAGAATGGGAAGGAAGTCACGGTTCTGATCGAGCTGAGGGCACGTTTTGACGAACAGAACAATATTGAATGGTCTGAGCGGATGGAGGAGGCCGGCTGCCGTGTGATCTACGGAATAGAGGGCTATAAGGTACATTCCAAGATCTGTCTTATCACATATCGGAACAAAAACGAGATCCGCTATATTACACAGGTCGGCACAGGAAACTATAATGAAAAAACGGCGAAGATGTATACGGACTATTCTCTTATGACATCAGATCAGGAGATTGGCGAAGATGCGGCAGTATTTTTTAAAAACATGTCTATCGGAAATCTGGATGGGGTATATGATCATCTGATCGTCTCCCCGACCAGCCTGAAGCAGAAAGTGCTCTGCCTTATGGACGAAGAGATCGCGAAAGGTGAGAGCGGCCGCATTGTCATGAAGATGAATTCTGTGACAGATATGGACTTTATCCGCAAGACGGCGGAAGCCTGCAGGGCAGGGGTAAAGGTGGACCTGGTCGTGAGGGGGATCTGCTGTATCCTGCCGGGAATACCGGGCAGGACTGAGAATCTGCGCGTGACCAGTATTGTGGGACGGTATCTGGAGCATCCAAGGGTGTTCGTGTTCGGGACCGGGGCGGACGCAAAGGTCTATATAGGTTCTGCCGATATGATGACGAGAAACACAGAGAAACGAGTGGAAGTGGCATGCCCGGTCTATGATGAGGGGATCAGGAGGCGGCTCATACATGACCTGAAGGTCATGCTCTCAGATAACGTTAAGGCAAGACAGATGGACAGCAAGGGCGCTTACAGAAGGAAAAAGCAGGAAGGGGCTCTGGTAAACGCTCAGGAGACATTTATGAAAGAGGCGCTGAACGCGAGAAGGCCTGCTACTCCTTCACACAAAAGCGAGAAAGAAACATTTCTGACCAGAGTGCTTGGAGTATTCCAGAAAAAGAAACATTCATAGACAGATTGTCTGATTGATAGTATAATTGAGGCAGATGTTTTTAAATGGAAAATACCTTTTCCTGCAAGGTAAAGGCAAATAAAAAAGTGGAGATTTCAGGAGGAAAACAAAATGGAGAAACAGGCAGTAACCGGATTCGGAAAGATAAAGGACGGTCAGGAAGCGCATTTGTACATCCTGGAGAACAAAAACGGAATGAAAGCATATGTGTCGGACTTTGGGGCGGTCCTGGTACGTCTTTGTGTTCCTGATAAAGCCGGAAACCTCGTGGACGTGGTGCTCGGATATGACGATGCGGAGGGGTATGAAAAAGGGGACGCTGCGATCGGAGCTACAGTGGGAAGAAGCGCCAACCGCATCGGCAGGGCCGGGTTTGAGCTAAACGGCGTTTCCTATGAACTGGCGAAAAACGACAATGGGAAAAACAGCCTCCACAGCGGGCCTGATTATTATCACAAACGTTTCTGGAAAGTGGAAGAATACGGAGCGGACCACGTTTCTTTGCTGCTCCACAGTGCGGATGGGGACCAGGGATATCCGGGAAATCTGGACATGCGTGTGACATATACGCTGGATGACGACAATGCTCTTGTGATCCACTATGAGGCAGTCCCGGATCAGGACACGGTCATCAACATGACAAATCACAGTTATTTCAACCTGAACGGCCACGACAGCGGCACAGTACTGAACCATAAGGTGACGCTGGACGCGGATTCCTTTACCCCTGCGGACGCAGAATCAATCCCTACCGGGGAAATCCGCAGAGTGGATGGGACTCCCATGGATTTCCGGGCGGGAAGAGTGCTGGGAGACGACATTGACGCAGACTATGAGCCACTTCGTTTCGGCAATGGATACGACCATAACTGGGTGTTGAAAAATGAGGGAAGATTTGATAAAGTAGCAGAAGTGGCATCAGACAAGAGCGGGATCGTGATGGAGGTGTATACGGATCTTCCGGGAGTCCAGATCTATACGGCAAACTTCCTGGACAATGAACCTGGAAAAGACGGAGCATCCTACATAAAGCGGAGCGCAGTGTGTTTTGAGACGCAGTATTATCCGGACGCTATCCACCACGAGAACTTTCCGCAGCCGGTGTGCAGGAAAGGCGAGAAATACGACACGCGCACTGCATATCGTTTTTTGATATGTGAATAAAGCGGACAAAAAGAGAATGCTGCAGGATCATTCCTCATACATATGATCGGGAGTGGGCCTGCGGCATCCCTTGTCCGGGAAAAGGACAGAACAGACGGTATCATATGGGAAAAGCAGTATACATCGCAGAGAAGCCCAGTGTGGCGCAGGAGTTTGCGAAAGCGTTAAAATTGAACACAAAACGAAGGGACGGATATCTGGAAGCAGATGAAGCGGTCATCACATGGTGCGTGGGCCATCTGGTCACTATGAGCTATCCGGAGGCGTATGATCCGGCGCTGAAGAGATGGAGTCTGCAGACTCTCCCTTTTATTCCGGAAGAATTTAAGTATGAAGTGATACCGGGAGTGGCAAAGCAGTTTCAGATCGTAAGCTCTATCCTGAACAGAGAAGATGTGGATACCATCTATGTGTGCACGGACTCCGGGAGGGAGGGAGAATATATCTACCGTCTTGTGGAGCAGGAGGCTCATGTTGCGGGGAAGCAGCGGCGGAGGGTGTGGATCGACTCTCAGACAGAGGAAGAGATCCTGAGGGGGATCCGTGAGGCAAAAGACCTGTCGGAGTATGACAATCTAAGCGCCTCCGCTTATCTGAGGGCAAAGGAAGATTACCTGATGGGGATCAATTTTTCCCGGCTCCTGACACTCAAATACGGCGACAGTATTTCCGGCTATTTAAAGACGAAATATGCAGTCATCTCCGTGGGGCGGGTCATGACCTGCGTGCTCGGCATGGTCGTCCGCCGGGAGAGGGAGATTCGGGAGTTTGTAAAGACGCCCTTTTATCGTGTGATCAGCACGGTGGATGCTTCGGGACATACCTTTGAAGGAGAATGGAAAGCAGTCAAAGGGTCACGCTGGTATGAGTCCT
>DWYM01000051.1 GCA_019118665.1 Candidatus Mediterraneibacter intestinipullorum
CACTCACCTCCCCGTGATTTGTAGTATACCGAGTTCCCTACAAGAAGAATTATAAAGAAAAATAAGCTCAGGAAAAATATTTTCATAACGTTTTGTGCCTGAGCGAAGCGAAAGGAATGGATATAACCATGTTTTATATATAAGATACAGAGGAGACAGACAACGGATGGAAGATAAGAGGAGAATCCTGATCGCAGAGGATGATGCACACATCAATGAGTTATTGCATACAGCGCTGTCAAAAGCCGGATACAGTACGGTGCAGGTTTATTCCGGCTCTGAGGCAAAGATGCTGCTGGGCATGGGGGAAAACAAATTTGACCTGATCCTGCTGGATCTGATGCTCCCGGGGATGACAGGGGAGGAACTGCTCGCTAAGGTCAGTGTGCTCACCGGCGGGGCAGACGACTACATCACAAAGCCTTTTGAGATACCGGAGGTGGTGGCAAGAGTGCAGGTACAGCTCAGGCGGACGGTCAATGAGCAGGGCTCAGACCGGCTTACATACCATGATCTTGTATTGGACCGGACAACGAGGCAGGTCGCGGTATCAGGGACCCCTCTTTCCAAAGTGACGAAACAGGAATATGCCATTTTAGAGCTTCTGATGAGGAACCCGAAACAGGTGTTCAGCAAAGAGGATATCTTTGAGTATGCCTGGGAGGAGCCCTACATGGGTGAGACAAAGACGCTGGATGTTCATATCAGTAATATCCGGAAGAAGCTAAAAGCTGTCACGTCTGAGGAATATATTGAGATTGTGTGGGGCATCGGATACCGGCTGCATCCGTGAACTTTACTCTTTTTTTACTTTTTTATTTGCGTTTCATTAGGGTGTGTCCTTTATGATAACAGTACAGCAGTGAAGCGGGAACTATTTCCCGGCTGAGCTGTCGGTAAAAAGGGAAAAGGAGACGGATAAGATGAGTGAGATCTTATTACAGACACATGGTCTGACAAAGCAGTACGGCAGGCACAAGGCTGTGGACCATGTGGACCTTCACATCAAGAAAGGGGCGATCTATAGGTTCATCGGAAGAAACGGAGCCGGAAAGACGACCTGCCTGCGTATGATCAGCGGTCTTGCCAGCCCCACAGAAGGGGAGATGTCCAGGTTCGGGCGCCAGGGAAAAGATCTGCGGGAGGTGCGATCCAGGATCGGATGCCTGATCGAAGCGCCCGGGCTGTATGGGAACATGACGGCCTATGAAAACCTGAAGATCAAGTGCAGGTTCTTCGGGATTAGGACACCCGGATATATCGAGGATATTCTGGACACAGTCGGGCTGAAGGATGCGGGGAAGAAGCGGACAAAGCATTTTTCCCTCGGCATGAAGCAGCGTCTCGGGATCGGGCTTGCGCTTGTGGGCGAACCGGATCTTCTCGTACTGGACGAACCCATCAATGGACTTGATCCTCAGGGCATCGCGCAAGTCAGGGACACTATACAGGCGCTGCGAGATGGGAGGAACATGACAGTGCTCATTTCCAGCCACATTCTGGAAGAGCTGTCCAAGATTGCCACGGATTATGGGATTATCCACAATGGTGTCCTTCTGCAGGAGATGACGAGAGAGGAGCTGATGAAGCGGTGCAGCGAGCGGATTGAGATCACGCTGGACCGGCCGGAAGCTGCCCTGCCCATACTGGATGAAATGGGATTCGCCAACTATCAGGTGACGGACAGACACCATATCCATGTCTTTGAGCGTCTGGAAGAGAGTGATGTTCTGAATATGGCGCTGGCAAAAGCGGAAATCCCTGTGAGGGGGATCTCTATCACCAGCCAGGAGCTTGAGAATTATTTTCTGAATCTGACAGGAGGTGCCAGCCATGTTTAATCCGATAAAAATGGATCTGTACAGGATGTTCCGCATGAAATCTCTCTATATCATATGGATCGTACTGGCCGCTGCCATACTTTTCAGTACCTATCTGTCATGGGAGCTGTCAAAGTATGAACCGGAGGCATCACAGGAATCATCCTACACTCAGGAGATGCCGCAGGAAACCGGAGATGGAGAGACAGAAGGGAACTCTGTCGCGCTGGGAATGGATATCGTTCTTCCCACACAGCCCGGGGAAGAGATTACATTGTTCGATCAGATATACGCCAACCTCCAGGGGAAATTCGTGGCGCTGTTCCTGCTGATCTTTACAGTTCTGTTCTCTGCCGCGGATATCAACAGCGGTTACATCAAGAACATCGGCGGCCAGGTGCGGGACCGGTCAGGACTGATCCTGTCGAGAGCGGCGGCGCTCTTTGTATTTACGTTTCTGACTATGGCGCTGAACCTGATCGTTCAGATGATCTGCCAGAGGCTCTTTTTCGGAAAGCTGCTCTGGGGAGATGCCGCCCAGTTCTGGACGTATATGGGCGTACAGACCGTGCTCCACTACGCGCTTGTACTGATCGGCATGGCGCTTGCCGTGATCTTAAAGTCCAATGTTATCAGCATGACACTCTGTGTCTGCCTGACCATGAACTTGTTGGTCATTATTTACAGCGCCATTGATAAAGTGCTGGAAAAGCTGGGAGCGGATGGTTTCCACCTGATCGAGCATACGGTGACAGGCAAGATTGCTCTGTTTCCCATGGAGGCAGGCGTGAAGGAAAGTCTGCTTGCCGTCGGGACAGCGGTAGTGTTCGGGACACTCGCAGCAGCGCTGACCTGCGGTGTGTTCAGGAGGAGAGATGTAAAAGGGCAGATATCAGGAAAAAGAAAAGATGATCTCAGACATCTACACCAGCTTGTCCCATGATATCCGCACGCCGCTCACATCCCTGGACGGCTACTTCCAGCTTCTGGAGACGAGTAATGATCCTCAGGAACAGGAGCGATATATCAGCGTCATTGAGGAGCGGATCGGAAGTCTGAAAGACATGCTGGAGGAGTTGTTCCTGTTCACGAAATTGAAAAATGACAGTTACCATATTGAAAAATGACAGTTACCATATTGAACTATCACGGTGCTGTATGAATCAGCTTCTAAAGGGTACGGTATTTTCATATTATGATGAGTGGGAAAAGAAAGGGATAACCCCGGAAATCCTCATTCCTCATGAAAGACTGTATTTCATCGGAAATGAACAGGGTGTGAAGCGACTGCTCCAGAATGTGATCAAAAACAGTCTTTACCACGGACAGAACAGGATACAGATCCGGCTGGTTTCATCTGAAGTAGTGATCCGGCTGAGGATCAGCAATCAGGTGGAACATCCTGAAAAGATCGATGTGTCCAGAGTGTTTGAACGGTTTTATAAATCTGACGCGGCAAGGAGCAGGACCTCCAGCGGTCTTGGCCTCTCCATTGCGAGAGAGCTGGCTGTGAAAATGGGAGGCGAACTTAACGCGGGCACCACGGACAGCGAGTTCTGGGTGGAGGGTGTTTTTAAGGAAATTGACATTCCCGGCCAATAGTTCTAAAATGAACAGGGTACCCATTTTTAGGGTATATCTGTGAGACAGGAGGTAGTGAAACATGAAAGTCTTGATGATCAATGGAAGCCCTCATGCAAAGGGGAATACATATATTGCCCTGCATGAGATGGAGAAAGTATTTGAGCAGGAGGGGATCGAGACAGAAATCTTTCATATCGGGAACCAGGCGGTAAGGGGATGTATTGCCTGCGGCTCCTGTGTAAAGAACGGAAAATGTATTTTCAGCGATGCGGTAAATGAGGCTGCTCCCAAGTTTGAGGAGTGCGACGGTCTTGTAGTGGCAAGTCCGGTGTACTATGCGTCTGCCAATGCGACTCTGGTGGCGTTTTTGGACCGTCTGTTTTACAGCACGCCCTTTGACAAGACCATGAAGACCGGGGCAAGCGTGGTGGCAGGTCGGAGAGGAGGGCTTTCGGCGACATTTGATGAATTGAATAAATATTTTACGATCAGCGGAATGCCGGTGGCGTCCGGACAGTACTGGAACAGCATCCACGGCAGAACTCCCGGAGAGGCAGAGCAGGATAGAGAGGGGCTGCAGACAATGCGCACTCTTGCGAGGAACATGACATTTCTGATGAAGAGCATCGCGCTCGGCAAAAAGGAGTATGGACTGCCGGAGAAAGAGGAGCCATGCCGGACGAATTTTATCCGATAAGCAGAACTGTTTTAGAAGAATGTCACAGATTCCTCTTTACAGATGAAACATAAAATGATATCATAAAGATATCGAATAGATATTTTATCGTTAAGGAGGAAACTGTCATGGAAGAAAAAGTTTTGACAAACAAAAAGCATGGTATGCCCGTGTTGCTCCTGACGACAGCTCTCTATCTGGCGGCTGCCGCAGGATGCGTCTTCGGAGGAATGTCGGTCAGCCGGGGAGGAAGCGCGGCTCTGCTTGTGGTCAGTATTATCTGGCTGTGTATTGGGTGGTTCCCCTACTGCGGGCTTAAGGTATTGAAGCCCCAGGAAGCTCTTGTGCTTACCTTGTTCGGCAAATATGTGGGTACACTGAAAGGAGACGGGTTTTATTATGTGAATCCGTTCTGCACCAGTGTAAACCCGGCGGCTGACACCCATCTGAATCAGAGCGGGGATGTAGATAATAAAACTGTAAAGACGTCCATGTCTTTTGCTTTGAACGCGGGGAAGGCGGAAGTGGACCTGGCAGGGAAAAAGATCTCGCTTAAGATCATGACCCTGAACAACAACCGGCAGAAGATCAACGACTGTCTCGGCAACCCGGTCGAGATCGGGATCGCTGTTATGTGGCGTGTGGTTGATACTGCGAAAGCAGTGTTCCATGTGGACAATTATAAGGAATATCTTTCCCTCCAGTGTGATACAGCGCTTCGGAATATCGTGCGCATTTATCCGTATGATGTAGCCCCGAATGTGGATACTACAGGCGACGGTATTGCGGATGAGGGAAGCCTGAGAGGCTCCAGCGAGGTCGTGGCAGCCAGGATCCGGGGTGAGATCCAGAGCAGGGTAGAAGAAGCTGGTCTGGAGATCATCGAGGCAAGGATCACTTATCTTGCCTATGCTCCGGAAATCGCTGCAGTGATGCTCCAGAGGCAGCAGGCATCCGCCATTGTTGACGCAAGAAAGATGATCGTGGATGGCGCTGTCGGCATGGTGGAGATGGCTCTTGACAGGCTGAATCAAAACGGCGTGGTGGAACTGGATGAAGAGAGAAAGGCTGCAATGGTATCCAATCTGCTTGTCGTGCTCTGCGGCAACAGGGATGCCCAGCCGATCGTAAATTCCGGCAGTCTGTACTGATCGGTCCGGATGAAAGAAGATCAGAAGCATGGCAGACAATAAAAAGAAACAGATCCCTCTCAGACTCTCAGCGAAGCTGTACGATGCCATAGCAGCCTGGGCAGAGGACGACTTCCGCTCAGTCAACGGACAGATCGAATATCTGCTGACAGAGTGTGTGCGTCAGAGGAAGAAAAACGGAAAATATGTATCCGAGCATCTGGATGAACCGCCGGAGCTGGATATCAGTTAAAAAGCTATATGATGCGGCAGGAGATGAAACGGCATGAGAGAAATGGAGTTTACGATTGAGAATACAGAGGCGCTCAGGCCCGGCATGGAAGTTAATGTGACAGAGGGAGTTCTCCCTTCATCTTACTATTACATGATCGAGCATGCTCTGGGAATGAGCGCGAATTTTAAATACGCGGAGCGCCTTAAATCACGGAGAGGCGTTGTCAAGGAATTAAAAGAGACACCGCAGTTCCAAATAGCAGTTCTTGAATTTGACGAGTAATACTCCGTATCAGGGAGAATACCTGCCTGTAATTCATAAATGGATCGAAAGATGAGACCGAAGCGAGTTACAGGCAGGTTTTTTATGTTTTAATTGCAAAATATAAAACTAAATGTTATAGTATGAATAATACTAATAACATTAAAAAAATACATACAAGGCAGGGGAGGCCAGCCGGATGAGCCAAAACGTTCAACAGGAATTTGTCAATAGCAGATTATGGGAAACGTTCAAAAAACGTTTTAAGAGTGCCACAACAGAAGCGTCATATTGGTCAGATATCACGGAGTTCTGCCGTTTCTGCGGAAAAAAACTGGAAGATACAGCGCTGGTAGATGTGGAGCGCTATTATGCATTCATGAGAAAGAAGGTAGAGGAGGGGCGCATAAGCCCTTTGACTGTGACGAAAAAGTTTCGGGAGCTTCATTCTTTTTTGCGGTTTGCGGCGGATGAATGGAATGACGGAGCAGAGTATACGGACTATTTCTATTCGTATCTGAAAAGCATGGAAAAGGAAAGGAACCTGGCAAGATGTGTTCCGGTGGATGAAATGGATGCGCTCCTGGAGGCGGCTTCAGAAGATCTGATGTCATACACGATATTGGTGCTTATGTACCGCGCCGGACTGTCCTCTATGGAGATCGCAGGGATGGATGGCCCTGAAGATCTTGTTATGTACGGTGATGAGGGATACGTCCTTGTGTCAGGCAGGGAAGAACCGGTCTATATCCCACCGGATGCGTGGGAGATACTGATGAGATATATGGATCAGAGAGAAAACCATCCCAGCCTTTTTTATAACAGGAGCGGCAGGCGCCTTAATACAATGTATATCAGCCGGATGATGAAAAAATACTGCCGGAAGGCAGGGATCAACGATCACAGCGCGGAGGCAGTGCGGAACTGCTGTGCTTTTAATCTGTTTTCCTACGGAGCCTCACCCAAGCAAGTGGCGGAGCAGATGGGAAGAACACAGCAGCAGATCCGCAGATACCGCGGAATGAACTACCGCGGCAGCCTTCGCAGGCATGCGGACCAGCTGGTGAAGATACGCATTGAGAGTCCTTAAAGAATCTGTAAGATACTGTATGTTGCCGAAACGTGCACAGACAGATGAGATGACATCGATACATCAGTGCGAGAAATATTTCCGGACAAGGCAGGACACTACTCCGGCGGCACACAGTCCGAAGAGGACGTTGTGCATGGAACCATACACCTCCAGAGCGCCCTTGAGCCCGAACAGGACCTCCGGCGATCCGGGAAGGAACCGGTACAGGAGGAACGCCAGATAGGAGGATGCAAATACAAGGACGAAAGAAAAGAGTCCCCGCCTGGAGTCTTCTTTCCACCAGCCGTTACCATCCCTCACCCGAACTCTTGTCATTGACCAGAGCAGAGCGATAAATTCAGAGAGAAGAAAGATCACAGCGACGCATATATACGCTGCCAGCGCCATGGAGATATTACGCGTCCGGACAGCTTCTGCGATATCTCCATATGGCGCGCTTGCCCGCCAGAACGTATATGTGACATAAACCGCCGTTGCCAGTATGAGGCCAGCGGTAAGAGAGCGGATCAGAGCCGACGCGGCATGGGAGAGGACGCGCCCGCCCTTTCGGATGGGAGCGGCGAGGGGGACGCCCCTTCTGTTTCTCCGGCGCGGAGAATGGGACTCTTCACTGTATCTGTCATGGTATTTGTCATATATTTGATCTTCATAGACATCTTCCCATCCGTCCTCGTAAGTCACTTCAAAATCATCATCCAATATATCTGAAAAATCCTTTTCGCGTTTCATGGACTTCCCTACTTCCTTAAAAGTTTCTTTTATGTTATAATTTTTTTGTTCCTTTCACAAGGCATCTGCTTAAAATTTAAAAAAGATTTTATACATCTTACAAAAGTGTAAGCCGGATCAGGAGAATTGTAAGCTCTCTGAATGGAAGTATACCTCCGCATTCTGTTATCATGGATATAATGACAGGAAACAGAGATTCACTGACAGGAGGGAAAAAATGGAGAAGAAAAAAGGCAGACGGATGTGCAGGGCGCTCAGCTGGATCCTTCTTGCGCTTCTTGTGATGATAATTGTGCCCATCGGCGCTGTGATGTTTGTGATATCGGGGCTCTGGTCCGCAGCGGACAGGGCGTTGCTGAGATTTAACAAATGATACTTTCTTTTTATATCGTTTCACAAATCTTTCCAAAATCTTAAGAATTACTTTCCGGTTATCTTAAGAACACTTTTTTACAATAGGACTGTGAAAGATGAAGGGTGCCTGAAAGACACTACAGGTTATGATATTAAGGAGACATTGAATATGAAGTATATTACATTTGCCGTACCATGCTATAATTCAGAAAGTTATATGAGGCGGTGCGTGGATTCTCTGCTCGCAGGCGGCAGGGACGTGGAGATCATCCTGGTCAACGACGGATCCACGGATGGGACGTCTGAGATCGCGGATGAATATCAGTTGAGATATCCTGATATTGTCCGTGCGGTACACAAGGAAAACGGCGGACATGGGTCCGGAGTGAACAAAGGACTGGAGTTGGCTCGCGGGATTTATTATAAAGTGGTGGATTCTGATGACTGGCTTGACAAGGAGGCTTATCTGAAACTTCTGCAGGGGATAAAAGGTTTTTCTACGAAAGAGGCTCAGAGTCCTGACCGCGAACTTCCGGATCTTATTGTGTGCAACTATGTGTACGATCATCTGGATGAAGGAACGAGCCGGGTGATGGATTACAGAAATATCTTTCCGAAAGAAAAGGTATGTACATGGAATGAGATCGGACGTTTTAAGCCGTCCCAGTATCTGATCATGCATTCACTTATGTTCCGCACGGAAGTGCTGAGACGATCCGGAGTGAAGCTGCCGGAGCATACGTTTTATGTTGACAATCTGTTTTCCTATCAGCCTCTTCCATATGTGGAGAGCATCTATTATATGGATCTTGACCTGTACCACTATTATCTTGGGCGGGAAGATCAGTCGGTCAATGAAAAAGTGCTCATGAAGAGGATCGATCAGCAGATCCGTGTGACAGAGCTGGTGGCAAAAAGTGTGGATCTGCATGCAGTGAAGGAAAAGTATCCGAAACTGGCATCCTATATGACAAGGAACATTTCTATCATGCTGTCCATATCTTCTATCCATCTGCTCCTGATCAAGACGACAGAGGCAGAGCGGAAGAGGAGAGAGATGTGGGACAGCATCAAAGCGTATAATTCCGCGCTTTATTACCGGCTCCGTTATTCGACGCTGAGCGGTTTGACCTATCTGCCGGGGAAACTGGGCGGGAAGCTGACTGTAGGAGGATACCGGTTTGCAAGGAAGATCTACCAGTTCCAGTAGAAGGCGTATATAGCAGACAGCAGGATCCGGCAGATACAGGAACCTGCAGACGACAGAAGAGGGAGGCTACATACTTATGGCACAGATATACATTGGGTTTGTCGATACACCGGGATTTTTCGCGGGGCTTATCCGAAGAACGATCAAACAGAAATATATCCACGTTGTACTGGGGCTCGATCCATATCTTGAAGAAGCGTACAGCATCGGAAGAAGACATCCGTCCATTCCTCTGCTCGCGGGATTTGAAAAAGAAGATAAAAGAAAGATCCTGCGGGCATTTCCGGATGCGGATTACATGGTGTGCAGCATAGAGTGCTCGGCAGAGCAGAAAGACTTTATAGAACGAGAACTGAAAGAGGCGATGAAGGGACGTTTCAGCTATCATTATGCTGTGCTCGGACTGCCGTTCATCTTGATGAACAAACCGTTCTATCAGAAAAATCATTATACATGCTCTTCCTATATCGCAAAACTCCTGGAAGAGGCGGGCGTTTGTAAGTGGGAGAAGCATTTTTCTCTTGTGACGCCAAAGGATTTCTTTGAATATGAGGATAAGCAGAAAATATTTGAGGGGAGTCTCCGGGAACTGACAGACTCAGTGAGTAAAGCTCCTGAGCTTAAAAGAGTTCCGGCATTTCTTTTGGCGCGACCGGCATTTGCAGGCACGGCATACATGAAGCTGGGATATAGATATATACGAAATCTGAGGAAGCGGGGGACAGATTATGAGCGCTAAGAAACGAGCACTCCAGATCGCGCTATTTCTCGTGATCATGCTGATGACCTTCTATGCCCTATTCAGCGGGCGCAATCTGTCAGACATTGCTCATGCAGTGGCAGAGATGTCACCGCTGTACCTCATCCCTGCTGTTGGTCTTGCCATGTTTTTCGTGTGTGCGGAAGGCTACATGATCTGGTATCTTCTGCGTTCTATGAAAGCGCATAAGAGCGGGGGAAAGGGCAGTTCCCTGTTCCGGTGCATCCAATATTCTTTTATCGGATTTTTTTACTCCGGCATTACGCCGTCCGCTTCCGGAGGCCAGCCGGTACAGCTTTACTATATGAACAAGGATGGAAACAGGGGATCTGACAGCACGGTGGTGCTAATGACTGTAGCGGTGGCATATAAGTTTGTCCTGGTCGTTTTGGGTTTTGGGATCCTGCTGTTATGGTTCCATCCGCTTACGGAAGAGATGGGGAAATATTTTCCGCTCTATCTTCTGGGATTGTCGTTGAATGTGATCCTTGTCATTGTGATCCTCGGAGTGATGCTCTTCCCGAAAGTGATCCTGAAGACGGCCCTGCTTTTTGAAGGGCTGCTCATCCGCATGAAGATATGGAAGCCTTCCGATCGGAGGGAAGAAAAGATACAGGCATTCATTGACAGCTATCAGAATGCGGTGACGTGGCTGAAAGCGCATAAGGGGAAGCTGGCGTTTATTATCTTTGTAACCTTCCTTCAGCGGTGCAGTGTGTTTGTCCTGACTTATATGGTTTATCTGGGATTCGGGCTGGAGGGGACCTCAGCCATGCGGGTGATCCTGCTCCAGGCTGTCGTGTATATCGCGGTAGACATGCTCCCGCTTCCCGGCGCGCAGGGGATCACGGAATTGATGTACCAGGCAGTGTTCACTCATGTATTCACCGGGGTGTATCTGATCCCATCCATGCTTGTCAGCCGTGGAATCAATTTCTATTTTCTGCTGGTGGTCAGCCTGATCGTAGTGATCGCCGCGCGAGTCGGAGAGAAAAATAAAAATAGGATAAAAGCAGGAAATTGTCCGGCAAAATGATCTCTTTGCGGAAATTTTTGCCTATGCGGCGGGCGTTAGCGCCCGCCGTTTTTTAGCGTGTTTTATCCTGGCTCTGGGCGCAGGATTTTTTCGATAATTTTCAATTATTTTGTTTTTTTCTTTCTTCTATCCGTTATATTTTACAGAAAGCTTTCAGATCATTTTTATCAACCTGTTTTTACAGAAAGGAATCGCGCGTGTTTCTTTACAGACCATTGGACCGGATCATTTATGACAAAGAATATACGGACAGGCTTATCCGGGAGAATTATGCGGATATTTACGCTTACTGTTTCCGGCACCTTGGACACCGGGAGACTGCCGAGGACCTCACCCAGGAGACATTCCTCAAATTTTTAAGGACCGCGGAGCGCTACCGGGAGTATGGGAAAATAAAAAATTATCTGTATGTGATCGCGGGAAACGCGATCCGGGATCATTACAGGAAACCAAAGGAAATCCCCATGGAGAAGGATCTTAGCGCAGAAAGGAATCCCATTCCAGATCCGGACGTAGAATATGCCGCAGAGCGGGTCGAGATCCGAGAAGCTCTTGCCGCTCTGGACTCCCCGGACAGAGAAATCGTGATCCTGCCGTTTTATCAGGAGTTGAAGGTCAAAGATATCGCGGGTGTGATGAACATGCCGGCGTCCACAGTGCGCTATCGGCTGAAAACGGCGGAAAAGGAGCTGCGGCGCAGGTTTGAAAAAGGGTAAAAGTTCAGCATTCCGGCAGAGTGAAAGGTGTTTATACCGCTTAAATTTCAATAAATCAAATTAAAACTGTACGATTTCATAATTTTTAAAAATTGTGCTTCGCCGGGAAAAGACTGAACCGTTACATAAAAGGAGGCGGAAAATGATGGACAGAAAACTGAAACAAAAACTGGAGCAATATACAGTTCCTGCTTACAGCGAAAAGGCGCTGGAAAAGACCATAGAAAAAGCATACGGCACAGCAGGCGGGTTCAGCAGTCACATGAGTGCAGTAAGAATGACTGCCGGGCAGTTCTTTTTTGATCAGTGCCGCTTCGTCCGTCCCCATACATGGCTCCTGAAAGTGGGTATGGCACTGCTTATGTCGGTATATCTGCCGAAGAGTCTCATATGGTCGGAAACATGGATCTGGACGTTTGTCTCCCTTGCCGGGCCGCTCTTGTGCCTGATCAATGCAAATGATCTGTGGGGATTCTTCCAGCCCGGGATCATAGAGATCCAGATGACAGCAAAATATTCTCTCCGCCATGTATTTCTGTCACGCCTGACTTTATTCGGGATGATCGATGTCCTGGTGATCGGGACCGCGTCTGCGGGGATGGCTGTCTCCGGCACAGGGGCCGCATGGCAGGTGCTTCTGTATAGTACGGTCCCCTATCTGATGATGTGTATGGGCTGTATGCTGATCTTCCCAAAAATCAGAGAAGAAAACGCGGTCTTCTACTGCGGGGCATGGGCAGTACTGTTGGCCGGGGGAATCCTGGTGATACAGTCCATGGGATGGCAGATCTATGATGCGGATACAGCTTCTGTATGGCTGCTTGCCGGGGCGGCAGCGCTGGTCGGAGCGGTCTGGCGGACAGTGGAGCTGATAAAACGTATGGGAGGAAATGTGGATGAGATTAACATTGGAACGATTGTCTAAACAATTCAGGAACCGGATCGCGGTGGAGAATGTAAACGCTGAACTGACGGAGGGGATCTACGGCTTCCTCGGCGCGAACGGCGCGGGGAAGACAACATTGATGCAGATGATCTGTGGGATCGTCGCTCCCACATCCGGGGAGGTAAAGGTAAACGGTAAGAATAATACAGAAATGGGGGAGGAGTTCCGGGATCTTCTGGGATATCTGCCCCAGGAGTTCGGGTACACGCCCGGATTTACGGCGGAGGATTTCATGCTCTACATCGCTTCTGTCAAAGGGCTGGATCCCCGGTATGCAAGGCGACGGACAAGAGAGCTGATGAAGCTTGTCAGCCTGGAGGGGGATATGAAGCGGAAGATCCGCACCTTTTCCGGCGGGATGAAGCGCAGGCTTGGGATCGCGCAAGCGCTGCTGAACGACCCGAAGCTCCTGATCATGGATGAGCCCACCGCCGGACTTGATCCGAAGGAACGGGCGTATTTCCGAAATGTGATCGCAGAGATGGCGCAGGATAAGATCATTATTATCTCCACGCATATCGTATCGGATATTGAGTATATTTCCGACCAGGTGATCATCATGAAGAAAGGACGCTTCATTCTCCAGGGGACGACAGAAGAGCTGACCGCTGAGGCAGAGGGCATGGTCTGGTCCTGCCGGGTGCCAGCACGGGAGTGGATGTCCTTTGAGAACAGCCATACAGTCGCCAATTCCAGAAATCTGGGAGATATGGTGGAGGCAAGAGTGATCAGCCCGGATCGTCCCTGCGCGGATGCGGAACAGACAGAGCCAACTCTGGAGGATCTCTATCTGAAATGCTTTTCAGACGAGATCGGGAATACGATGCCGGAGCAGCGGAAGGAAAGGAGGAGGCGTTTATGAGAAGAATGATATGGTATGAGTGGAAACGGATCTGGGGCAGCCGCCTCACACAGTTCGCAGTGCTCGGGTGCGCCCTGTTTCTGGCCTTCAGTGTATGGTCAAATATCCGGCTGATCTCTGCGACAGACGCAGACGGACAGACCGTGACCGGACTGGAGGCAGTACGGGTCCAGAAGGAAAGCCGGAAGGAAGTGACATTGGATCAGGAGACCGTAGACGCACTGGTAGATGAATACCTGGGCTATACACAGGATCTGGTGGCTTCCTCGGATGACAGGGAGCTTATGTATCTCTCTGAGGAAATGTATGTGAAATGGTACCTTCCCCATCAGCCGGTCCTGCATCTGATCACTGATGCGTACCGCAGCTATCCGGAACAGAGGAACGACTCCATTAGAGACGTGCTCTTGCAGAGCCGGGGAAAAGATTTCTACGAGGCGAGGAAGGAGCGGGTGTGGGAGAATCTGGAAGATGCGGTGAACTGGGGCGAGATCATAGCGGCAGAGGCAGACTGGTGGAATGCAGAGGATGACGCTGTGGGAGAAGCGTCATATGGGTATAACAGGCCGTGGTGGGAGATTGTCAACAGCACTTCTCTGGTCATATTAGTCATGCTGGTGATCTGTATCGGGACCGCCCCTGTATTTGCGGGAGAGTATCAGTCCAAATGCGATTCCCTTCTGCTCAGTATGCGCTATGGGAAGAGCAGGCTGATCCTGGCGAAGCTTACGTCCTCCTTCCTGTTTTCCACGGTGGTGTACTGGGGAGGCATGGGGCTGTTTGCCGGTATTTATCTGGCTGTGATGGGTACGGACGGATGGAATCTTCCGGTCCAGGCGCTTTGTGAGAATATTTCTATCGGTTATAATCTGACGTCCCTACAGGCTTGCGGGCTGGTCTTTGTCATGGGTTATGTCCTGACTCTGGGGCTTGTCGGAGTGGTCCTGCTCTTGTCGTCCATTATGAAAAATCCGTACGGCGTGATGATCTCTTCCTTTTTGTTCCTGTGCATGCCGCTGTTCCTGTCAATGAACCGGGGCGGTTATCTGTGGAAGCATTTCCTCGGGCTTCTGCCGGAGAAGATCGCGGACTTCGGGTTCGGGTCGTACATGGTTTACAGCATCGGAGAGATGACTGTGACATGGCCTGCCGCTGCAATGATCGTTAATGGAGTGTGCGCTGTGCTTTTGTCCGGGCTGGCGTACAGTTTCTTCCGCAGGCATCAGGTGAATAAGTAGATCAGGCATCGGGCGAATCAGTAAATTGTAGGTTTGTCAAACATATGTTACACCTGCTGAATAAATTCCTTCAAGACAGTCTGTGGAGCTTTCCAGCCCAGAGGTCTCATAGGAAACAGGTTATAGTCCCTGC
>DWYM01000006.1 GCA_019118665.1 Candidatus Mediterraneibacter intestinipullorum
TATGAGACCTCTGGGCTGGAAATCCCCACAGACTGTCTTGAAGGAATTTATTCAGCATGGTGTAACATATGTTTGACAAACCTACAAGGACAAGGGCAGACCTGCAGGGATGGGAACAAACAGGAGCATTGACATTAAGAACTCGCAGAAGCCCTGCGCTCAATGGATCATTTCCGGCAGTCCCTCTCTGTATCGCAGGGGCAGATGATTCTGCTGACATTTGGGATTTTCCCTCTCTTTGATCGAAATGGAATCAAAAAAAACTTTCCAGAGCCGTTCATATTTCACTTCTTTTTCAGAAGTCATACCGGCAGCCTTCTTATTCAGCGCCTCTCCCCACACAAGTCCCCATTGCTCTCTTGCCCCATGGACAAGAAATACCTGGTGTGTCTTATCATATATCATCCAGTTTTCCAGCGGAAAGCGGTCTGTAAAGTGATCGGCGACACAGGTCAGTATCTGTGCTTTCGGCGTGATCTCAGAAAAAAGTATCCCATTCTCCAGCTCCCGAAACCGGATAAACTCTTCATACATATGCGCTTCATTCGATACGCTCCTGCTCAGAGCAAACACTTTTGCCACGTCCGGATTTCCAAGGTGGTCCATGATCTTTTTGCTGTCTTTTATATTTCTTGATTCCTGCATCGCCCGGAAAACGGCTGTTCCCTTTGCCTCGTCATCAGACAACAGGGCATGGTAGATGTCCCAATATGCATTGCAGCCCAGATACCGCTTTATCATCCGCTCCAGCCGTACCGCCTTCTGTTCGCACTCTGCCACAGTCCGATATTCACAGAAGAGCTGCTGCTGTGTTTTCCCCCGGACTTCAATACCGGCGTCTCCATCCCTGCATTCTTTCCACGCGTCATGGAGCGCGGAATACAATCCGGTTATGGTGTCCGTACATATATAGATCTGCCTCACTTCACACTCACCCCGCTTAAATCCATATCGTCAAACAGCGATATCTGCCTGAATGTCATCCCATCTGTGCCCTCCGGGAGCTTTTCTTTTGTATTCAGCAGGTTTCTTGTAATATAATCTTCGTCTATCCGCACAGGATACATCATCTTTCCTCCGCAGGTGATAAAATACAGCGCCCTTTTCAGCACCACGCCCATTTTTTTCAGGTCTTCAAATCCTATGCTGCCCATCCGCCGCGCCTTTACGATGCGGCCCGCCGACTTATAACCGATCCCCGGCACCCGGAGGAGGGTGTAATAGTCCGCCCGGTTGATCTCCACCGGAAAGGTCTCCAGATGCTTCAGCGCCCAGCAGCATATCGGATCCAGCAGCACATTAAAATTGGGGTTTTCCTCATCCAGAAGCTCATCCGCTTCAAAATAATAGAACCGAAGCAGCCAGTCCGCCTGATAGAGCCTGTGTTCCCTTAAAAGGGGCGGTCCCTGTTCCCTGATGGCGGACAGCACCTTGTCTTCATTGACAGGGACAAACGCTGAATAAAACACGCGTTTTAAGTCGAACTTTTTGTACAGCGATTCTGTCACCCGGAGAATCTGGTAATCCGTCTCCGGGGTGGCCCCTATGATCATCTGGGTACTCTGCCCTGCCGGAACAAACCGGGGAGCGCTGCGGTAAAGCATGATCTCCTGACGGTTCTCCTCCATTTTTTCCTGAACGAATCTCATTGGGGTCAGGATATTCTTTCTGGACTTATGGGGAGCCAGAAGGCGCAGGCTCTCTGCTGTGGGAAGTTCCATATTCACGCTCATCCTGTCAGCCAGATATCCGGTCAGCCGGATCAGTCTCTGGTCCGCTCCCGGGATGGCCTTCACATGAATATATCCCTGAAAATCGCACACATTCCTCAGCCTGTACAAAGTGGCATAGATGAGCTCCATCGTGTAATCCGGGCTCTTCAACACACCGGAACTCAGGAAAAGTCCCTCAATATAATTTCTCCTGTAAAACTCCATTGTCAGAGTACACACCTCTTCCGGCGTAAATGATGTCCTCACCACGTCATTTGACGCGCGGTTGATACAGTACTTACAGTCATAGATGCACTCATTCGTAAACAAGATCTTAAGAAGTGAAATACATCTGCCGTCCGCAGAAAAGCTGTGACATATCCCCGCTTTCAGGCAGTTACCCATGCCGGTTCCGTCGCCTCTCCGTTCCACACCGCTTGAAGTGCAGGAAACATCATACTTTGCCGCATCAGATAAAATATTGAGTTTTTCATAAAGGGAAATTTCTTTCTGTATCCTGTCCCGCATTAAAAAAACCTCTTTTCGTAACTCGAACATATGTTCTTTTGTTGTATAATAGCACATACGTTCAAATATTTCAAGAGGTAAATTTAATCCCTTTCCATCTTGTTGCCGGGGGTATCCTGTATCCTTATTGGAATCTGCGGGTGCAACAACCCCAACTGCCCGGGAAATGCGGCGTTTTGGGCGTTTAGGGTGTGATTTGGTATGCCCTCCTGTCCTCTTCCCGGACAAAAAAAGACCCTCGGACGGGTCGTTTTCCCGCCCTATGGGTCTTCTATCTTATCTTCTGTTATGCTACGCCTTTTTGCCCTTTTGGGGATATTCAGGTGTGCCTTTTGACACCTGCGCTTAATCCAGCCAGATATCCTGTACTCCAGGCGATCTGAAGATTATACCCGCCAGTCACCGCGTCCAGGTCGAGCACTTCACCAGCGAAATAGAGCTCTTTTACCAGCTTTGACTCCATGGCCCCCGGATCGATCTCTTTTACGGACACGCCGCCTTTTGTGATGATCGCCGCATTATATCCCCGCAGACCGGTGAGGGTCATGTTAAAGTCTTTGATCAGGTGTACGAAATGCTTCCGCTCTTCTTTTGTGATCTCGTTTACTTTCTTTTCTTCCGGGATGCCGGAGAGCTCAATGACCACAGGCTTTAATTTTGTGGGAAAGAGGCTGTCAACAGCATTTTTGAACTGACGGTTATGGTTGGCTTCAAATTCTCTCAGCACTCTCTTATCAAGCTGCTCCTCCGTAAGAGCAGGCTTCAGGTCAATATGGAGCTTCAGCTCCCGTTCTTTCAGGAGCTTCCCCACAATACTGCTGGCACTTAAAATAACAGGTCCTGTCACGCCATAATGAGTAAAGAGCATTTCCCCAAACTCTTCATACAGGCTTTTCTTTCCGTCAGTGATCCGTATTTCGATGTTTCGCAGGGATAACCCCATTAATTCTTTCGCGTACCACTCTTTCACTTCCATTGGCACTAGGGAAGGAAAAAGGTCTGTCACCTTGTGCCCGCACGACCGTGCGAACCGGTAACCGTCTCCGGTGGAGCCTGTGGAGGGATAAGAAATCCCGCCTGTCGCTATGATCACCGCATCCCCATACAGCTTTTTTCCGGATGAGAGAAGAACTCCCTTTGCGCGCCCTTCTCCGGTGAGTATTTCCTTCACTTCTGACTGAAGGCTGACCTCCACTCCCAGCCGTTTCATTTCCTGCTCCAGCGCCCGGATCACATCAGAAGAATGGTCAGATTCCGGGAAGACTCTTCCGCCTCTCTCGACCTTGGTCTTCACTCCCAAGCCTTCAAAAAAGTCTATGACCTGGTCGTTTGTCAGGCTGTAAAAGCCGCTGTACAGGAATTTGGGATTGCTTACAACCGCGGAAAAGAGGTCTTCAATATCCGCAGAGTTTGTAATATTACACCGCCCTTTCCCTGTGATAAACAGCTTCTTTCCCAGCTTTTCATTTTTTTCAATGAGAAGGACCTCTCCGCCGTTTCTCGCTGCCGTGACCGCTGCCATCATTCCTGCCGCGCCTCCGCCGACTACAAGAACCTTACGCATCTTTATGTCCTGCCTTTCTATTCTCCTGTGTTTCGGCAGTATTTCTGGCTGCTTCTGTGCGTTTTACGGAAAACGAGCTGCTCACAGGATTCAGTTCGTCCCCGCTGTACACCTGATATTCTCCCCATATCTCCTCCAGTGTTTCCAGCGTTGAAACGACTTCTTTCTGTTTCTTCATACACAGGGCGACGACCAGCGCGTTGATCACGCTTAAAGGCGCCACAAGGGAGTCCACGATAGACGCCATGTCACTGCGCGCGATCAGATTGCAGGAGGAATACAGGTTCATCGGGGAATGGATGCTGTCGGTAAGAGTGATCACTTTTGCCTTCCTGTTGCTGGCGAACTCCAATGCCTTCAGCGTGCGCATAGAATATCGTGGAAAACTGATCCCTATGATCACGTCCCTTTCATCAATGCGTATTAATTGTTCAAATATTTCGCTGGAGCTGTTCGTGTCCACGGTCGTAACATTGTCACATATCAAATTCAGATAAAAGCCGAAAAATGCCGCCAGAGGGGCGCAGCTCCTGATGCCGATGACATAGATCCGATTTGCTCCAAGTATGGTGTCAATGGCAAGATTAAACACTTTATCATCGATCACCGCAAGAGTCTGTTTGATTTTCTCTATATCTGAGTGAAGGACCGTCTCCAGGATCTCACTCTGGCTGATCCTGCCATATGTGACCTCCATCCTCTGGATCGAATTCAGTTTGTTCCTCACCAGTTCTTCCAGCGCCTTCTGAAAATCAGGATATCCTTTATACCCGAGTTGGATCGCAAAACGCACTACCGTGGACTCACTGACGCCCACGGTCTCTCCCAGCTTTGCCGCGGTAAGGAACACCGCCTTGTCATAATTCGCGCACACATAGTCTGCCAGCCTGCGCTGTCCCTTGCTCATCTTCGCATATTTCCCCTCTATTCTGAGAATCAGTTCATTTGTCGTGTTTTCTGTTGTCTCCATCATATTATTTCCTTACTTTTCTCACTCTCTGTTTTTACAGGCCTTGTCCATACCTTCCTTCCGTCAGCAAAACCTTATATGAGTCTGGTATATTCTCTGAGCCACTGCTTCTCCTCCTCATTCAGATGAGGGGATACTGTTTCATAAACTTTTTTGTGATAACTGTTGAGCATCTTTCTTTCCTCTTCCGTCATCTCCTCAGGAAGCAGTGCGTCGAGATCGATCGGAACAAAGGTCAATGGCTCGAAACGCATGAACTGCCCATATCCGTTTTTCTCATCCTCGCACACCAGAAGCTCATTCTCAAGCCGGATCCCATAGGCGCCTTCAATATATAAGCCCGGTTCATCCGTGATCACCATATTTTTCTCCAGGACCTGGGCCGGCGTCTTTCCCTCTTTCCAACGGAAGTTGACAGGCGGCTCATGGACATTGAGAAGATAGCCCACTCCATGTCCTGTACCATGATTAAAATTCAGCCGTTTTTTCCAGAAGACCTCTCTTGCAATACAATCCAGATTCGCCCCGCTGCATCCATAAAGGAATACTGTGTTCATCAGACGCAGCATTGCCTGGGTAACAAGGGTAAAAGCCTCCTTTTCCTTTTGGGAGACTTCTCCCAGCGCTACTGTCCGCGTAATATCTGTCGAGCCTTCCAGATAATGCCCGCCGGTATCTGTCAGCAGCAGCTTTCCTTTTTCCAGAGACGCGTTTGTCTCCCCTGTCGCGCTGTAATGGACGATCGCGCCGTGCTCCGCAAATGCGCTGATAGGTTCAAAGCTTGCTTCCAGGTATCCCTCCTGCTCCTTGCGGAAGGACTCCAGCTTTTCAGCCGCGGATATCTCTGTGATCTCCTTTTTTCCAATATTCTTTTTCAGCCAGTACATGAATCGGGTATGTGCCGCTGCATCTTTTAAATGCGCTTTCCTGATATTCGCGGCCTCAATATCATTTTTGATACATTTCATCAAAATCTCCGGATTTTCTGATTCTTTGACGCTGACATTCTCAGGAAGCCTTCTATACAACTCGTAACTTACCCGCTCCGCGTCAAGCAGGACGCAGGATGATGCGGGAAGCGCTGATACAGCTTCGCTTATCTCGTCATAAGGGCGAAGTATGATGCCGTTCCCGGTCAACTCAGCCAGCATCTCCTCTGAAAACTTCTTTGCATCCGCATAGAGTTCTCCGCGATCCATGTATAAAATAATATAACCGAGGACTAACGGACAGTACGCCACGTCATTTCCCCTGATATTGAGCAGCCACGCTATATCATCCAGGCTCGTGAGCAGATGGATGTCCGCTCCTCGCTCCCGCATTTTTTCCCTGACGCGCGTCAGCTTGGACGCTGCACTCTCCCCGGCATATTTTTCTTCAAGGGCAAACGCTTTTTCTCCCGGAAGTCCCGGTCTGTCCTTCCAGATCCTCCCTACAAGGTCATGCTGATAACTGACTGTCCCGCTTTTTCGCGCCGCGGCAGCCTCATAGCCCTTTCCTTCTCCGATCCCGACCGTCCTTCCATCAAATCCGATCACGCCCTCCACAGGAAGCTCTTTCTCCAGAAATGTTTCGATCGTGTCACAGTCCGGTTCTCCCATTTTGCAGAGGGTGATGCCGCTTCCTTCCAGTTCCTTCTCCGCCTGTATAAAGTATCTGCCGTCTGTCCACAGGCAGGCTTTATCTCGCGTAAACACGGCAGTGCCCGCAGAACCGGTGAAGCCGGTCATGTACTGCCGCGCCTTAAAATGCTCTCCCACATATTCACTTTGGTGATAATCCGAAGAAGGGACGATCCAAATATCAATCCCCTCCCGCTCCATCTCCCCGCGAAGTGCGGCGATCCTGTCAGAAATTTTCATCCGGGCTCCTCCTCGTATAATAAGTTTATAATTAATAATTACCTAGTTCTTT
>DWYM01000052.1 GCA_019118665.1 Candidatus Mediterraneibacter intestinipullorum
GTGTTATACTAGCCATGCGGAAATACATCCTTTCTTGTTTTGTTTTTGTTTGGTCGCTAAAACTATAACACAGAAACTGTATTTCCGTCTTTTTAATTATTCAGTTGTAACACATGTATTGTAATCCTACACCGGGGTTCCCAGTGATATTGAAATGAATATTGTACGCTATCTGTGCTTGTGGTAGTATATGGACAGGGACAACCGTGTTGCAGGGTGGTCGACCTCTATTCTACATAGAATGGAGGTGGTGCTGATGGACAAGAAACCGTTTGACTTTAAAGATCTGATGGCTTTTGGAATGTTCATTCTGGCATTGCTGACATTCGTTTTCGCGAACTTGAAGTAATGTTTTAAGGCATAGAAAAACCACCTCGAAACTTTGACTGAGTGATGAGGTGGTAATTCTATCAACTAATTTAACGAGGTCAACCCCTTGTGGGCGGTTGTTCCTCTTCTATTCACAATATAGCATATTGGATACCATTATTCAAGGAAAATCTGGCGGTAGTCCTGCCTGCATTTTGCCTGCCATACATAAAATATGCTCTATTATTCGCCGTGCAGATAAGTGATCCATAGGGAAAATACTCTGAAAAATGTCTGTATTTACTGCATTTCCAGTGATTGTATGTTAAACTGTGATATATGGAATAATCTGTATTCTGTAAACGATGCGTGTGGAGAAAGCCTGTTCACAAAAAATGGAATACTTAGCGAAAAAGAAAGATGCGAAATTTTTGATAAAAACATAATATGTGAGAGCACGATGCGAGGAGGAAAATATTTATGGAATGGAAAAAACTATTGACACAAACCCGGCTGGGCAACGAAGAAAATGCTCCAAAAGCATTTGATGATTATTATATAAGCCCATTTGAAAGAGATTATGAGAGGATTGTTTCCAGTGCGGCATTCAGAAGGCTGCAGGATAAAACACAAGTTTTTCCTCTGTCTAAGAGCGACTTTGTTAGAACGAGATTAACACATTCTATAGAAGTATCGACAATAGCGAAACAGTTAGGGATCATGTGCTTTCAAAATACAGCGTCACATCGGCAATTATCAATAGACTGCCAGGACGATGAAAAATTAAGGTCTCAAAGAGTTGGTGATATTGAAGCGATCCTTTCATGTGCCGGATTATTGCATGATCTCGGAAATCCTCCGTTTGGTCATGTCGGTGAAGAAATCATAAGGGAATGGTTCAAGGACAATCTTAAAAAGATTTATCCTTTAAAGAGCGATGATGAGAAGCCTGTTTCCGATCTGCTGGATAAAAAACAGATCGCAGACCTGGAGAACTTTGAAGGGAATGCCCAGGCTTTTAGGATTTTAGCGAAAGCGCGGTATCAATCAGAGGTTAATCTGCCGTTTTCGATCATCAGCGCTTTGATCAAATATCCCACTAGATGTGATGAGATAGGAGAGGCCAGTATCAGACATAAAATAGGCTGCTATCAGGCGGAACAGAGTATTTTTTTACAGATTGCGGAGGAAGTGGGGACCAATAACGCGGATGGGACAGTAATCCGCCATCCGTTGGCATATTTAGTGGAGGCGGCAGATGATATCGCGTATATGACCGCTGACTTAGAAGATGCCGTAAAATCAGGTATAGTCAGTGTCGGTGATCTGCTGTGTTTCTTTAATGATACATATGAGCAATTGGGAGAAAAATACAAGGAATCTCAGCAGCACATCGACAGGACAAAAGAGATTATTGATAAATTGGATTCCCTTAATAAAGCAGAAAACGATAAGACAAAAGTGATGAGCCAATGGGGAACATATCTCAGAAGATGGCTGATGTATGTTGTATGCTGGAGGTTTTCAAGAAGTTATGACAGTATTTTGCAGGGAACATTTGATCATGATCTATTCTATGATAATAATCATAGCCTGACCGTAAAAATGTTAAAGAAGGCAATGGCCAAATTTGTTTTTGATTCGCGTGTTATTACAGAACCTGAAGTGTCCGCGCAGGTCATTCTTAATTTTTTGTTGGACAAGTTTGTTCCCGCGGTCGTTCGGTCTGACGGTTATGGGGCAATGACCACGCAGGATAAAAAAGTGATTACTCTTGTTTCTGCCAATTACATTGACGATTATTTTAAGGCAAAGGAATCTGATGGTATTACCGATGAGTCAGAGCTTTTATATCGCAGAATACTGATCGCGACGGATTTTATAAGCGGAATGACAGATGGATATGCAAAAACGTTGTATAAAAAAATGTCAGGATTAGAATGATCATTTGATAACCACGCTACATACTTTGCACATTTTTCCCTAAATTTGATCTTGAATAATATTATGGCACAAAAACAACAAAGTAAAAATGTGTGAAAACGCAGAGAAAGAAGAGAACATGAAAAAGAAGAACTCATCATGGATAAAAAAACATAGGGGATAAAGCTGTCCCTTCCGGGGAATACTGACATGAGATACTGATCAGAAAATTCCGGGAGGGACAGCTTTCTATGTGTACATGCGTTACTTATAAAAACGGAGGCTTCTATTTTGGCAGGAACATGGATCTGGAGTATTCCTTCGGGGAATGTGTTGCCGTCACCCCACGCCGTTTTCCATTTCGGTTCACACATATGGAAGAGCAGCCTGAGCATTATGCGTTGATCGGAATGGCGGCGGGGCAGGAGGAAAGGGTACAGGATGCAGAGGAACGGCCGGCAGGCGGAGGGGGGCGGGCTTTTCCGCTCTATGCGGAGGCGGTCAATGAAAAAGGTCTTTGCATGGCAGGACTGAATTTCCCCGGCAATGCATATTACCGAAAAGCAGAAGCGGGCAGGAAAAATGTGGCTACGTTTGAACTCATCCCATGGATCCTGGGAATGTGTGCGTCTGTTGCGGAAGCAGAAGCGGAACTGCGCGATATAAATATCACGGAGGATGCTTTTTCAAAGACCATGCCGCCCGCGCAGCTTCACTGGATGCTGGCCGACCGGGACAGATGTCTTGTAGTCGAGTCGGTTCGGGAAGGCATAATGGTCTATGAAAATCTCACCGGTATTTTGACGAACAATCCCTCTTTTGGATACCATAGGATGAATCTGAACAATTATCTGAATGTGACTGCCGGATATCCGGTATCCCGGTTCTGCCGGGCGGAGAGCGGGGGGAGAGGAAAAATAGGAAGAACAGGAAGAACAGAGTTCTTTTCCGGAGAAGTCTCCTCATGTCCACCGGATCTGGTCCCACATTCCCCGGATCTTGTACCATATTGCCAGGGAATGGGAGCTATCGGACTGCCTGGGGATTATTCTTCTCCATCGAGATTTGTGAAGGCAGCGTTTCTGAGATGGAACTCTGTCTGCGGGAAAAATGAGGAGGAGAATGTAGCGCAGTTTTTCCATATCCTGGACAGCGTCGCCATGCCCCGGGGCGCGGTCGTCACACAGGATGGGAAATATGATATCACCACATATTCCTGCTGTGTGAATGCAGACACAGGAACATATTACTATAAAACTTACGGAAACAACCGGATCAGCTCCGTGGATATGAAGAGTGTAGATCTGGATGGAGCTGCACTGAACGTATACTCGCTGGAGAGAGGGTGGGACATCTGGAAGGTAAACTGAGAAATAGCACAGAGACAACACAGAAATCCCCGCTTCTGCATATATTTTACTATATGCATGAAAGGGGATTTCTATATGGAGATCACAGAGTATATCAAACCGGAACTGATCGTCGTCGCGCTGGCGCTCTATTTTCTAGATATGGCGCTGAGAAAAAGCTCGGTCATCCAGGAAAAATATGTTATTTTTCTTACAGGACTTGTGGGGATACTGATCTGCTCTCTATATGTGTTTGCCACCTGTGAGTGCGGCGGGGCAAAAGATGTGGCGATGGCGGCGTTTACAGCGGTAACGCAGGGGATCATCGTGACAGGGGTGAGCGCCTATGCAAAACAGATCATTAGCCGGATGAGTAAAAAATAATTTATCACTTTGGAATTTTCACGCTTTAAAGGATTGAAGAATCGGGCGGTGATGTGCTATACTGTATCTGCGTTTTATATTTGAAAACAGATTCAGGAGGGTAGATCATTATGGAAAGAAGGATCAGTGGACATACGCAGCTTTATGGGCTTATCGGCTCTCCGGTGGGGCACTCCGGCTCTCCGGCCATGTATAATTACAGTTTTGAAAAGCTTGGGATAGATGCAGCGTATCTTGCCTTTGACGTGCCGCTGGAAAAGACAGCGGACGCGGTCAATGCTCTGCGGGATCTTCACGCGGGCGGCTTTAATGTGACCATGCCGTGCAAAACGGCAGTGGCACAACTGGTGGACAGGCTTTCCCCGGCGGCGGAACTGGTGGGAGCATGCAATACTGTAGTCTTCGAGAAAGACGGAACGATGACCGGACATATCACAGACGGAAGCGGTTTTGTGCGGAATCTTAAGGAACATGGCGTTGACATTGAAGGAAAGAAGATCGTTCTCCTGGGAACAGGTGGGGCGGCCACTGCCATCGCGGTCCAGGCCGCGCTGGACGGAGTGAGCGAGATCGCTCTTTTCAACCGGAAGGATGAGTTCTATGACAATGGGGAAAAAACAGTGGAAAAGATAAAGAATGCCGTCCCTGACATCGGAAAAGTCTATATTGACGATCTGGATGATACAGAGATGCTGAAAAAAGCGGTCGCGGAAAGTGATATCCTGATCAATGCCACTCGCGCGGGCATGAGTCCGCTTGAGGATGTGCTTCCTGTCCCCGCGGAATTTCTTCATAAAGATCTGGCGGTAGCTGATGTGGTTTATAATCCGAGAGAGACCCTGCTGCTGAAAAAGGCAAAAGAGGCAGGATGCCGCGCAGCAGTCGGCGGGATCGGGATGCTCCTCTGGCAGGGCGCGGCGGCATTTGAGCTGTTCACCGGAAAAGAGATGCCGGCACAGGAAGTGATGGAGAGATTTTTCCAATGAGATACAGATCGACAAATAATCTTCTTCTGGCGCTGACTGCACTGATCTGGGGCAGCGCCTTTGTGGCGCAGAGCGTTGGCATGGACTATCTCGGTCCGTTCACATTTAATTCGATCCGAAGCGCCATGGGAGGGCTTGTGCTGCTGCCAGTCCTTTTTATATTGAAGGGGCGGGGGAGAAAGAGCAGACAGCCGGAATCCGCCGCAGGCGAACCCTCTGCGTACGTCTCCTCCATGGGCGGACCCTCTGCAGGCGATTCTTCTATGGGCGAATCCTCTGTAGGCGACAGGAAAACTCTGGTCACCGGCGGTATCCTCTGCGGGATTGCCCTTGCTGTGGCGAGTTCCCTCCAGCAGATCGGCATTGTATATACAAGCGCGGGAAAGGCAGGGGTTATCACAGCTCTGTACATACTGATCGTACCCATTATCAGGCTCTTCCTCGGGAGAAGAGCAGGGAGGAAGGTGTGGATCGGGGTCGCTCTGGCTATGGCGGGGATGTATTTCCTGTGCATTACGGACGGATTTTCCATATCAAAGGGAGATTTTCTCGTATTCTTGTGTGCGGTCATATTCTCCGTACATATCCTTGTGATCGATCATTTTGCGCCGAAAGTGGATGGTGTGGCTTTGTCCTGTATCCAGTTTCTTGTGTGCGGGATCCTGTGTGCCGTCCCTATGCTGGCGCTGGAGCGGCCTCAGGTCGATGAGATACAGGCAGCGTGGATGCCGCTTGCCTATGCGGGAGTGCTCTCCTGCGGCGTGGCATATACGCTTCAGGTCATCGCGCAGAAAAATACAGATCCGACTGTGGCTTCCCTGCTTCTCAGCCTTGAATCCGTATTCTCTGTACTCACAGGTTGGGTGATCCTGGGAGAGCGCCTGTCCGGGCGGGAATTGTTCGGCTGCGCTCTGGTGTTTGCGGCGGTGCTCCTGGCTCAGCTCCCGGGGAAGAAAATGGCGCCGGAGAGGGGGCGGAATCTGGGAGAAAAGGCTGTATCTGATACGGATTCTGTTAAATTTTAAAAAATATCAGAAAAGTCTTGACTTGGAGTTAACTCAAAGATGTATGATTGATTTACAGCAGAGCATTGTACGAGCATTGTAGAGGAGAAAAGATATGACAATAAAAGAGGTCAGCGAAAAATATGATATTCCGGCAGATACCCTGCGCTATTATGAACGCGTGGGCGCCATTCCCCCGGTCACAAGGACCGCGGGCGGGATCCGCGACTACCAGCAGGAGGATATCGGCTGGGTGGAGCTTGCGAAATGCATGCGATCCGCCGGGCTTCCGATAGAAGTCCTGATCGAATATCTGACTCTTTTTAAAGAAGGAGACTCTACCATCCCGGCCCGGTTTGAACTGCTGACTGCACAGAGGGAGGTCCTTTTGGATCAGCGCCGGCAGATCGATGAGACACTCGCGCGTCTGGATTATAAGATCGGGCGCTATAAAATCGCCATGGAAGGTGGAGACCTGTCATGGGAGACCGGAGAGGAGCCTGACTGGACTGCAGAAAAAAATCAATAAAATAACAGGAGGAAACAGACATGCAAAACTTTGATTATCAGACACCGACCAGACTTATTTTCGGAAAGGGAGTCATTTCGAATCTGCCTGAAGTAATGAAGCCCCTCGGCAGGAAGATCCTTATGACCTATGGCTCCGGGAGCATCAAAAAGATCGGGCTCTATGACAAGGTAAAAGAACTGCTTGCCGATTTTGAAATCTATGAGCTTTCGGATATCCAGCCCAACCCTAAATACGATCCCAGTGTTCTGGACGGCGTGCGTATCTGTAAAGAAAATGGAATCGACGCGATCCTTGCGGTAGGAGGCGGAAGTGTGCTTGACTGTTCCAAGGCCATCGCGGCAGGCGCGAAGTATGACGGAGATCCGTGGGATCTGATCACATACAAAGTTCTGGCAAAGGATGCGCTGCCCATAGTGGATATCCTGACACTGGCGGCCACCGGAAGCGAGTACGACTGCGGCGGTGTGATTTCCAGGACAGAAACCAACGATAAGATCGGGTACATGGACCCGCACCTGTTTCCTGTCTGCTCGATCCTTGATCCTGTTTACACCTTTTCCGTGTCAAAAAAGCAGACGGCAGCGGGCTGCGCGGATGCGATGAACCATGTGATGGAACAGTATTTTTCGGAAGACACTACCCTGCTGAATGACGGATTCTGCGAGGCAGAGCTGAAGAGCCTGATGGAAAATACGAAGATCGCACTGGAAAACCCCGAAGATTACCGCGCGAGAGCGGAACTGATGCTGTGCTGTACTTATGGATGCAATGGAATCCTGTCCCTTGGAAACAGCGCTTCCGGCTGGCCATGCCATGGCATGGAGCATGCCCTCAGCGCCTACTATGACATCACTCATGGGGAAGGGCTTGCCATCCTTACCCCAAGATGGATGAAGCATATCCTGAGTGACAAAACCGTGGACCGTTTTGTCAAATATGGCGTCAATGTATTTGGGATAGACAGCAGCCTTGACAGATACGAGATTGCTGACCAAGCGATCGAAGCAACTTACAAGTTCTTTGAATCCATCGGGATTCCGATGCATTTAAGGGAGGTCGGCATCGATGAGAGCCGGATCGAAGAAATGGCTCATCACATTGCGGTAAATGAAGGCCTGGAAAATGCCTATGTGCCGCTGACCGAAAAAGATATTGTTGAGATCCTCAAAGCATCTTTATAATAGTTATAACAGTATGTCTGCTGTTTTTATCTGACGTCAGATCAGCCGGTCCCAAATGAGCTGCGGACCGGCTGACCGACGATTCAGATATCTATCACCCGGGTCGCCACTTTTTCCCGAAAAGCCCGGTCATGCTCCACGAAGAGCATGGTGGGGCGGGAGGCAAGGAGGAGTTCTTCCAATTGGATGCGGGAAAAGATATCGATAAAATTCAGCGGCTCATCCCAGAGGAACAGGTGCGCAGGCTCACACAGGGAGGACGCCAGGAGCACCTTCTTTTTTTGCCCCTCGCTGTAGTCCTCGATCTTCTTTTCGAACTGGATTCTTTCCAGTCCCAGTTTCTTTAGCACGGTCCGGAAAAGGGCGTCATCCAGCCCATGCTTTTCGGCAAAGGAGCAGAGCGTGCCGCTCAGCCGGGAGGCGTCCTGGGGGATGTAAGAAATCTTAAGCCCTCCGGCTAGATACACCTCCCCGGTGTGGGGAATATCTTCCCCTAAGAGAAGCTTCATCAGGCTGGACTTTCCGCAGCCGTTTTTCCCCGACAGGGCGATGCGTTCGCCCTTTAAAACATCAAGGCTGAAATGTGAGAGCAGAGGAGACGTGCGCTCGCAGTGTCCGGCAGTGCCTGAACGATAATCAATGGTGATATCCTGAAGGGATACAAGTCTGCGGCTGTGATGGTCCAGTACATTGATCTTCAGGCTGTCCGGGGATTCCACGTCTTTGAGCAGTCCCTCTTTTTCACGGACTGCATTTTCTTTACGATGTTCCAGCGACTTTGCGCGCTTCATCATTTTTGCCGCCTGATGGCCGATATGTCCCCGGTCCGGCTTGAGACCCGCGACGCGAGCGCCGGTCTTTGAACTCTCCACTTTATCCGACCAGTGAGCCACCTGCCGGGCGGCCTCCTTTAATTTATGGATATCTTTTTTCAGGCGTTCATTCTGTTTTAATTCCAGATGATCCCTGGCTGTTTTGTCAGCGTACCAGGAAGAAAAGTTCCCCTTGCGCACTTCAATGGACTGCCGGTTCAGGACGAGGACGTGGTCCGCGCAACGGTCAATAAAATCACGGTCATGGGACACGAGGATAAACCCCTTTTTCCGGGAAAGATAGTCCGCCACTTTTTCCCTGGCAAGGATGTCCAGATGGTTGGTCGTCTCATCGATCAGGAGGAAAGCATGTTCTTTTAAAAAGAGTATGGCAAGGAGCGCTTTCGTCTGTTCGCCGGAACTCAGTGTGTAAAAGGGGCGGTAAAGGATCTCAGGGTCTGTATCCAGCAGGTTCAGCTCCCGGATCAGTTCCCACTGTTCCATCATGGGATTGACGTTTTCAAGGATCTCATAAGTCATGAGTGAGGGATTCTCTACGGAAAAAGGAAAATATTCAAACTCCACGGACGCTGTGATGGATCCGCTGTATTCGTATTCGTGCATGAGCAGCTTCAAAAATGTAGTCTTGCCTTTTCCGTTCCGTCCGATCAATCCCAGTCTCCAGTCCGTATCGATCTGAAAAGTAACATTTTCAAAGACAGGGTCAAAGCTGCCTTCATAAGTAAAGCTTAAATTGTTTATCTGTATAAGCGACATAAGTATCTACCTCCTTGTGGACAGGGTAAAGAAGAGACCGCGGGAAAGTGATTTCCGCGGTCCTTATGTCTCATACGATAAACGTGTCCCCAAATGTGTCAGGGAGAGCGTGGGAGCACAGCCGCAGGAGCGGCCGGCGCTGTGCTGCCGTATGGATCAAAAAGATGAAAATACTTTCCTGCGGGTGCATGACAAGACAGACTGCCCGGATAAGAGTGTCTTCGCATGGATATACGAAATGGATCCGGGGGGATATATTGTCATGCGGTATTGGGATCAGCAGGAAGTAATGATCATCTTTTCATCTCCAATCTTGCGGGAGTGCCTTGCGCTCCCTTATTCTGCGAAAAGGATAGCAGAGGGGATGGGAAATGTCAAGAAGCTGATAAAATTTTCAGCAGGAAACACTGATAAAATTTCCGGCAGAAAACGTTCTCTGATGTTTCTCTGTCTGTTCGCATCCGTTATTCGCCGTAAGAGAAAAATAATAAGAGTAATTAGCCGCAGGATATGTTATACTTGTCTCATCCAGGAAAAATCCAGGATGGCAAATGAAGATTTCAGTAAATATGGAGAGACAAATGGAAGAGATATTTATAAAAGCCTTTCCCTTCTGGGATGATCTCACGGAGGGACAGAGAAAGAATATACAGGACAATACAGTGAAAAATTTCTGCCCGAAGAAAACAAGACTTCACTTTGGAGGGGGCGAGTGCGCGGGCGTACAGATCATCGATGAAGGAAGGGTTCGCGTATTCATCACATCACCGGGCGGCGGAGACATTACCCTGTTCCGCCTTCTGGCTGGCGACGTAAGCATCCTGAGCGCAGCGTGCATGCTGAACGGCATGGATGTGGAGCTGGACATGGAGATGGAGACGGACTGCGTTATATACACGATACCAAAGCAGATTTACCGAAAGCTGTATGATGAGAGCAGTGCGGTGAAAGAATATACAATGGAAATGATATCGGAGAAGTTTTCGGATATCATGTGGCTGTTCAACCAGTTTGTATTTTCCAATGTGGCTTCCCGCATCGCCGGGGCTCTTCTGGAGCACAGGGCGATCGCGGGAGGAGATGTTCTGGATCTGACCCATGAGGTGCTGGCAAGAGATGCGGGCACAGCGCGGGAGGTGGTGACCCGGATACTGAAGCAGTTTCAGAGTGACGGACTGGTAAAGCTGACGCGGGGAAAAGTGGAGGTGCTGGATGCGGCCGGGCTCGGAAGGATCTAGGAAATGGGTTTCCGGCAGAAGGCAGACAAGGGGAAGAAGGTATATAATGTGATTTTGTCACTGAAAAAAGAGTGAAATGTGGTAGAATGGAAACACCATGTTTAAAGAAATCTTGGAGGAGGATATAGAAATGGCAGTAGTAAAATTAACAGAGGGAAATTTTGAGCAGGAAGTTATGCAGGCGGGTCAGCCGGTGCTCGTAGATTTTTACGCGGACTGGTGCGGACCGTGCAAGATGATGGGCCCGGTCGTGGAGGAGATCGCCGCGGAAGAAGCCGGAGTAAAGGTGTGCAAGATCAACATCGATGAAGAGATGGGGCTGGCGCAGCGCTTCGGAGTGATGAGCATCCCTACTTTTATCGCGTTTAAGAATGGCGAGGTTGCCGGGAAACAGGTCGGCGCGGTGCCGAAAAACGCGCTTCTGGATCTGGTAAAATAAACCGGCATGCCCGGGGAGAGACTATCCATAATAAATTTTATTATGCTAGTCTCTCATAAAAAGATCGATAACATGGAGGATTCCGTCCTCATCGTTTGACCGGGTGATAAAATCAGCGGATTCTTTGATGATGGGCTGCGCGTTTTCCATCGCGACCCCGAGCCCGGCGTATTCGATCATGGATAAGTCGTTATATCCGTCTCCGCAGCAGATCATCGAGTCTGCGGTCAGGCCGATGCTGTTGAGGAGCTTCTGGAGTGACTGTGCCTTGTCGATATTGCGGGGCATGATCTCCAGGAAAAACGGCTCGGAGCGGTAAATGTTCAGAAGTCCGTGATACCGCTCCTGAAGCGGCGTCATCAGAGTCTCGAGCAGCCCGGGCTCCCCTGATATGAGCAGCTTGTTTACAGGAAAGGCAAGGGCTGTCGGTAAATGTTCCACAGAGATGATCTCCATATTGTTGATTTGGGATTCTATTTCAACATATCTGTTCGGGGAGATCCCTGAGAGGATCTGGGTGTCAGTGTAGGAAATAATGTCCACCCCGGGAAATGTTTTTACATAATCATATACCGGTGCTATGATCTCCGGCGGCAGGGTCCGGTTATAGATGACCTTCCCGGAGGAACATCTTGTTATACGCGCGCCGTTGAAGGAAAGCATATACCCGCCGAAACGATCCATTTCGAGCTCCTTTGCCAGAGGAGCCACACCGTTGATGGGACGCCCGCTGGCCAGGACGACCGTCTTTCCGGCCTCCTGGATCTCTAACAATGCCTGTTTCGTGGGCGCTGTGATTTCTTTTTTTGAATTCGTGAGTGTACCGTCCAGATCCAGTACAAGAACCTGATATTTCATGAGCTGTGATCCTTTGTTCGTTCTGTATTTTAGTTTTTCGCTTTTTTGTTCTCTGTCTCAGCGGGGGCTCTGAGACGATCTACGATCTCTGTAAATTCCATTCCATGAGAAGCTTTGACAAGAATGGTGTCGTTCGCTTTTAATATAGTGTCCGCCTCTCTGAAGAAATCTTCTTTTGAGGCAAAATGCCGGATTTCCATGGGAAGTCCTTTTTTTACGGCCGTATCTTCCGCGCCCCGGGCAGTGTCGGCGGTAAGCGTCCCGATACAGATCAGCACATTGATTCCGGCATTGGCCGCGTGTACGCCTGTCTCATAGTGCATTTTTGCGGAAGTTTCCCCCAGTTCAAACATATCTCCAAGGATCGCCGCTGTCCTTGTATCCGCGCATGCAAGCACATCCAGGGAAGCTTTCATGGAAGCGGGATTTGCGTTATAGCAGTCGTCAATTATCGTGTACCTGGGGGTCTCGATAAGATTGTTGCGCCCTTTTATGGGCACGTTTGCTTCGATCCCTCGGGCAATCTCCCGGTCTGTCATGCCGAGCGCGTATCCCACGGCAGCTCCGGCAAGCGCATTGTATACCATATGGCTCCCGGGGATATTGATGTGGGCGAAAAACCGGGATCTTGGGGTGACAAATTCCGTATCTGTTCCCTTCAGACCTTTGTTCTCGATGTGTTCCGCATGGAAAGGACAGGATGGGCCCAGTCCGAAATATACCGGAGAGATACCATTCTCAGGAGTGAAGGCCCGGAGTTTGTCATCGTCTCCGTTCAGGATGATCGTTCCCTGGGGATCCATGTATGTGAACATCTCTGTTTTCGCTTTCAGGATACCGTCCCGCGAACCGAGGTTCTCCAGATGCGCCACGCCGATATTTGTCAGCAGGCAGATATCCGGGCGGGCGATTTTCGCCAGACGCGTCATTTCCCCAAAGCCGCTGATTCCCATTTCCAGGACAGCGATCTCATGTTCTTCCCGGAGATTGAATACGGTCAGGGGAAGCCCGATCTCATTATTAAAATTCCCTTCCGTTTTCAGGACGTTATATTTCTGGCTGAGCACGGAAGCGATCATTTCCTTTGTGCTCGTCTTTCCCACGCTGCCGGAAATGCCCACTACCTTGATATCAAGAGAGCGGCGGTAGTGTTCCGCGATATCCTTTAACGCCTGCTGGCAGGAATCTACCCGGATATACGGATAGGGCGTCTCGCCGAGATCCTGTTCAGACACGGAACAGAGCGCGCCTTTTTCCATTACCTGGGGGATGAAGTCGTGTCCGTCCGCGCGGGCGCCCTTGATGGCGATGAAAAGGCTGTCCCGCTCTGCTTTTCTGCTGTCAATGACCACACTGCTGGCCTCCCGCGAAGAGAGGGCGGCGTCACCGTGGTATGTACCGCCGCATGCGGCGGCGATCTCCTGTAAGGACATGTGTTTCATAAATATCTTGCCTCCAGTGATTTTTTGATGATGAGCTCGCAAAGATCGCCGTATCCGATTCCCGCGGCCTTCGCTTCTTTCGGGAGCAGGCTGGCCGCGGTCATGCCGGGAAGTGTATTCATCTCCAGACAGTACAGATTGCCTGAGTCATCCAGAAGAAAATCGGCCCGGCTGTAGACATTCAGTTTCAATGCCCGGAAAGCCCGGACAGTCAGATCCCGCATCCGTCTGTCGATTTCTTCCGGGATGTCCGCCGGACACACCTCCAGCGTGGCATCTGCCTGATATTTGTTTGCGTAGTCAAAAAAGCCGGATTTGGGAATGATCTCGATGGGCGGGAGCGCCTCGCCGTCGATCACTCCGCAGGCGAACTCTCTTCCCCTGATATATTCTTCGATCACGACTTCATCTTCGTAACGGAACGATTTCTCAAGGGCATCCTCATACTCGGACTCGTCGTTCACAATGTAAACGCCGATGCTTGAACCGCCGGAACAGGGTTTTACAACGACCGGGAAGGCAAGCCCCAGTGATCCGACAGAGCGGTCTGAGGCGCATTTGTGCAGACATGCTCCCGCTGGAGTGTCGATGCCGGACTGGATGAATACCTGTTTGGTAAAGCCTTTGTCCATCGCTATCGCGCAGCCCAGGGAATCGGGACCTGTGTAGCGGATTCCCAGCAGATCGAACGTCGCCTGGAGTTTTCCGTTCTCCCCTTCTCCACCGTGGAGTCCGAGAAAGGTAATGTCAGCCAGACGGCAAAGCTCGATGACATTGGGTCCCAGAAAACAGTCTGACTGGTCGCTGCGGGATGCCTTTACCGCTGCGAGATCCGGCTCCTCTGTTCCGATATTTCCGGCGATCTCCAGACCGTGTCCGGGGAGGGCGAATACGTCTTCAAGATTTTCCGGCGCATTTTCCAGGCCGAGGAAAACATCCAGAAGAAACGCGTCATGCCCCTTTTCCACCAGAGTCCTGCATATTCCTGCAGCGGAAGCGAGAGAGACGTTGCGCTCTGTGCTCAATCCGCCTGCCAGTACGATAATTTTCATGATAATCTGTACTCCTTATATATAAAAGTTTTCATTAAGATCAGCGCGTCCATATAAAATCGCGCATTTGAGATGAGGATCATGCATTTACCCTGTTGAGGAGGTCAGTCTTTGTGTCATAGAGTTTCTTTGACAGATCCACATAAACCTTATGGGGGTTGAAGAGACGTTTCGTTTCCTCCCACAGAGTTTCTTTCTCCTGTTTGCAAAATTCAGCGATCTCTTTTACAGTCGGGGACTGGTATTTGCATTCTCCGCGGATGAAGATCGGCTTCAGGATCTCCTTCATGGTATATGTGCCCCCGGCAAGCCGTGTCTTTTTCCATGTGGCGTTGGGATCAAAGAGCAGCAGATCCTCGGAGGTGTCGTATTCTTCGCCCACGAAACAGATCAGATCCGCGCGTATCTTCCCGGACTCCTTGTCGTAGATGCGGTAGATTGTTTTGTTGCCCGGGTTTGTGATCTTCTCCGTGTTCTCGGAGATCTTGATCTTTGGAATGAATTCACCCTCTTTATTCTGGATCGCGGCCAGTTTGTAGACGCCGCCGAAAGAGGGGCAGTCCTTTGAGGTGATCAGGTTCGTCCCCACGCCCCAGGATGTGATCTTTGCGCCCTGGATCTTCAGGTCGTTGATAAGGAATTCATCCAGATCATTTGACGCTGCGATGACAGCGTCCGTAAAGCCGGCGTCGTCAAGCATCTTTCTCGCCTTCTTGGAAAGATAGGCAAGATCCCCGGAATCCAGGCGGATGCCGTAGCTTTTGGGATGGATGCCCGCCTCGCGCATTTCCTTAAAGACGCGGATGGCATTGGGCACTCCGGATTTCAATGTGTCGTAAGTATCGACCAGGAGGGTGCATGCGTCCGGATACAGCCGGGCGTATTCCTTAAAGGCCGTGTATTCATCCTTAAAGCTCATGATCCAGCTGTGCGCGTGCGTGCCAAGGACAGGTACATCGAAGAGTTCCCCGGCGAGAACGTTGGAGGTCCCGATGCATCCGCCGATCATGGCGGCTCTCGCTCCGTACAGTCCCGCATCCGGTCCCTGGGCGCGCCTGAGGCCGAATTCCATGACTCCGTTGCCCTGAGCGGCATGGACGACCCGGGCGGCTTTGGTGGCGATCAGGCACTGATGATTGATGATCGTCAGGATCGCGGTCTCTACGAGCTGTGCCTCCATGATGGGGGCAATGACTTTGATCAGGGGTTCCCGCGGGAAGATGACAGTGCCCTCGGGGATCGCATAGATATCCCCGCTGAAATGGAATCCGCTCAGATAATGAAGGAAATCCTCGCTGAAGATACCAAGTCCCCGCAGATAATCTACATCCTCATAAGAAAAGTTCAGATTTTTGACATACTCTATGACCTGGTCCAGCCCGGCCATAATGGAATAACCGCCATTATTCGGGTTCTCGCGGAAGAACATGTCAAAAATGACGGTTTCGTTCGCCTGTGTCTCAAAATATCCCTGCATCATGGTCAGTTCGTAGAGATCCGTCAGCAGGGTAAGATTTTGTGAACTCATAATATTTTCCCTCTTTTCATTGGTCTGCGGCGCATGGCAGACGGCGCCGGCATCGAGTTTCTTTTCGATTATAGCACAAGTCATGAAAAAGTAAAATCTCGGTTTGTTTTTTGGCAGTATTTTTACCGGAATGTGCTGGGTATATCCGAACTGGTATGATAATATAATGTCACAGGAGGAAGTAGTGCATGAACTGGCAGGATAAAAAGATCAAATTATATATGGAAGCAGGACTTGCTGTTCTCCTTGTGCTTTCGCTCGGCCTTGCAGGGGCCGCGGGGGCATTGTCCTCCCGGCCGGAAGAACATGGCGCAGTGACGGCATGGGCAAATATAAGTGTCGCGGCGGAAGTCTGGGCGGAGACAGGTACTGCGGCGGAAGGCGGGGAAGACAAAGCGGCGGATGAAGCCATCGCGGACGGACAGTATCCCATCATGGGGGAGAGCGCGGTGACCGTCCAGGAGATGGTGGATTATTTTAATGCCTCGGGAAAGGCGTATCCGTCCGAACAGCTTTCCAAGGGCGGAGCGGACTCGATCGAAACGTTCTGTCAGATGTATTACGACGAGGCGTCCGCGGAAGGCGTCCGTCCGGAGGTAGCGTTTGCGCAGACCATGAAGGAGACCGGGTTTCTACAATATGGAGGGGACGCCAGCATCGAACAGTTTAACTTTGCGGGGCTTGGAACGACCGGGGGAGGCGTGCCCGGCAACTCTTATCCTGATGTGCAGACAGGGATACGCGCCCAGATCCAGCACCTGAAGGCTTATGCCACCGCGGACCCTCTGGCGCAGGAATGCGTGGATGACCGTTATGAATATGTAAAAAAGGGCGCCGCTCCTTATGTGGAGTGGCTGGGCCAGCAGGAGAATCCGGAGGGGCTCGGCTGGGCGACAGGTGACAATTATGGGTATGATATCGTGAATATGATAAAGGATATGATGGAATGACGGCAGACCGCTGCCACCGTGGAAATAATTGGCTTCCCCTGCGCTTTCTTAAGATTCTCTAAATATCTTGACAAATCCGCGTCTTACAGATATAGTAATTGATAGTTAATTTCCAGTTAACAACTTTGTAAAACTTTCAGGGGAGCCAGACGGTGTGCCTGGGGCATGGGATGACTTTCCGATAAGAGCGTAAAAGGTGTTGAGAAAGAGGAGTACATCATCATTTCCGTCAGAGAGGACTGCCCGGAGCTGATTCGCCAGATAAAGAAGAGGCCCGGCTGAAAGGCAGTTTCGGTACAGGATGGTGGAAGGTAGCTTTTGAACCGGACGGCTGAATGGCGTTTTTCACAACGAAGATAGGCTGTCCCGGAGTGGTCCCCGTTACAGGACTTAAGAGATATGCATTCCGGCAGAGATCGGCGGATCCGGGGCCGGGGCATATGAAATAAGGTGGTACCGCGGAATCTTCGCCCTTTACGTTATGTAAAGGGTATTTTTTTATGGAGATGTGAAAATTCCGTGAACACAGAGTACAAGGCGGAACTGTAAAAATATGAGGGAGAGCAAGGAGAGTACAATGGGAAAAGAACTGGCAAAGACATATGATCCGAAAGCGATCGAGGAAAAACTTTATGAAAAATGGTGTGAAAACAAGTATTTTCACGCAGAGGTGGACAGGAGCAGAAAGCCCTTCACAACGGTGATGCCGCCTCCGAATATCACAGGAAAGCTGCATATGGGACATGCGCTGGACAACACGCTTCAGGACATTCTGATCCGCTATAAAAGGATGGAAGGGTATAATGCCCTGTGGGTCCCGGGCACAGACCACGCGGCAATCTCCACAGAGGTCAAGGTGACGAACCAGTTAAAGGAAGAAGGCATTGACAAAAAAGAGCTGGGACGAGAGGGCTTTTTAAAGAGGACCTGGCAGTGGAAGGAAGAGTACGCGGGAACGATCGAGAATCAGCTTAAAAAGCTCGGCATTTCCTGCGACTGGGACAGAGAGCGCTTTACGATGGACGAAGGGTGCTCCAGGGCCGTAGAGGAAGTGTTCATTAATTTATATAAGAAGGGATATATCTACAAAGGGTCAAGGATCATCAACTGGTGTCCGAAGTGCAAGACTTCTCTTTCTGACGCGGAAGTGGAGCATGAAGAGCAGGAAGGACACTTCTGGCATATCAAATACCCGATCGTGGGAACAGACCGTTTCCTGGAGATCGCGACAACGCGCCCGGAGACCATGCTGGGGGATACTGCCATTGCCGTACACCCGGATGATGAGAGATATCAGGATATCATCGGAAAAAATGTGATCCTGCCGCTGGTGGGGCGGGAGATCCCAATCGTGGCGGATCACTATGTGGATAAAGAATTCGGGACAGGAGCGGTGAAGATCACCCCGGCACACGACCCGAATGATTTTGAGGTGGGCAAAAGACATGACCTGCCGGAGATCAACATCATGAACGATGACGCCACCATCAATGAAAATGGCGGAAAATACGCGGGCATGGAGCGCTACGAGGCAAGAAAAGCAATTGTGGCTGATCTGGACGAGCAGGGATACCTTGTAAAGGTCGCTCCCCATACACATGCTGTCGGGACACACGACCGCTGCGGCACGACCGTGGAACCCCTGATAAAGCAGCAGTGGTTCGTGAAGATGGAAGAGCTGGCAAAACCGGCGATCAATGCCTTGAAGACCGGAGAGCTGAAATTTGTGCCGGAGCGTTTTGACAAGATTTATCTGCACTGGCTCGAGAATATCAAGGACTGGTGCATTTCCCGCCAGATCTGGTGGGGACACCGCATCCCTGCATATTACTGCGATGAATGCGGAGAATTCGTGGTCGACAGACACGCGCCGGAGAAGTGCCCGCACTGCGGATGCACACATTTCACTCAGGACGAAGATACACTGGATACATGGTTTTCTTCCGCTCTGTGGCCGTTTTCCACTCTGGGATGGCCGGAGAAGACAGAGGATCTGGATTACTTCTATCCGACAGACGTGCTGGTGACTGGATATGACATTATTTTCTTCTGGGTCATCCGCATGGTGTTTTCCGGATATGAGCACACAGGAAAATCTCCGTTTCACACGGTGCTCATCCACGGCCTGGTGAGGGATTCCCAGGGGCGCAAGATGAGCAAATCATTAGGAAATGGGATCGACCCTCTGGAGATCATTGACAAATACGGTGCGGACGCGCTGAGGCTGACCCTTGTTACAGGAAACGCACCGGGCAACGACATGCGTTTCTACAACGAGCGTGTGGAGGCGAGCCGGAACTTCGCGAACAAAGTGTGGAACGCTTCCCGGTTCATCCTCATGAACATGGAGGAAAACGTCGTCGATCAACCGGACGATTCCCTCCTGACGCCTGTGGACCGGTGGATATTATCCAGGGCAAACACACTGGCAAAGGACGTCACTGACAATATGGACAAATTCGAGCTTGGCATCGCAGTGCAGAAGGTGTACGACTTTATATGGGACGAGTTCTGCGACTGGTATGTTGAGCTGGCGAAATACCGCATTTACCACGCGGAGGAAGACCCGGCGGCAGCGGACTGCGTGCTCTGGGTATTGAAGACAGTGCTCGGACAGGCGCTGAAACTCCTGCATCCGTTTATGCCGTTTATCACAGAGGAGATCTACAGTGCTATTGTTCCGGAGGAACCGTCTCTGATGATGTCATGCTGGCCGGAATATAAAGACGAGTGGAATTTCCCCGGAGATGAGAATGTGATGGAACATGTGAAGGCTGTGACAAGAGGGATCCGCAACATCCGCTCTGAGATGGACGTTCCCAACAGCCGCAGGACGAAGGTGTATATTATCTGCGAGGATGAGGGATTAAGCGCCGGGATCTCGGAAGTAAGGGCGTCCGCCCAGCCGCTGATGATGGCGAATGAGATCCTGCTCCAGAGGACAAAGGAGGGCGTGGCGGACAATGCGGTGTCCGTTGTAGTGCCGGATGCGGTAGTGTATCTGCCTCTTGAAGATCTGGTGGATCTTGATCAGGAGATGGAGAGGCTGAAAAAAGAGGAAGAGAGGCTGAATAAAGAAATCAAGAGAGCGCAGGGAATGCTGGCAAATGAAAAATTCGTCAGCAAGGCTCCTGAGGCGAAGGTCCGGGAGGAGAAGGAGAAGCTGGAGAAGTATACTCAGATGCTCTCACAGGTCAAAGAGCGTATGGAGGGACTTGGAAAGTAAGTCACGCGATAAACCGGTCTGTGAAGGACAGGCCGGTTCCCCTGTGCCAGGAAAGGAAAGAGTCTGTACATGAAACGGATCCATATAAAAAAGCCGGATATCAAAGGATTTTTCACAAAAGCTAAGAATCTGAAAAAAGAAGATATTAAAAGGCATTTTAAAGAGAGGAAAGAGCGCAGGCAGCGGATACTGGAACAGCGCCGCAACAGCAGGTTCGCAAAAAAGATGCAGCCTGTCTACAAGTGGATGAACCGGCTGTCACTGCCGCTCCATTTTCTCCTTGCCTGTGTGATCAATTTTCTGATAGAGATCGTCTCTCGCCTGTCCTTTTTCGAGGCATGGGACTATCTCGTGGGAACCCCGCTTGTGTTCCTGTACAATTCATTTATGATATTTGCCACACTTTCCATCGTATACCTTGTGCGGCGGAGAGTGTTTGTAAGGATCCTCATCAGCGTATTCTGGGTATTCCTTGGGATCTGCAACGGCTATCTCCTGACAAAGCGGGTCACTCCGTTTAATGCGCAGGATTTAAAGGTGCTCTCAGATGCCCTGGAGCTTACAGGGAATTACTTTAATACATTTGAACTAATCATGATCATCATCGGCGTGGTAGCGCTCGTGTTCTGGGTCGTCTCTATGTGGAGAAGGGGCGGGCAGTTTCAGGGGAAGATGCACAGGGTCATCGCCCTGGGCGGCGTGGCGGTTTCTTTTGGGGCCTGCATCGCCCTCACGGATGTGGCTATCGATAAGCGGGTCATTTCCAACTATTTCGGAAATATCGCCTTTGCTTATGAGGACTATGGATTCCCCTACTGCTTTTCCGCCAGCCTGTTCAATACAGGGATCAATAAGCCCGCCGGTTACAGCGAGGAGACGATGGATGAGATCGGCGGCAGCGGAGAGCTTACAAAGTGTGAGACCGGGCGTGCGGCGGATGAACTGCCAAATATCATGTTTGTGCAGCTGGAGTCTTTCTTTGACCCTACGGAAGTAGAATGGCTCCGTTTCTCTGAAGACACGATCCCCAACCTGAGGAAGCTGTTCAGTGAGTATAGCACCGGGTATTTCAAAGTGCCTTCCGTTGGCGCCGGAACCGCTAATACAGAGTTCGAGGTGCTGACAGGGATGAGCATGCGTTTCTTCGGACCGGGAGAATATCCGTATAAGACGTATGCCAAGACGAATGCGCTGGAAAGCGCCGCGTCCGCGCTTGCGGCGCTTGGATATGGGGCGGAAGCGCTCCACAATAACGGCGGCAATTTTTACAGCCGCGCCCAGGTATTCAACAACATGGGCTTTGATCACTACACGAGTAAGGAATTCATGAATATCCTCCAGACAACGCCGAAAGGATGGGCGACGGACGATATCCTTGTACCGAATATCATGGACTCCATGGATACTACGGAAGGGCAGGACTTTGTATTTACGATCAGCGTGGAGGGACACGGAGAGTACCCGACGGAAAAAGTGCTGGAGAATCCGGAGATCGTAGTCAGCGGCGTGGAGGATCAAGGCGAGCGCAACGCTTGGGAATACTATGTGAACCTGGTATACGAAATGGATAAATTTGCCGCTGATCTGATCGAGGCCGTGGAGGCAAGAAACGAGCCAACTGTGCTCGTGTTCTACGGCGACCATCTTCCGACCATGAACCTGGAGGCAAAAGACCTGAAGAGTAAATATCTGTACAATACGAATTATGTGATCTGGGACAATATCGGTCTGGAGAAGAAGGACGGAAATTACGCCGCTTATCAGATCATGGCAGAGGTGTTTGACCGCTTGGATATCCATTCGGGCACAGTGTTCAACTATCATCAGGAGCGCCATCAGACAAAGAATTACCTGGCGGATCTTGAACTGCTCCAGTATGACATCATGTACGGAGAACAGTATGTATATAAAGAGAGCGGCGCTCCGGTCACTGAGGGACACATGGTCATGGGAGTGAAGGACGCAGAGATCACAGAAGCAGTGGAGCAGTGGGATGGGTCATACAGCATCTACGGCGATAACTTCACGAAACAGAGCAAGGTCTATATAAACGGAGAAAAACAGACTACAACCTTCCTGAATAACACGAGACTGGATCTGAAGGAGTCGCAGCTCAATGACGGAGACACCATCATGGTGGCGCAGGTGGGTTCCAGCAATACCATATTCAGGATTTCAAAGATATATGAATACAGCGGAGGCGCCCTGACAGAGGGGCCGGAGGACGCGGATGCTCCGCAGAACGGACGCCAGGCGTTCGTCACGCAGGAAGAAGAACAGAAAGAATGACATACGAAGAGGCAGTAAACTATATACTGGGCATTCCCAGATTTACAAAGAAAAACGACAGAGAACATACGAGAGCTTTTCTCTCATGTCTTGGAGACCCGCAGGAGCACATGAAAGTGCTCCATGTGGCGGGGACCAATGGGAAAGGATCTGTGTGCGCGTATCTTGACGGAATGCTCCGTTCGGAGGAAAAACGGACGGGGCTTTTTATATCCCCTCACCTTGTGAAGCTGAACGAGCGGATCTCGGTCAATGGAGAGGCGATCAGCGACCAGGACTTCCGCGCCGTGTTTGAAAAAACATTGGAGACCGTAAAGCGCATGGAAGAACAGGGGCTGGCGCATCCTACTTTTTTTGAGTTTTTATTGGGCATGGCTATGTGCGCCTTTGCGGAAGCGGGGGTGGAGTACGCGGTCCTTGAGACCGGGCTTGGCGGCAGGCTTGACGCGACCAGCGCGGTGGAGCGTCCCGAGGTGTGCGTGATCACTTCCATCGGACTGGACCATACAGAGTATCTGGGCGATACGCTGGAAGAGATCGCCGGGGAAAAGGCGGGGATCATCCGGCAGGGCGCTCCTGTATTTTACGCGCAGACTGCGGAGGAGAGCGACCGCGTAATTGAGCAGAACGCGCGGGAACGCGGGAGTTTCTGTAAAAAAATCGGGAAAGATGCGTACGAAATTCTCGGAATCGAGGACAAACATATTGCATTTTCCTGTTCCAGTGCTTATTATGGTAATACCACATGGAGATTGAATAATACCGGGCTTTACCAGCCCGGAAACGCGCTGCTTGCCATGGAAGTGATGCGTTATCTCTTTGGAGAGAACGGCCATCCGGAGCGCTGGAGACGGGCTCTGGCAGACTTGAAATGGCCGGGGCGAATGGAGGAAGTCCTTCCCGACGTATACATTGACGGCGCGCACAATATCAGCGCTGTGGGAGCATTTGTACAGAGCATCCCCGGGGATGGCGCCGGGAATATCATCTTATTTTCCGCGGTGGATGATAAGGATCATGAGAAGATGGCAGAACTCCTGTGCAGGGGAAGGACGGCAGAACTCTATGTGGTGACTCATATAGATGACAGGCGCGGGGCGGACGCGGAGAAGCTTGCGGATATTTTCAGAAAATATACGGAACGTCCTGTGGCAGTGAGGGAATCCGTAAAGGAAGCTGTTGAATACGCGCTGAGTGTACAGAATGGGCGGAGGATCTACTGTCTGGGATCCCTCTACCTGACAGGAATGATAAAAGGCTTGATTCAGGAGGAAGATATAGATGCTGGATTACGAAGAAGAACTGAAAAAATTTAAACCTAGTCTTGAGGTCGAGGAGATCGAGGACGCGGTCTACCAGGAAGATCTGTCTGACATGACAGACCTTCTGAAGCAGGTAATGAACCAGAAGTAATAAAAGATACATGAAAGCGGAAGTTCAGAAAGATAGTGGGGATATAAATGGACTATATGAAGAAGATCGTATACCATTCGAATTACTGGTATAACGATGGCCTGCGCAAAGCGCAGATGCGCGATATGTCAGGGGCGATCGCGTCGCTTCGCAGGAGCCTCCAGTTTAACAGGGAGAATATTGCGGCGCGGAATCTGCTGGGGCTTGTCTATTATGGGGTTGGCGAGGTGCCGGAAGCTCTGGTGGAATGGATCATCAGCAAGAATTTAAAAGCAAGGGACAATATAGCGGATCATTATATCAAGAATGTACAGGCGTCGGCGAAAGAGCTGGAGACGATCGATCTTGCCATCAGAAAATATAATCAGTGCCTGGCATACTGCCAGCAGAATGGCGAGGATCTGGCAGTGATCCAGTTAAAGCAGGTCATTTCAGCGCACCCGACGTTTTTAAAGGCATATCAGCTTCTGGCGCTGATCTATCTGCACACGGAGCAGTACCCGCATGCAAGACAGATACTGCGGACTGCCAGGAAGCTGGATACAACAAACGAGATCACACTCCACTATATGCATGAGCTGGTCCAGCAGAAGGGCAGGCGCAGGCGTGAGAAGAAGAAAGAGGATGCGGTTGAGTATAATCTCGGCAATGAGACGATCATACAGCCGAAGCATTCCCGCATAAAAGAGATGGCGGGGCAGCTTGCCGTGGCGAATATCTTTATCGGCGCTGCCATCGGCGCGGCAGTCATCTGGTTTCTTGTCGCTCCGGCTGTGAATCAGTCCAGAGCAGACCGGATGAACGATCAGATGAGGGAGTACAGCGAGGAGATCAAATCTCTGGAGGCCCAGGTCAGCGCCCAGACAAGGACTCTGGACAATTACCGGGCGTCAGGGGAGAGCGCGGCAACAGACGCCCAGCAGGCGCAGACCACCCGCGACAGCTATGAGTATCTCATGACAGTCCGGGACCAGTACGATTCCCGGAACTACAGTGACGCTGAGATGGCAGACTCGCTGCTCAATGTCAGCAGGGATATGCTCGGGACAAATGCCCAGGCCGTTTATGACGAACTGACGGCAGCGATCTATCCGGGGGCATGCGACGCAAATTTCGCGACAGGGACGGAAGCCCTGAACAGCGGGAACTATCAGGGAGCAGTGGACGCCCTCTCCAAAGTCGTGCGGATGAACGAAGGCTACAACAGCGGACAGGCTCTGTTTAACCTGGCGCAGGCATACCAGGGGAATGGAGACAATGAAAATGCAGCTGCATACTACCGGAGAGTTGTGGAAGGATACGCGGATTCTGAATACGCGGCTCAGGCGCAGAGCAGTCTGGATGGGATGGATCAGGCGGTTTCTGAATAAGGACAAGACAGTTACGAAAGAAAAGGATGTACGGAGAAGTACATCCTTTTTTGTGTACATCCGAACAATATGTACATCCGAATAATATTAGTAAAAGGGGGCAAGCCCCTTTCAGGGGAGGAGCAGCATGAAATATCAGGTGCAGGAGAACTGCCTCACCATCTATCTGCCCCGCGAGGTGGATCATCACAATGCGGAGGAGATCAGGCGGGAGGCAGATGCGGTAATTGACCGGAACCACATTAAATATGTGATCTTTGATTTTGAGAAAACAGATTTTATGGACAGTTCCGGGATAGGGGTGATCATGGGAAGATATAAGACGATCTGCCTGATCGGAGGAGAGGTCTGGGCAGTCCATGCGAATGCAAGGATAAAAAAGATACTTACACTCTCGGGAGTGACAAAAATAATGCAGATATATGAGGAGGATGCGGTATGAAAAATACAAATGAAATGGAGATCCGGTTCGAGAGCAGATCAGCAAATGAAGGATTCGCCAGGGTGGCGGTGGCGTCATTTTTAACCCAGTTAAACCCTACTGTGGAAGAAGTGGCGGATGTCAAGACTGCCGTGTCAGAAGCCGTGACGAATGCGATCATCCACGGATATGAGAACGAGATACATAAAGTGCATATCCGGTGCCGTATTGAGGATAATGTCTTTACGGTGGAGGTGTGCGACAAGGGGAAAGGCATCGAAAATGTAGAAGAGGCGATGCAGCCCATGTTCACCACGAAACCGGAGCAGGACCGGTCCGGCATGGGATTTGCGTTTATGGAAGCCTTCATGGACAGCTTGGAGGTAGAGTCCGAACCCGGAAAAGGGACAAAGGTGAGGATGAAAAAGGCTATCGGAAAAGGAAGGGAAATATGGACCACACGATCGCTTTGATACAGAGATCACACGCCGGGGATAAAGAAGCGAGAGAACAGCTTGTAGAAGAAAATGTGGGACTTATCTGGTGTGTTGTGAAGCGGTTTTACGGCAGAGGCACTGAGGCGGAGGATCTGTTCCAGATCGGCAGTATCGGACTGCTGAAAGCGATAGACAAATTTGACATATCCTATGATGTGAAATTCTCTACTTACGCAGTACCCATGATCTCGGGGGAGATCAAGCGCTTTCTGAGGGACGACGGCATGATCAAAGTCAGCCGGTCGTTAAAAGAGCTTGCTTATAAGAGCTTCCAGGCAAGAGAACGGCTCAATACAAAGCTGGGGAGGGAGCCCACTCTGGAAGAGATATCAGAAGACCTGGGAGTGGATAAGGAAGAGCTGGTACAGGCGATGGAGGCGGGAGGGGAGGTAGAGTCTCTTTACCGGCCGATCCATCAGAAGGAAGGCAGCGAGATCCGTCTGCTGGATAAGATTGAAGAAAAGGAGAGAAGAGAGGACAAGATACTGGATCTGATGGTGTTAAAACAGCTTTTGGAGACTCTGAACGCGCAGGAAAGGCAGTTGATCTATCTGCGGTATTTTGCCGATAAAACACAGTCAGATGTGGGAAAGATAATGGGAATCTCCCAGGTGCAGGTGTCGCGCATGGAGAAAAAGATCCTTCGCAACCTGAGAGATCTGGGGACCTGACATGGAATTGCCTCAGGGCATGAATAATTCTGCGGAAAATCCGGATACTAAGTCTTACAGCACCGGTTGTCAGTACAGGGGCGCAGGCGCGCGCGGGGCTGAGGATACCGGTCATGGAAAAAGGCAGAAAGGTCAGGTGGACAGTATGGAAGATGGGCGAAAGAAGATATGGATCTGCCTTCTGGTCGTAGTTCTCGCGGCAGTGGTGATCGGAGTGATCTATTATTACAGCGCGCCGCAGGAGAAGGGGACAGAAGGGTTTTTGATCAGAGCCGGACAGAACACAGCATCCCAGTTGGAGCCCGGGCAGCAGGACAGTTCCCGGACGGCAGAGGAAAGCGGTACGGAAAAACCCCGGGAGGCAGCTTATGCCTGCTAACGCTACACTCTATATCAAAGGGGACCGTGATGTGGAAGTGACGAAACCGGATGTGACACTGGGAGATATCCTGATCATGGAATGCTCCGACAAGACGATCCCCCAAAAGATAAAGCCCATAAGGATCATAAAGTTTAAAAAGCCGGGGCAGCAAAGATGCGTGGTGTCTGTTCTGAAGATCATCGCCTGTATCCATGAAAAGTATCCGGGTATCGAGATACAGAACATGGGAGAGGCGGATATCATCGTGACTTATGAGGATCAGAATACCCCGCCCCTTGCATGGCATATACTGAAAACAGTCTTTGTCGTGGCGGTCACTTTCTGCGGGGCGGCATTTTCCATCATGGCGTTTAACAACGACGTGGATGTAACAAAGCTGTTCGGACAGATCTATGAACTGTTCACAGGCCAGGAAACGAGCGGATTTACAATACTTGAGATCGCCTATTCCGTCGGGATCACGGTGGGAATCCTTATTTTCTTTAATCATTTCGGGAAAAAACGCTTTACCGTGGATCCCACACCTATGGAGATCCAGATGAGACTGTATGAAAATGATATACAGTCAACTCTGGTCGAAGACGCGGCGAGGAAGGGAGAGGAGCTGGATGTGGGCACAATGGGGGCAGCAGATCCTTCTGGCAGTCATCGGAGTTAGCGCAGGGGTGGCTGTGGCAGGAGGTCTGTTTGCGTTTATTGTCGAGCTGGGCGTGGTGGCGGACTTCGCTGACCGCACGCACACGGCGGATAAGATCCTCCTTTATGAATCAAGCGTGGCACTGGGAGGGATTCTGGGAAATCTGGTCTATATATTTCGGATCAGCCCCACAGCCGGCATGGCACAGTTTTCTGCCGGACAGGGTCTTTTGGGAATATTCGCCATATTTGCAGGGATTTTTGTGGGGTGCTGGTCCATGGCTCTGGCAGAGATTTTAAATGTGTTTCCGGTATTTATGCGGCGCGCCCGGATCGTCAGATATATCGCGGCGTTTACGATAAGCGTGGCGATAGGAAAAGGACTGGGGTCATGGCTGTTTTTCTTCAGAGGATGGTAGTTATTTTGTGATTTGGGACGGAGTAAAATCGAATTTTACTCCGTCCCAAATCGTTATAATTTGTGGAAGCATATAGTGAAATGCTCCGAAATGTGATAGAATAGGAACATTGACGCAGAAGGGAGAGACATCTATGCTTCAGATCAGAGACATCTGTAAGGAGTACCGCACCGGAAGCCTGATACAGAAAGCTCTTGACAATGTGAGCCTGAACTTAAGAGATAACGAGTTTGTCGCGATCCTGGGACCGAGCGGTTCGGGAAAAACGACGCTTCTTAATATCATAGGAGGACTGGACCGCTATGACAGCGGAGACCTGGTCATCAATGGGATCTCTACGAAAAAGTATAAGGACAGGGACTGGGATTCTTACCGCAACCATACCATCGGTTTTGTGTTCCAGAGCTATAACCTGATCCCCCACCAGACGATCCTTGCGAACGTGGAGCTTGCCCTGACCATCTCCGGCATCGGTAAGGCAGAGAGGAGAAGGCGGGCGCGTCAGGCACTCTCGCAGGTAGGGCTGGGAGAACAGATACACAAGAAACCGAACCAGCTCTCAGGCGGCCAGATGCAGAGAGTCGCCATCGCCAGGGCGCTGGTCAACGATCCGGATATCCTTCTTGCCGACGAGCCCACCGGAGCGCTTGACAGTGAGACCAGTGTACAGGTCATGGAACTGCTCAAGGAAGTGGCAAGCGACCGGCTTGTCGTGATGGTGACCCACAACCCGGAGCTGGCGGAGGAATATGCCACCCGCATCGTGAACCTGAAGGATGGAAAGATCATTTCCGACAGCGATGGATATGAGATCCGGGAGGAGGAGCTGGAACCTCCGAAACACAGAAACATGGGAAAGGCTTCCATGTCCTTTCTCACGGCCCTTTCCTTAAGCTTTAACAATCTGAAGACAAAAAAGGCGCGCACCTTGCTGACGGCATTTGCCGGGTCCATCGGCATTATCGGCATTGCGCTCATCCTCTCCCTCTCTACCGGCGTGAATAGCTATATCAAGGAGATTGAGGAGGATACGCTCTCTGAATATCCGCTCCAGATCCAGAGTACGGGATTTGACTTCAGTTCCATCATGGTCAGCGATGAGGCGGCAGGAGGAAATGAACAGAAAAAATCCGGCGACATCCATGTGGTCGAGATGGTGACAAATATGTTTTCTACAATGGATTCCAATGACCTGGAGTCTCTGAAAAAATATCTTGACAGCGGCGAGAGCGGGATAGAAAAATATACGAATGCCATCGAGTATTCTTACAATGTTGTTCCCCAGATCTACCGGGAGGAGGGGGACACGGTACGGAAGGTACACCCGGATACGTCTTTCGAAGCAATGGGACTGGGATCGTCTTCCAGCTCAAACAGCATCATGTCCTCTATGATGAGCACAAATGTATTCTATGAGATGCCGGAGAATCCGAACCTGTATGAAGGACAGTATGATGTAAAGGCAGGCCGCTGGCCGGAAAATCATAACGAGTGTGTTCTGGTGCTCACTGCCGGGGGGAGCATGAGCGATTTCATGCTGTATACAATGGGGCTGCGCGATCCGCTGGAGTTAGACGAGATGGTCCGCCAGTTTATCAATGAGGAAAATGTGGATACCCCTGCGGACATGGGAACGTATTCTTATGACGATATCCTCGGGATCACCTTCCGGCTTGTAAACGGTGCGGATTACTATGAGTATGACAGCCAGTACCAGGTGTGGAGAGATAAAACAAATGACCGGCAATATATGAGACAGCTTGTGGGAAACGGAGAGAAGCTCACCATTGTGGGAGTCGTGCAGCCGTCCGAAGACGCCAACGCGTCGGCCCTGAGCGCAGGGATCTGCTATCCCGCGTCTCTGACAAAGCATGTGGCAGAGCAGGCGGCGCAGGAGGAAATCGTAAAACAGCAGCTTGCAGAGCCTTCTGTCAATGTGTTTACCGGAGAACCATTCGGGGAGGACAGCGGGGATGATTTTGATATGCAGTCTCTGATCACTGTGGATGAAGGGAAGCTCCGGGAGGCATTCGGATTTGACGCGGATGCATTTTCCGGTGTGGGAGATTCCATGGATCTCTCTGGTGTACTCAATTCCTCCGGCGGCTCCCTCAATCTGTCGGATATGATCGATCTGGGGGCTGTCTCAGTTGACCTCCCTGAAATGCCGGCGCTCAGTCTGGGCGACATTGTGGGAAATCTGGACGTCACAGTGTCTCCGGATGGGATGTCCGCTCTTGCAGGCAGACTGATGGAAGGGTATCAGGAATATGCACGGTCGCACCCTGAGGCGGATTATTCCGGACTGGGGGAAGCGTTTCAGAACTATCTGTCCACGCCGGAAGCCCAGGAGATCCTGAGGAACAATATCAGTGAGATCATCCAGTCCGGGGATGGGATCACAGTGACCGTGGACGACCTGAAAGGAATGATCGCAGAGGTCATGAGCGGCTTCGGACAGTATGTGGCTGATAAAGGATACACAGACCCGAATGAATTTGACACTTACCTCCTTGAGTATCTGGGGACAGCAGAAGCCCAGGAAATCCTGAACAGGTGGGCGGGAACCATCTTCGGGGGGATCGCGGACAATGTTACGATCACATCCGATCAGATCCAGAAGCTTGCCACAGAGCTTGCCGCGGGATATCAGGCTTACGCCGCGGCGGGCAATGGGCCTGACCCGAGTAAAATGCTGGAATATTTTCTTGACTATCTCGGCACGCCGGATGGGCAGCAGAGGCTCTCAGAGGGGCTGGCCCAAGTGGTAGACATGGACAGTCTGGGGCAGCAGATATCAGGAGCGGTCGAATCCTATATGCAGACAGCCATGTCCTCTTACGGCAGCGTGGCCGGGCAGGCGGTACAGACTCAGATCTCATCTGCCCTGGGACAGGTGATGGGGCAGCTCGCCTCCGGGATGGAGAATGCGATGAAACAGATGATGTCCCAGGTGGGGAGCAGCCTCCAGAGTTCACTCTCGGGAGCGATGAACATCAATGCAGAGGCATTTGCGGATGCGTTTCAGATGAACATGACAGGGGAGGAACTGGCGGAACTTATGATGTCCATGAGCTCCGGAGACAGCGCGTCCTACGAGAGCAACCTGCGGAATCTGGGATATGTGGACTTTGACGTGCCAAGCGGTATTGATATCTATCCCAAAGACTTTGAGAGTAAAGAGCAGGTCGTCAATATCCTGGATGGATACAACAGCCGGATGGAGGCAGAGGGGAAGGATGAGCAGGTGATAACCTACACGGACGTGGTAGGCACCCTCATGTCATCTGTGACAGATATCATTGATATCATCAGCTATGTGCTGATCGCCTTTGTCGCGATCTCCCTTATCGTGTCCTCTATCATGATCGGAGTCATCACATATATCAGTGTTCTGGAGCGGAAGAAGGAGATCGGGATCCTGCGCGCCATCGGGGCGTCTAAGGGGAATATCTCACAGGTGTTCAACGCAGAGACATTTATCATCGGGCTGTGCGCGGGACTGATCGGCATCGGGCTGTCGCTGCTCATCCTCATACCCGGCAATATGCTGATACACTTCCTGGCAGGGACAGACAATGTGAGCGCTGTGCTCCCGGTCGTCCCGGCGGTCATCCTGATCCTGCTGAGCGTTGTGCTGACGCTGATCGGCGGGATCATCCCATCCAGGAAAGCCGCGAAGAGCGACCCGGTGACGGCGCTGCGGACAGAGTAACAGCATGTTGATTTGGAAATGGAGGGGGAACAGATGGATAACCTGATCTTCAGCCTGAATGCGACGGTCCCGGTATTCCTTATGATGGCGCTGGGGCTGGTGTTCCGAAAGATTGGCTGGATCGACGACGTGTTTGCGTCAAAAATGAATAAATTTGTGTTTCTTGTGCCTCTGCCGGTGCTTGTCTTTGAAGATCTGGCGACCGTGGATTTTTCAGAGGTATGGGATCTGAAGTTCGTCCTGTTCTGCTTTGGGGCCACTTTGGTGAGTATGGGGATCGCGGCGGCAGTATCCTTTCTCTGGAAGGATAAGTCCATACAGGGAGAGTTTGTCCAGGCATCCTACCGGAGCAGCGCGGCTCTTCTGGGAATCGCTTTTATCCAGAATATCTACGGCGATGCGGGAATGGCGCCTCTTATGATCATCGGGAGCGTGCCCCTTTATAATGTGATGGCAGTGGTCGTGCTTTCCTTCTTCCAGCCGGAGCGGAAGCGTCTGGATAAGGAGATGTGGAAGGAGACGCTGAAAGGGATTGTCACGAATCCCATAATTATTGGTATTGCCGCAGGGATCATCTGGTCCGTCCTGAAAATCCCCATGCCGTCCATTATGGAGAAGACCGTATCCAGTGTGAGCGCTGTGGCGACCCCTCTGGGACTGATGGCGATGGGAGCCGCATTTGATATCCGAAAAGCCTTTGCAAAGGCAAAACCAGCGGCAGTTGCCACGGTGATGAAGCTTGTGGGATTTGCGGCGGTTTTCCTTCCCATGGCGGTCATGCTGGGATTTCGGAGGGAAGAGCTGGTGGCGCTCCTTGTCATGCTGGGCTCCGCGACCGCGGTGAGCTGCTTTGTCATGGCGAAAAATATGGGGCATGAAGGAGTCCTCACGTCCAGCGTGGTCATGCTCACCACACTGTTCAGCGCGTTCACGCTGACCGGATGGCTGTATGTGCTCAGAAGCATGGGGATGGTATAGAAAAAGGGAGTGCCGTGAAAACATCCTGACAGATGATCTCACGGCACTCTCTATATTTTATGAAAAGCTGGTATTTGTTAATGTCCGGCAGTTCTTCTCATTGTCATAGTCTTTGTGGACTCCGTCATCATCGTAGAGCGTATACTCAGCCCCATCATATCCGATCGTACGGAGGTGTTCCGTGTCGATCTCATCCACGCACTCCGCAGCGTCTGCCACAGGGATACATTTCCCTCTCCGGATGAACAGAGGCACCTCGTTGAGCGCGATATCCACATAGTGGACGCCCTGTCCCAGGAGTTCTTCACTGATAGTCCCATCAGGGAGGAATTTGATGAATTTCATTTCTTCCGGCAGATAGACATATCTGCCTTTTCCGTTCTGTTCATATACCGGGGCGATCATGATCTCATTTCCGAGCATGAGCTGATCCTCGATCCGGGCTGCCATTTTGTCTTCCGGGTAGACAAAGGCGAGGGGCTTGAAATACAAGTCGTCATTTAATGCTGCTTTCATGTACTCGCTGTACAGATAGGGCAGCAGCCGGTATCTCACGCCGATCACATGGCGAAAATCTTCAATATCCTCAAACTGGTAGCACTCCTGCTCCCTTGTGCCGAGCGCCGCGTGATTTCTCATAAGAGGGGTGAAGACTCCCAGGGCAAGGAAGCGCATCAGGAGTTCCCGGGTCGTATCCGAACCGAATCCCCCAAGGTCAGCTCCGGTATAGAGGAAGCCGCACATGTTCAGGGAAGGCATCATCTTCAGGTTCAGCAGCAGATGCGACCACCAGGAGTGGTTATCTCCTGTCCAGATTCCGCCATACCGGTGCATTCCGATGTAAGATGAGCGGGAGAACATGAGAAAACGCCGATCGGGATCGATTCGATCAAATGCCTCTCCTGCGGCGCGCGTCATGTTGAAGCCGTAAAGATTGTGTACTTTGTCATGCCGCACTTTTTCTCCGTTTATGTTGTGATAAAACCTTTGATAGTCCTCCGGGGTGTTGGCCAGGCCCTGGAGTTTGCCTCCCATCTCCCATACACCCACTCCGCCGGATCCGCCGTCCCAGCGTCCGTCTCCGCTGTCCGCGAACTGGCGGGCAAGTTCCTTAGCCTCATCCAGTCCTTCCTTTGAATAGAAGATGGCCGGTTCATTCATGTCGTTCCAGAAGCCCTCAATGCCCTGGTCGGTCAGGAAGCGGTATTTATCGCCGAACCATTTTCTTGCGTCCGGATCCAGAAAATCGGGGAAATGCGTATCGCCGGGCCATACTGCGGCGACGAAATCGCTGCCGTCCGCCCGCTGGCAGAAATAGCGGTTCTGCACACCTTCTTCATAGACGTCGTATCCCTTCTCGATCTTGACGCCGGCGTCGATAATAGGGATGAGGCGGACATGGCTGTCCTTCATCTCACGGACGAACGCAGGAAAATCCTTAAATTCTTTTCCCAGTGTAAAATCCTTATAAGAATCCATGTAGTCGATATCCATGTAGATCATATCCAATGGGATATGATTTTCCCGGTAGCCTGCCGCCACTTTCCGAAAATCCTCTTTTGTCTTATATCCCCAGCGGCTCTGTCCGAAGCCAAAAGCGAATTTTGGGGGGATATAGCTCCTGCCGATGATGCGTCGGAACTGCTTTACGATATCATAAGGCGAATCTCCGTTGATGGCATACAGGTTTAAGTCCGCATTCTCACAGGAGACGGTCAGGGTATCCATTCTCGTGTATCCGATATCAAATGTCAGGCGGGCGGGATAGTCGAAAAATATGCCGAAAGTCTGTTTCCCCGCGATGACGATGAAATTGTGGGCTCCATAAAGGGAACGCTTGTCCTCGGTATGATTCGAATCATCCGTACAGTCGCTGATGTAGCAGTACCCCCGCTTGTTGATGCCCCGGTTCGCCTCACCGAGACCGTAGACGATATCATCGTCAGCCATGACGTAAGAGAAGGAAAACCCTTTGTGCGTGCTGATGGTCCCATAAGCGGGGACGCCGCTCTCTGCCGGGATATCAAGTGTCACGGCCTCAGTCTGGAGCGGAGCTCCGTAAATAAATTTCTGTATCATGTCAGTACCTCCTTTGGATCAGTTGGATTAAGCTCAGTCACAGATATGCGGATCATACAAGCCCTGCGTTTTTGTGTATGGTCTCGCGTATGATATTCTCCACATAATGGCCGATATGTCTTTTTGTATTTTTATCCAGTTCATCCGGATAGATCGGTTTCCCATACTCAATGATCACATGGGTCTTTTTTATTTTCGGAAAATGATTTTCAAAGATTTCTGCCGTATTGTTCATGGAGATCGGCACGATAGCGCATCCTGACTTTGTGGCGATCTTAAACGCTCCGTCTTTAAATGGCAGCATGCTCAGCTCTTCACCGTCATTTCTCGTCCCTTCGGGGAATATGCAGATGGAAATGCCGTTTTTGATATAGTCGATGGCTGTGAGGATCGTCTTCAGTCCCTCCTTTGGATCTTTCCGGTCAAGGAAGAGGCAGTGGACACGGCGCATCCAGGCAGCCAGCGTCAGATAACGTTCCATTTCTTTTTTTGCGATATAACCGGTGAGTCTTTTGCATCTGCTGTAGGTCAGGAGGATGTCAAAATAGCTGCGGTGATTTCCGATGAACAGGACCGGTTCGTCAGGGATATCCTCCTCCCCGATGACGGTCACATTTACGCCGGTCATGCGGAGGATGACCTTAAATCCCCACTGTACGATGCGGAGAGAACTGATATCGCGCGCGTATGGATTGAATTTCCCGATGATCCATTCAACGAGGAGAACAGGGATCGTCAGGATGAGATATAGGATCAAAAAGACTACAATACAGATAAACCGAAACATATGTTGGTCTCCATTTCCTTTTGTGATAATGATAGATCATGCAAACAATTATACAGCCGCAGTATTGAAAAAACAACCCATTGCAGGAGAAGCGGGCAAAAGAATATTTCTCCGGCGTCTCACATATGATTATAGGGAAAATACTGCGGGGACAAGAGAATGAAGCGGACAGGGAAAAGACACGAAAACGCCGGTCCCGGACAGCGCCGGAGGAGCAGGCTGCTCACGGCAGGATGCATTGTCCTGTGTGCGGCGCTCTGCATGCTGCCGGGGTGTGTCACCCGCGGGCAGAATACACAGAAACTCCGGGAGCTGGAGTTCACGGTGCTGGATAAATACGCTGTGCCCGAGGAGTTCAAACTGCTGATCGATGAAAATAAGACTGAGCCCTTTAAGCTGACTTATGCGGATCAGGGGCAGCTCTATATTGCCGAGGGATATGGGGAGCAGCCCACGACAGGATACAGCGTGGAGGTGACGGACTTATATGAGACAGAGGACGCAGTCTGTATCCATACGAACCTGTTGGGGCCGGAGAAGGGAGAAGAGACAAAAGAGATCGCCACATTCCCCTATGTGGTCATACAGCTTGGATATATAGAAAAAGATGTTTTATTTGACTGAATCTGAAAAAAGATCGACAGGAGGAGAGATATGGAACTGATCAAAAGACCGATCCATTATACGCAGGAGGGAAAGAGTATCTTCGACCAGTTTTATCTGGATGAGGATTATAATGTGCCGGAACAGAAAGAGGATGTACAGAGGATCATACAGGGAAGCGCGGAATGCAGGACAGAGGATATCCGCCCTGTGGAAAACTATGTGAAGGTCACAGGGAAGGTGTATTTCAGGATCCTTTATATGACTGCGTCAGGCGATCCGGTACCGGCTGTGCTGGAAGGCAAACTGCCCTTTGAGGAAATGGTATACGCGGAGAGCGATGGGAACGAGACATTTTTTGTCCGGAACATGAGGACAGAATTTACCGGTTCAGTTGTGAATTCGAGGAAACTGAGCCTTCGGGTGATGGCGGAGCTGGAGATCGGGAGAGAGCGTCTGCGGGATGAGGAGGTGACTGTGGATGTGGAGAGTGACATTCCTGTTTACCGTAAGATGGAAAAATTAAATCTCCTGAAACTGGCAGTTTCCAGAAAGGATACATACCGGATCAAGGAGGAGATCGTCCTGCCGGGAACAAAGGAGAGCATCGGGCAGGTGCTGCTCACGGATGTGGGGAGCAGAAAGCTGGATATCCGGCTGGGTCCGGATGAGATACTTCTCAGGGGAGAACTCCAGGTGTTCTGCATGTATCTGTCAGCGGATGAAAAGGCGGACTGGATCGAACAGAGCGTTCCCTATGAGGGAAGGATCTCCTGTGAGGGAGCGGCAGAGGGGATGTATCATCACATACGTCACTCCCTGGAAGATACGCTTGTGGACGTCAGGCTGGACGAGGATGGGGAGATGCGGATCCTCGGCATTGAGGCGACGCTGTCCCTGAGGATGAATATTTATGAGGAAGAAGAGACAGAGATATTGCGGGATATGTATTCCCTTGAGCAGGTATGTGAATTTGACACCCGGGATGTAGTGTATGAAGAGCTTCTGATGCAGAATCAGTCCAGGTGTAAGGTGTCCGAGCGGCTGGCGCTGCCGGAGCTTAAAGAGGATGTGCTCCAGATCCTCCACAGCCAGGGGAGCATCCAGACTGAGAGCGAGCAGCACACCGATGAAGGCATCCGGGTGGAAGGGATCCTGCACCTTTCTTTCCTTTATCTGAGGGGAGACGATATGGAACCTTACGGAAGCTGGCAGGGGATTGTTCCGTTTTCTTATCTCATCGAATATCCGGAGATGCCGGAGGGGGCGGAGAGCAGCCTTTCCAGTCATGTCGAGCAGCTCGCTGTGACGCTGGCGGGGAGCGAGGCCGTGGAAGTCAAAGCGGTCCTTGCCTTTGATGTTTTCCTCCGCAAACAGCTCCCGATGGAAATGATAACCGATGTGAGGATGCGGCCGGCAGATACGGAGACCATCGCTGACCGTCCCGGGATCGTGGGACATATCGTCCAGGATGG
>DWYM01000053.1 GCA_019118665.1 Candidatus Mediterraneibacter intestinipullorum
GTGTTATACTAGCCATGCGGAAATACATCCTTTCTTGTTTTGTTTTTGTTTGGTCGCTAAAACTATAACACAGAAACTGTATTTCCGTCTTTTTAATTATTCAGTTGTAACACATGTATTGTAATCCTACAATCAGGCATTGGGCGAATCAGTAAATTTTCTTGACAACTCCTTATAAACTCTTCAAAATATCTTTGTGTACCGTCACAAGGTGATAAAAGAGTTTGTGAGGAGTTTTTTATGTTATGAACATTATCAATATTGAACATATCAGCAAGATTTATGGAGAAAAGACGATCTACGATGACGCGTCTTTTGGTATCCAGGAGGGGGACAAGATCGGCATCGTAGGAATCAATGGCACAGGGAAATCCACCCTGTTAAAGATGGTGGCAGGGGAGGAGGTCCCGGATGAAGGTCAGATCATAAGACAGAACGGACTTAAGATTGCCTATATCCCCCAGAATCCTGTTTTTCCGGAGGGAGCGGATATCTGTTCCTATGCCTTTGCGAAGGGCGAGGGGGAGGACTGGCAGGTGGAGAGCAATCTGACGGAGCTTGGGATCAGGGACCTGGACCAGAAGATCGGACATCTTTCCGGCGGGCAGAAGAGAAGAGTGGTCCTGGCAAAGACACTGGCAGGAGATTTTGACCTGCTCCTCCTGGACGAGCCGACCAATCATCTGGACGGAGCCATGATCGCATGGATGGAAGAGTATCTGAGGGGATACAGGGGGACTATCCTCATGGTGACCCACGACCGGTATTTCCTTGACCGGGTGACGAACCGGATTCTGGAGATCAGCCGGGGTAAGATGTATGGGTATGACGCGGATTATTCCGGATTCCTTGAGCTGAAGGCGGCAAGGGAAGAAATGGAGCTTGCCTCTGAGCGGAAGCGCCAGAGTATCCTGCGGATGGAGCTGTAGTGGGCGAAGCGGGGCTGCCGCGCCAGAACCACCAAACAGCGGGCAAGGCTGGTGTGTCTGGAAGCGCTGAAAAACGGAAAAGCGCCCATACAGGATCAGACGGTGGAATTGGGGTCCGTGGAGACCCGGATGGGGAAAAAGACCATCGAGCTCCATCATGTGAGTAAGCGCTGTGGAGAGAAGAAGATCCTTGAGGATTACAGCTATATCGTGCTGAAAAACCAGCGGCTTGGTATCATCGGTCCAAACGGATGCGGTAAGTCCACGGTCATAAAAATGATTGCCGGGCTGGTGGAGCCGGATTCAGGAAAGATTGAGGTCGGTGAGACTGTCAGGATCGGGTATTTCGGGCAGGAAGAGCAGCATATGGATGACGCACAGAGGGTCATTGATTATGTAAAGGATATTGCGGAATACATTACCACAACAGACGGGGAGATCAGTGCCTCTTCCCTGCTGGAGCGGTTTCTGTTCACGCCGGATATGCAGTATGTACCCATCGGCAAACTCTCGGGCGGAGAAAAGCGGCGCCTTTATCTCCTTGGCGTCCTGGCGGAGAATGCCAATGTCCTGCTATTGGACGAGGCAGGAAACAACCTGGATATCCCCACCCTGACGATCCTTGAGGACTATCTAAACTCTTTTTCGGGTATCGTTATCGCAGTCTCCCACGACCGGTATTTCCTGGACAATATCGCGGATCGGATCCTGGAGATGGATGGGAACGGACATGTGACCCAGTATGAGGGCGGATATACGGACTATCTGGAAGCAAAGAAAAAGAGGATGGCATCAGACGATGGGGCAGAGGATGCCGGAAAAAATGAAAAGATTGGGAAAGCCGCGCAGACCGCCACCGGAAAGAGCAGTAAGGACTGGAAACAGGACCAGCCCCAGAAGCTGAAGTTTTCTTATAAGGAGCAAAGGGAATATGAGACCATCGATGATGACATTGCCTCTCTTGAAGAAAAACTGGACAGCATTGAGAGACAGATCGAGGCGAACGCCACCAACTCTGTAAAGCTGAAAGAACTGCTGGAAGAGCAGGAGAAAGTCCGGGGTGATCTGGACGAGAAGATGGAACGGTGGGTGTACCTGAATGATCTGGCGGAGAGGATAGAGGAGCAGGGATAGGAGAACCGTGCGGGGAAGTGCGTATAAAAATCATCGTAACAGCTTGACAAAAAAATGTACACTTGGTAATATGATAAAAGACAAAACAGATTGCACTCTGTTTTTTGAGTGAGAAAAGGAGAACACAATGAGAAAGCAGGTATTTTCATTGCTCGTAGACAATAATCCCGGCGTCTTAAGCCGGATATCCGGTCTGTTCAGCCGCCGCGGATACAGCATCGACAGCATCACCGCAGGCATGACGGCTGATCCGAGATTTACAAGGATCACAGTGGTGTCATCCGGAGATGAACTGATCCTGTCCCAGATAGAGAAGCAGGTCAGAAAACTTGAAGATGTAGTTGACATCAAAGTATTAAAGGACGGCGAATCCGTGTGCCGGGAGCTGATCATGGTGAAGCTTCGCGCCACTGCGGCCCAGAGAGGAGAGATCATCTCTGTGGCGGACATTTTCCGGGCCAAGATCGTGGATGTGGAGGAGGATTCTCTCATCGTGGAGCTCACAGGGACACAGAGCAAGCTGGAAGCTTTTCTGAATCTTCTGAAGGGGTACGAGATACTGGAGCTTGCGAGAACAGGCATCACCGGTCTTTCCAGGGGGAGCAGTGATGTGGCATATCTCTGAAACATCCCCGGGAGCGTCTGTCAGGGCTGACACGCAGAGATAAAAAGAGGAGAAAAAGGATAGTAAGAGGCCAGAACCTTTCACTATACATAGATTGCCGGCGGTTCCGGCAGACTTTAATGATTTTTAGGAGGAATGTAAAATGGCAGCAAAAATTTATTATCAGGAAGATTGTAACCTTTCCCTTCTGGAGGGAAAGACCATCGCGATCATCGGCTACGGAAGCCAGGGACACGCCCACGCGCTGAACTTAAAGGAGTCAGGATGCAATGTAGTCATCGGACTTTATGAGGGAAGCCGTTCATGGGATAAGGCTGTGGCACAGGGATTTGAGGTGTACACAGCTGCTGAGGCGGCAAAGAAAGCGGACATCATCATGATCCTGATCAATGACGAGAAACAGGCTGCATTATATAAGAACGATATCGAGCCAAACTTGGAAGAGGGCAACATGCTCATGTTTGCTCACGGATTCAACATTCATTTCGGACAGATTGTGCCGCCGGCAAACGTTGACGTCACGATGATCGCTCCGAAGGCTCCGGGACATACAGTAAGAAGCGAGTACCAGGCCGGCAAGGGGACACCGTGTCTGGTGGCGGTAGAGCAGGATTACACAGGCAAAGCGCTTGACAAGGCGCTGGCATACGGTCTTGCCATCGGCGGAGCGAGAGCCGGTATCCTTGAGACCACCTTCCGCACGGAGACAGAGACAGACCTCTTCGGTGAGCAGGCAGTCCTTTGCGGTGGTGTGTGCGCGCTGATGCAGGCAGGTTTTGAGACTCTGGTGGAAGCGGGATATGACCCGAGAAATGCTTACTTTGAGTGTATCCATGAGATGAAGCTGATCGTGGACCTGATCTATCAGTCCGGATTTGCGGGAATGAGATACTCCATCTCCAACACAGCAGAATACGGTGACTATATCACAGGGCCGAAGATCATCACAGAGGATACAAAGAAGGCGATGAAGAAGATCCTCTGCGATATCCAGGATGGTACCTTCGCGAAAGATTTCCTGCTCGACATGTCAGAGGCAGGAGGCCAGGCACACTTCCGCGCTATGAGAAAACTTGCTGCTGAGCATCCTTCAGAGAAGATCGGAGAAGAAATCAGAAAGCTGTACAGCTGGAGTGATGAGGATAAACTGATCAACAACTAAGCATTTACATGAGGTAAAATATTTACAGGACCATGCGGGCTTGTCTGCCTGCATGGTCCTGTATTTGATGTCCGAAGGAACGATGACTCCACCGTTCCTTTGGGCGTTTCATTATGCTCCGAAGAATAATTTCATGTCTTCTTCCACAGTGCCGATACCGGCGATCCCAAAGTTCTGGACCAGAGTGTCTGCCACATTTGGAGAGAGAAAGGCAGGAAGAGTAGGTCCGAGATGGATATTTTTAACACCCAGATACAGAAGCGCCAGAAGCACGATGACCGCTTTCTGCTCATACCATGCGATATTGTAGATGATGGGCAGATCGTTGATGTCATCAAGTCCGAAAACTTCCTTTAATTTCAGGGCGATCACTGCAAGAGAGTAGGAATCATTACACTGTCCGGCATCCAGAACTCGTGGGATGCCTCCGATATCTCCTAAGTCCAGCTTGTTGTATTTGTATTTGGCGCATCCGGCTGTCAGGATGACGGTATCCTTTGGCAGAGCTTTGGCAAAATCCGTATAGTAGCTCCGTGATTTCGCCCTGCCGTCACACCCTGCCATGACCACAAATTTCTTGATGGCGCCGGATTTCACAGCATCCACTACCTTGTCCGCAAGTGCGAGTACCTGTGCGTGGGCAAAGCCTCCAACGATCTCGCCTTCCTCGAGCTGGGCGGGAGCGGAGCAGCGTTTCGCATGTTTGATGATGGCAGAGAAATCTTTTCTTCCGTTCTCGTCCTCCTCAATGTATGTGCAGCCGGGATAGCCTGCCGCTCCGGTCGTGTACATGCGGTCCTTGTAGCTGTCCAGGGGCGGGACGATGCAGTTGGTCGTCATAAGGATGGGGCCGTGGAAGGTCTCAAATTCTTCTTTTTGTTTCCACCACGCATTCCCATAATTGCCGATAAAGTTTTTATATTTCTTGAATTTGGGATAGTAGTGTCCGGGGAGCATTTCTGAGTGGGTATATACATCCACGTCTGTTCCCTGGGTCTGTTCCAGCAGCATCTCCAGGTCTCTTAAGTCGTGTCCGGAGATGAGGATGCCCGGGCGGTCTTCCACGCCAAGCTTGACTGTGGTGATCTCAGGATTTCCGTATGCCTCTGTGTTTGCCTTGTCAAGAAGCGCCATACAGTCTACGCCGTATTTTCCGGTCTCCATTGTGAGCGCCACCAGATCGTCAACCGTCAGGGCATCGTTCA
>DWYM01000054.1 GCA_019118665.1 Candidatus Mediterraneibacter intestinipullorum
AATTTATTGATTAAAAACTTTAAATTTATTGTTTCTATATAAGATTGACACGGAAAAAGCAGAGTGATATAATTTTTGAAACCAAGGGAGGAGTTTTCTGCACAGGAGCTTGTACATGATGTAAGGGCATACCAGGCGATTGATGAGCAGCATTTATATAATACCGTTTCTTGTTTGTTGAAAAAATGGGTAAATTCGGGGATGATCCAGGAGCACTTAGATACGTTTTCAATGGTTTGAGGATGAAAATGCCGCCCCGCTTGACATTTCCCATACCATATGCTAACTTTTTTACAGATCACAAAGATCGGACAATATTTCTAAAAGCAATGACGAAGAGAGTAGTCTGCCGGACATTTTACAGAGAAATCCCGGAGGGTGTCGGCTGAGAGCAGCTGCGTCCGATGCTGAGAGGGACGGATGGAAAGCAGACGAACATGGCTTCCGAGCAGCGCACCGAACTATGGGCATGAACTATAGAGTCCCATTCATTATCCATGGCAAGGCTGCGAAGGATCCGCCCTTTACAGCGGGAGAGTGCGGCACAGGCACTCGCTGAGGCCTTTTCCGTGAGGGAGAGGCGAAGAGAAGTGGTAACACGGTGATGCCCCGTCTTCTTACATGTTAAGAAGGCGGGATTTTTTCGTCATGTCATGATTGGCTGCACATCATGCGGCCCGGATCATTGCGGCGCGCAGGATTTATGCGCGGCAGAACAGGAAAGAGAGGGAATGATATGTCAGAGAAACAGAAGTATTATATTACGACCGCGATTGCCTATACATCAGGCAAGCCGCACATTGGCAACACCTATGAGATAGTGCTCGCGGATGCGATAGCGCGTTATAAGAGGAGTCAGGGATATGACGTGTTCTTTCAGACCGGAACAGACGAACATGGCCAGAAGATTGAGCTCAAGGCCCAGGAGGCAGGCATTACTCCGAAAGAGTTTGTGGACAATGTATCCGAGGAGATCAAGAGGATCTGGGATCTGATGGATACGTCTTATGACAAATTTATCCGCACAACAGATGCAGACCATGAGAAACAGGTACAGAAGATCTTCAAGAAGCTTTACGACCAGGGGGACATTTATAAAGGCTATTATGAGGGAATGTACTGCACGCCGTGCGAGTCATTCTTTACAGAATCTCAGCTCGTGGACGGCAAGTGCCCGGACTGCGGCAGGGAGGTGCAGCCGGCCAGGGAGGAAGCATATTTTTTCAAGATGAGCAAGTATGCGGACCGCCTGATCGAGCACATTAACACCCATCCGGAGTTCATCCAGCCGGTTTCCAGGAAGAATGAGATGATGAATAACTTCCTCCTCCCCGGGCTTCAGGATCTGTGTGTGTCCAGGACTTCTTTCAAGTGGGGCATTATGGTTGACTTTGACCCGAAGCATGTGACTTATGTGTGGCTGGACGCTCTGACCAACTATATCACCGGGATCGGATATGACGCGGATGGGAACAGCACGGAGCAGTTTGAGAAACTGTGGCCCGCGGACCTGCACCTGATCGGAAAGGACATCATCCGTTTCCATACGATCTATTGGCCGATCTTCCTGATGGCGCTCGGGCTGCCTCTTCCGAAGCAGGTATTCGGACATCCGTGGCTGCTTCAGGGCGACGGAAAGATGAGCAAGTCAAAAGGAAATGTACTCTATGCGGATGAGTTGGTCGATTTCTTCGGTGTGGATGCAGTGCGATATTTTGTGCTCCATGAGATGCCGTTTGATAATGACGGCGTGATCACCTGGGAGCTGATGGTGGAGCGCCTGAACTCTGACTTGGCAAATACGCTTGGAAATCTGGTGAACCGTACTGTTTCCATGGCCAATAAATATTTCGGTGGTACAGTGACAGACAAGGGCACCGCGGAAGAAGCGGATTCGGACCTGAAAGCGGTCATCGAGAACATGCCGAAGGAAGTGGAAGCCAGGATGAATGAGCTGCGAGTGGCAGATGCGATCACGGAGATCTTTAACCTGTTCAAACGCTGCAATAAATATATCGATGAGACCATGCCGTGGGTGCTGGCGAAGGCTGAGGAGAAGAAAGACCGTCTGGAGACTGTGCTCTGGAACCTGATCGAGGGAATTTCCGCAGGGGCTGTGCTCCTGGAATCCTTTATGCCGTCCACCAGCAGGAAGATCCTGGATCAGCTTGGCGGTGGTCATGTGACAGAAAAACCGGAGATTCTGTTCCAGAGACTTGACCTGGAAGAAGTGATGAAGAAAGTGGAAGAACTGCATCCGCCTGTGGCTGACAGTGAGTCATCAGACAGCGCGGCGGCGAAAAAAGAAGCAGTGATCGACATTGGGGCAAAGGATGAGATCACATTTGAGCAGTTCGGGACGATGCAGTTCCAGGTAGGAGAAATTATTGCCTGTGAGGAAGTGAAGAAGTCTAAAAAGCTCCTCTGCTCCCAGGTGAAGATCGGAAGCCAGGTGAAGCAGATCGTATCCGGCATCAAGGCATATTACAAGCCGGAAGAGATGGTGGGAAAGAAGGTCATGGTGCTTGTGAATCTGAAGCCTGCAAAGCTGGCTGGCGTACTGTCGGAAGGAATGCTGCTCTGTGCGGAGGATGCTGAGGGGAATCTGTCCCTGATGGTGCCGGAGAAAGAGATGCCGACAGGGGCTGAAATCTGCTGATCACAGCTTCTCCAGCACTTCCAGCAGCCGGGAATTATCTTCCGGCAACATAATACAGAACCGGATGAACTCCCCATCCAGACATTGGAAAGAGGAGCAGTCGCGGATCATAAGACCGTTTTTGATGCAAGTTTCGAACACATCAAAAGCGGTCTTTCCTTCTTTTAAGATTTTCAGCAGCAGGAAATTGGCATATGGCTGAAAAACCTTATATGAAGCTAGCTGCGATAACGCATCAAATATCCTCCTGCGCTCGGACAGTATGAGCTGCCGTGTCCGGTCAATATAACCGTTATCCTGAAACAGCAGTTCACCGGCAAAGGCGCCGACGCTGTTCAAAGACCAGGGAATCTGCTTTTCTTTCATCCTTCTGAGGAAATCCTGGTTTCCGGTCACAGCATATCCAAGGCGCATGCCCGGAGCCGCAAAAAATTTGGACACGCCACGGAGCACGCACAGATTGGTGAATCTTTGCGTGAACGGCACGGCGGTGACATCATCCATGTCAGGAGCGAATTCCACATAGGTCTCATCGACCATAACAAACACATTTTTCTTTGTGCAGAATGTGAGAAGGCGTTCCATATCATCATGCAGGATTGCCGACGAGGTCGGATTGTTCGGATTGCAGAGAATGAGAAAATCATATCCCCCTTTATCAAGGACAGTGCAAAGATCATCTACATCCAGCGCAAAGTCCAGATCCTCCTTCAGGGGGTAGTATTCCTGTGTGGTTCCGGAAAATGAGAGCTCTCGAGAATACTCGGAATAGGTTGGGCCCAGGATAAGCGTATGCTTTGGCGTCCGGGCATCAATGAGCAGGGAGATCAGCTCGCTGGAGCCGTTCCCGGGAAGGATGAAGTCAGCCGGAATGCGGCAGTATGCAGACAGGACATTTCTGAGAGAAGTATACTCTCTGTCCGGATAGGAGGAAAGAACATCCAGACGGGAGGCAAGCGCTTTCTTTACGGAATCTGACAGTCCGAGCGGATTAACGTTTGCTCCGAAGTTGGTGATATCCTCTTTTTTCAGGTGATAGTATTCACAGATTTTCTCAATGTCGCTTCCATGGAAAACAGGTCTTGTATTCATGTTCTTACCTCCGGATGACAGTATGATATATATGGTTCTTTGAAAGACAGTATAGCACGTTTTGTGAGAAAGAGGAGAGGAGAAATTAAGCTTGTATTTCCTATACGGCAGTGTTACACTTTTTAAAGTGTGTTTTGTTCCCCGGCAAAGACAGAAAATGTGAAGGAGAAAATGATGAACTTTTATAAACGCGCACGCATCGTCTGCCTTGCAATCCCTTATGGGAAGGCAGCTACCTATGGGCAGATCGCGCTGCTTTGCGGAAAACCGAAGAATGCCAGGCAGGTGGGCTATGCACTAAACAGAGAAAGGCTAGGGGAGGGAATCCCGGCTCACCGGGTGGTGAATGCCCGGGGCATCTTAACCGGAGCAGCCGCGTTTGAGACAGAAGATACGCAGAGAAGGCTGATGGAAGCGGAAGGCATCGAAGTGCACTGGACAGAAGACGGCTGGCAGGCGGACCTGAATCGGTTTGGCTGGAAAAATACGATGGCAGAGGCGCTGAGATTCCGGGAGATATTTGAGGAACAGGGTATATGAAGTTGGAAGGAGGATTTATTCTATGTACGGAGCATCAGAAAAACGATATGGAACAATGGATTACAACAGGAGTGGAAGAAGCGGGCTGAAGCTTCCAGCCATCTCTCTTGGTCTGTGGCACAATTTCGGCGATACCGGGGTGTATGAGAATATGCGACAGATCTGTTTTACAGCATTTGACAATGGGATCACCCATTTTGATCTTGCGAATAATTATGGACCGGCGCCGGGAAGCGCGGAGAAGAATTTCGGCAGGATCTTAAAAGAAGACCTGGGACAGTACAGAGACGAGCTCATTATCAGCACAAAGGCAGGCTATACGATGTGGGAGGGCCCTTATGGGGACTGGGGCAGCAGGAAATATCTTCTTGCCAGCCTTGACCAGAGCCTGAAGAGGATGGAGCTGGAGTATGTGGATATTTTCTATCATCACCGGATGGATCCGGAGACGCCTCTGGAAGAGACAATGGGCGCCCTGGCTCATGCAGTGGCATCCGGAAAGGCGCTGTATGCGGGGCTGTCCAATTATGACGGAGCGACCATGAAAAAAGCGGCGGCCATACTGGAGGACCTTCGCTGTCCGTTTATCATCAATCAGAACCGCTATTCTGTCTTTGACCGCACGATCGAGAAAAATGGGCTGAAGGATGCGGCAGCAGAGACAGGGAAGGGCATCATTGCGTTCAGCCCGCTGGCACAGGGACTGCTGACCAACCGTTACCTGAACGGCATCCCGGCTGACAGCAGGATACGGACGGATGGAAGATTTCTCCAGGCAGAAGCCCTTACAGAGGAGCGTCTGCAGCAGATCCGAAATCTCAATGGGATCGCGGCAGGCAGGGGACAGACTCTTGCTGAGATGGCTCTGAGCTGGGTGTTGAAGGACGGCGCTGTGACAAGTGTGCTGATAGGAGCGTCAAAGCCGGAGCAGGTGCTGGATAATATCAAAGCGATCGAGAATACGCAGTTCACGGAGGAGGAGCTGAAAAAGATCGACAGCGTGAGCATGTAGGGGACACGTTCAGAACTGTAAAACAGAACAGGTAATTGAAAAAATAGGAGCATGGCAGATGGCAGAGCGGAGTACGCCGGATGAGAAGGCAGTACAGGGAAAGTCAATGGAAGACAAAACAGTGGTGCGGCAGCCACAGAAGCGTGATCTGACAATGGGGAACGTGACATCCACCATGCTCCTTTTTGCTGTCCCCATGATATTGGGAAATGTGCTGCAGCAGTGCTACAACCTGGCAGACACCTGGATCGTAGGAAAGTTTGTGGGATCGGGAGCTCTTGCGGCCGTGGGCAGCGCCTATACGCTCATGACCTTCCTGACCTCCATCATCACAGGCATGTGCATGGGCGGCGGCGCGCTGTTTTCCATCTGCTATGGGCGCAGGGATATCCGGAAGATGAAGGAATATATGGTGTCGTCCTTTGTCCTGATCCTGGGAATCACGGTGCTTTTGACCGCGGTGTCTTTTGCCTTCCTTCATCCTGTCCTCAGGCTGATGCAGATTCCTTTGGATGTGTATGATATGATGTATGACTATATGTGGATCATCCTGTTCGGACTTCCGTTCATCTTCCTCTATAATTATTTTGCCTTCCTGCTGCGCTCGGTGGGAAATTCGGTGACTCCTCTGGTATTCCTCGGTGTCAGCACCGTGCTGAACATCGGTCTGGACTATGTGTTTGTGGCTGTTTTTGAATGGAACGTAGAAGGCGCCGCCATAGCCACTGTCCTTGCCCAGATCATTTCGGGGATCGGCATTGCTGTTTACAGCTTTGCAAGAGAGACTATGCTGCGCCTGAAGCGGGAGGAACTGCGTGTAAACGGAGGGATGCTGGGGGAAATCTTTTCTTATTCTGGTGCGACCGGAGTACAGCAGTCGGTCATGAATTTCGGGATCCTCATGGTCCAGGGGCTCGTGAACAGCTTCGGCACCGCGGTCATGGCCGCGTTTGCGGCGGGCGTGAAGATCGATACGCTGGCGTATATGCCGGCACAGGAATTCGGAAATGCCTATTCCATCTTTATCTCGCAGAATTATGGGGCCGGGAAAAAGGACAGGATCAGGAAGGGGTCGAAAAGCGCGGTGGTTGTTGTGCTGTTGTTCTGCCTTGCGGCATCCGCTGTAGTATTCCTGCTTGCGCGCCAGCTCATGGGAATCTTTATCTCACCGGGAGAGACGGAGATCATCAATATCGGAGCGGGATATCTCCAGATCGAGGGAGCATGCTACTGCGGCATCGGTATTTTGTTCCTGCTGTACGGATATTTCCGGGCTGTGGAGAAGCCGAAGATCTCTCTGCTGCTGACCGTGATCTCTCTCGGGACCAGAGTGGCGCTGGCCTATGCATGCGCTCCTGCCTTCGGTGTGGGAGCGATCTGGTGGGCGATCCCCATCGGGTGGGCACTGGCGGATGTGACAGGAGCAGTGTTAATCCGGGCTGTGAATACTGGAAAAAAGAAATGTAAAAATATTTAATAGGAGTGTTGACTTTGACGCTGCGTCAACCATTATCATACATCCTGAGGACGCCGGAAAGAGGAGGTGGCTGTGATGTACAGTATCGGAGAACTGGCCGAGCTGGCGGGAGTGAGTGCACGCACTCTGCGCTATTATGACAGGGAAGGGCTGCTAAAGCCTTCCTGTGTAAATGAAGCCGGATACCGCTTTTATGGAGAGCGGGAAGTAAATCTGCTGCAGCAGATCCTGTTTTACAGGGAGCGGGGACTGGACTTGAGCCGCATCCGACAGATCATTTATGAGGAAGACTTTGATATCCTGGGTGCGCTGGAGGCGCATCTCAGGGTGTTAGAAGAACAGAAAGAACACACAGAAGCCCTGATCTGCATGGTACGGCGTTCCATTATGTCAATGAAAGGAGAGTGCAGGATGAGCGATCAGGAGAAATTTGAGGCTTTTAAGCAGCGCACGGTAAAAGAACAAGAGGAACTGTACGGCGGGGAAGCCCGGAACAAGTATGGCGATGAGGAGGTAGACGCAGCGCAGAAGAAAATCCTCAACATGTCTGAAGAGGACTGGGAGAGATTCCAGAGCCTGGGAAACGAGATCCGGACCAGGCTGGAAGAGGCTGTGTCAGCAGGGAGCAGCACGGACAGTGGAGAGGCGCAGAGAATCGTAACCTTCACAAGGAGTGGCTTGGGATGACGTGGAAAAAGTATACGGAAGAAGCACACCGGGCAATGGCAGATCTGTACATTGCAGATGAGAGATTTAGCCTCTATTATGACAGAGAGGTGCCCGGGTGTGCCAAGTTCTTGGAACAGGCGATCCGGCATATGATCAAGGGCGGAAGGGAATAGAGCAGAAGCCTGCCGGAGTCATAAACCCAATGAGACCAGAAACCGTTCTTCCACGACTTCCCAGTTAATCACATGGAACCAGTCGTCAATGTAGGCGGCGCGCACATTGTAATGCTTCAGATAATATGCGTGTTCCCACACATCGATGGTCAGGAGGGGCGTCATGCTGTTCAGAGGCGATGTGTTCTGATTGGCGGTAGTGATGATCTTAAGCCTCCCTCCGTGGGAGACAAGCCATGCATAACCTGAGCCGAATACGGACAGGGCAGCTTCTTTAAACTGAGATTTAAAATCTTCGGGACTTTTAAACTGGAGAGACATTTCTCCGAAGAGCCGGGACGCCTGACAGGGTGAGCCCGGTTTTTTCATGCTGTCAAAATAAAACCGGTGATTAAACACGCCTCCGGCATTGTTGCGTACCGAAACCTGGAGGTGCTGGGGGAGGCGGCACCAGCGGGTCAGGAGTTCTTCCAGAGAAAATTGCTGAAGGGAAGGATTTTCTTCCAGAAGTTTGTTCAGGTTGTCGATGTAAGTCTGGAGATGCCTGTCGTGGTGAAGGTGCATCGTCTTCTCATCGATATAGGGCTCCAGCGCGTCATAGGCATAGGGGAGCGGCGTGTTTATAAATGGATAGTAATTACTCATGGGATACCTTGCGTCAGTATATACTGATTCCATACCGTTTTTAACAGTATATGAGGGGAAAGCAGAAGAATGTCAAAGAAATTTACCTATGTTCTAAGCAGATTTGCTGGTATTGGGCAGAGTTATCTGCTACGATACAGGCGGGAAAAAGAAATAATTAAGAGAATGTGACTTTGAAGGAGAAATTTTATGCTTGGACATAACCTGATGGAATTGAGAAAAAAGCACGGATACAGTCAGCAGGAGATCGCTGACATGCTGTCCGTCAGCAGGCAGACGATCTCGAACTGGGAATCCGGTCAGGGGGCGCCTGCTTTGGATAAAGCGTACGAGCTTGCGCGGATATATAAGATCAGTCTGGATGATCTGGTTGGAAATGAAGTGAGGAGTATGGCAGAAAATCAGAAAGAAAAAGATACCCATGTGCTGAAAAAAGCGATTGGGAGGATTTGTATTCTGGACTGCTCAGACTGGGATGTACTGCTTTGGGATGGGGCGGAGGAGGATGCTTCTGGCAATATCCGGGTTAAAATACTTGATGTGAATGGGACTTGGATAAAGATTGAATATACCCGTAGAAAAGAAGGGACTATATTCCAAAAGGAAACCGCGCAGAGGCTGGTTGACCTGTCTAAGATACATGGAATCAGATTTGAAGAGGGGGAATATGGAAGGTCGTTTTTTTGTTGATTGTGCTGATCGGTCTTTTGATCTATATTATTTGGGAAAATAAAAAAGGGAAAGAACAAGGAAAACAAAAATTTTCCTGGAGCCCTTTTCTGCCGGAATATAAAGGGAAAAATTGTGAGATCGTTGTAAAAGAACCTCTTCCATACATCGATATTATGTACAGCGAAAAGGGCATTCTGCTTGACGTGGATGACGAGTGGATCATGCTTTCATGCAGACAGAAAAAGAAGACAGTAGTAAAAATACTACGGATCGATAATATCAGTTCAGTGAAAGAAATCGTCTGATGGAATATCATGGCGGCCTATTTTTCATATAATATTAAAACTGCAGAATGTACAAAATTGCTATGGGTGGTTTGAGCAAAACTGCCCATAGTTTTTCTGCTCTGGTATGTTATGATGAAGTCCACCTGATTCCTGGTCATGGGGATCAAAATATCAGTTTCAAATTCATCTTTATATTCAAGGCTGAATCAGCCGATATTCACAGGTGTACGATGTGAAATACAGGAAAGGAGTGAGGAATGGAATCTGTTTATTGTAAATCACAGCTAAAAATACTATAATCAAAGGAGAAGAGCTTATGGAAGAAAAAACAAAACTGAATATGCAGATGTATGATCCTGAAAGTGTCCTTGCATCCCTGCAGAAGCTGAATCTTATGGATGATTTCCTGTTTGACGCCGTGACTGTGGATCTGGAGGTGTGCAAAATCATTATTGAGCTGTCACTGGGCATTACGATCCGGAGCATTGCGTGGAAAGAAGGACAGAAAGTAATCCACAACCTTCCGGGCAGCCGCGGGATACGAATGGACTTCTATGTGGAAGATGATCTTGGACAGGTGTTTGACGTAGAAATGCAGAAACGCAATGAGGGAAATATCCCGAAACGCACAAGATTTTATCAGGCATTGATCGACGCGCCCATGCTAAAAAGCGGGGAACGTGGATTTGATGGGTTAAAGCCGGCGTATATTGTTGTGATCTGCGGGTTTGCCCTCTTTGGATATGGGTTATACCGATATACATTTGACAATCGGTGTAAAGAGATCCCGGATCTGGTCATGGGTGATGAATGCCAGAAGATCATTTTTAATACCAAAGGAAAAGATGAACGTGGGGTGGACAAGCCTCTGATCGATTTCCTGCATTATGTGGAAAAGAGCAGCGAAGAGAGCGTGCCTGAGGACTGTGACAAGCGTTTGAAGCATCTGCATAAAAAGATTCACCAGATCAAGTTGAGTGAAGAGATAGGAGTGAGCTATATGAAGATGGAAGAGCTGCTGCGCAAGGAAAGCGCATATGCGGGACAGTATTGATGGAAAGCTGACGCACAGAGAAAAGTAGAAGAAAGAGAAGGTGGCATAATATGTACATAGCGGATCTGCACATCCATTCCCGGTATTCCCGGGCGACCAGCAAGGAGTGTACGCCCGAGCATCTGGATCTCTGGGCGAGAAGAAAGGGTATCCATATCGTTGGCACAGGCGACTTTACCCACCCGGCATGGAGGGAGGAACTGGCAGAGAAGCTGACGCCCGCGGAGGATGGTCTGTATGTGCTGAAGGAAGAATACCGGATCAGAGACGACAGCGTGCCAGGAGAGATGATTCCCCGCTTTGTCGTTACCGGTGAGATCAGTTCCATCTATAAGAAGAATGAGAAGGTGAGAAAGGTCCACAGCGTGATCATCCTCCCAGGGCTTGAAGATGCAGAGCGGATAGCAGCTAAACTGGAACAGATCGGAAATATCCATTCTGACGGGCGTCCGATCCTCGGTCTGGACTGCCATGATCTTCTGGAGATCATACTGGAGATCTGCCCTTTGTCGATATATGTGCCTGCGCACATCTGGACGCCGCATTTTTCAATGTTTGGCGCATTCTCAGGGTTTGATACAGTGGAGGAGTGTTTTGGGGATCTGACTCCGTATATCCATGCCGTGGAGACGGGGCTGTCTTCCGATCCGCCCATGAACTGGAGAGTGTCCGCGCTGGACCGGTTCCGGCTTATTTCGAATTCGGACGCACACTCCCCCGCAAAGCTGGGGCGGGAGGCAAACCTTCTGGATATCCCTATGTCCTATGAAGGGCTTTCGCAGGCGATACAGATGGGAAAAGGGTTGTATGGCACCATCGAATTTTTCCCGGAGGAAGGGAAATACCATATGGATGGGCATAGGAAGTGCAGTCTCTGCCTGTCCCCTTCTGATACAATGAAATACAACGGAGTTTGCCCGGTGTGCGGGCGCAGGATCACGATCGGCGTATCCCACCGGGTGGAGGATCTTGCTGACCGGCCGGAAGGATATGTGCGAGCGAAAGCGTTTGAGAATCTTGTACCGCTTCAGGAAGTGATTGCCGCTTCTATGGGCTGCTCTGCCGCAAGTAAAAAGGCGCAGAAAGAGTATATGCATATGCTTTCAGAGCTGGGCGCGGAGTTTGAGATACTGAGAACATGTCCGATCGAGGATATCCGGCGGGTATCCGGTGCGAGGATCGCAGAGGGCGTACGGCGGCTCAGGGAAGGACAGGTGGAGTGTACCCCGGGATTTGACGGCGAGTACGGCACGATCCGCCTGTTCGGCACAGCCGGGACGGAAATAAAGCAGGACATTGACATTCTTCCCCTGATACTTTAGATTAGAGTGAGATGAAAATACCGGGAGGATCCTGACAGGCAGGGAAAGGCCCAAAACGGAGACAGGAGATCAGTTGATATGAAATTAGGAGAGAAACAGGTGCTGACCGTGGTCAAGATCGTGGACTTCGGCGTGTACCTCGGAAGTGATGAGGAGCGGGTGCTGCTCCCGAAAAAGCAGGTGCCGGAGGGGATCGACGTGGGAGACCCGGTGGAAGTGTTCCTCTATAAGGATTCCTCGGACCGCATGATCGCCACCACGAAGGAACCCAAAATCACTGTCGGGAAACTGGCAGTGCTTGAGGTTGCGGATGTGGGGCGTATAGGAGCCTTTCTTGACTGGGGGCTGGAGAAGGAGCTGCTTCTCCCCTTTAAGGAACAGACGGTAAAGGTGGAAAAAGGGGACCGCTGCCTTGTCAGCCTTTATGTGGACAAGAGCGGGCGGCTGTGCGCGACGATGAAGGTACACCCTCTGCTGAAAACAGATTCTCCTTACAAAAAGGACGACATAGTCACAGGTACTGTGTATGGTATCAGCAGGGAGTTCGGTGTATTCGTGGCAGTGGATGATCTGTATTCCGCCCTGATCCCCCGAAGAGAAGTTTATGGCAGGATGTATATCGGGCAGCAGGTGGAAGCGCGCGTGGCAGGGGTTAAGCCGGACGGAAAGCTTGATCTAAGCGTGCGTGGCAAGATCCCGGAGCAGATGGACGCTGACGCAGGCCAGATCATGGAACAGATCAGAAAGAACGGAGGATTCCTTCCTTTTACGGACAAGGCAGAGCCGGAGCGCATCAAAGCGGAATTTGGCATGAGCAAAGCAGCCTTTAAGCGCGCTGTCGGAAGGCTGTTGAAACAGGGCAGGATCATCATTGATGAAAATCAGGGGAAAATCTTGCAATCCCGGTAAAAACGGTTATAATAAGCATTAGGAGCGGACAGGCTGTCGGAGACCGTCCGTCCTTCAATAAAAGAAAAGCATGTAAAAACGGAGAACATGTAATGAAAGTTCAGAATATCACGGATATAGAAGGCTTTTTCAAAGTTGTTAATTCCTGCGGGGGAAAGGTAGAGCTGGTGACAGGCGAGGGAGACAGGCTGAATCTGAAGTCCAAGCTGTCCCAATATGTTTCCATGGCAAGCATTTTCTCCAATGGGGAAATCCCGGAACTGGAGGTTATTGCATATGAGAAAGAAGATGCAGATAAGCTGATCCGGTTTATGGCGGAAGGCGCGGAGTGATCATTCCGTGCAGGCACAGGACAGAATGACAAGGGCAGTTTCCGTAAAGGGAGCGGCCCTTTTGTTTTAGCTGAGGTGAGAGATGAGTTTTGTACATTTGCACGTCCATACAGAATACAGTCTGCTGGATGGCTCCAATAAGATAAAGGAATATGTTTCCAGAGTAAAAGAGCTTGGGATGGACAGCGCTGCCATCACCGATCACGGAGTGATGTACGGCGTGATCGATTTTTACCGGGAAGCCCGGCGTCAGGGGATCAACCCGATCCTGGGCTGCGAGGTCTATGTAGCGCCCAATTCACGTTTTGACCGTGAAGTGACAGGCGGGGAGGACCGCTATTATCACCTCGTTCTCCTCGCGGAGAATGATAAAGGCTATGCCAATCTCATGAAAATCGTATCAAAAGGGTTTGTGGAGGGATACTATTACAAGCCCCGTGTGGATAAAGAACTTCTGAGAGAGCATCGCGAAGGGATCATAGCGCTGAGCGCGTGTCTCGCAGGAGAGGTCCAGCGCTATATCGTGAAAGGACTTTATGACGAGGCAAAGAAGACCGCGCTTGAGTACAGGGATATATTTGGGGAGGATAACTTTTTCCTCGAACTCCAGGACCACGGCATCCCCGCTCAGGGGATGGCAAACCAGCAGATCCTTAAGCTGTCCCAGGAGACAGGGATCGGGCTGGTGGTGACGAACGACGTCCACTACACATACGCGGAAGACGCAAAGCCCCATGATATCCTTCTCTGCATCCAGACTGGGAAAAAACTGGAAGATGAAAACAGGATGCGCTACGAGGGCGGTCAGTATTATGTGAAATCCCCGGAAGAGATGGAGCAACTCTTCCCCTATGCCCGGCAGGCGCTTGAGAATACGCAGAGGATCGCGGACCGGTGCCATGTGGAGATCGAATTCGGCGTTACAAAGCTCCCGAAATATGATGTGCCGGACGGAATGACTTCCTGGGAATACCTCCAGAAGCTCTGTTATGAGGGACTGGAAAAGCGGTACGACGCACCAGGAGAGGAACTGAAGGAGCGGCTTGCTTATGAGCTGGACACGATCAAAAATATGGGGTATGTGGACTATTTCCTCATTGTATGGGATTTTATCAAATACGCCAAAGATCACGGCATTGCAGTGGGACCGGGACGCGGCTCGGCAGCGGGAAGCATTGTTTCCTACAGCCTGGGTATCACGACCATTGATCCGATCCGGTATCAGCTCCTGTTTGAGCGTTTTCTGAACCCGGAGCGTGTGTCCATGCCCGATATTGACGTGGATTTCTGCTTTGAGCGCAGGCAGGAAGTGATCGATTATGTGGTGAGGAAGTACGGCGAGGATCGGGTTGTCCAGATCGTGACTTTCGGAACGCTGGCGGCCCGGGGCGTGATCCGTGACGTGGGGCGCGTCATGGATCTGCCGTATGCTTTTGTAGACTCCATCGCCAAGATGGTTCCCCAGGAACTGAACATTACGATCGACAAGGCGCTGAAAGAAAATCCGGAGCTCAGGCAGACCTATGAAAATGACGAGCAGGTGAAGACTCTCATTGATATGGCGAAGCGTCTGGAAGGACTGCCCAGACACAGTTCCATGCATGCGGCGGGGGTGGTCATCAGCCAGAAAGCCGTGGACGAATATGTGCCCCTCTCCCGGGCCGCGGACGGCACGATCACCACGCAGTTTACTATGACTACGCTCGAGGAACTGGGACTTCTCAAGATGGATTTCCTGGGGCTCCGGACGCTGACTGTCATCCAGAATGCCTTGCGGATGGCAAGGAAAAAGGCCCTGGATATCGATATGGAAAAAATCGATTACGATGACCAGAAGGTACTGGACTACATCGGGACCGGGAAGACGGACGGCATCTTCCAGCTTGAAAGCGCGGGGATGAAGAGCTTCATGAAAGAGCTGAAACCTCACAGTCTGGAGGATATCATCGCAGGGATCTCTCTGTACCGCCCGGGTCCCATGGATTTTATCCCCCAGTATATCAGGGGGAAAAACGACGCGGCGTCCATTATGTATGACTGCCCCCAGCTTGAGCCGATCCTCGAGCCGACCTATGGATGTATCGTGTATCAGGAGCAGGTCATGCAGATCGTGCGGGACCTTGCAGGGTACACGCTGGGAAGGAGCGACCTTCTCCGGCGCGCGATGTCAAAGAAAAAGGGTGACGTCATGCAGAAGGAGCGGCAGATCTTTGTCTACGGAGATGAAGAGACAAATATCCCGGGCTGCGTAAAAAACGGCATTGACGAGAAGACAGCGAATAAGATCTACGATGAGATGATCGATTTCGCGAAGTATGCATTTAACAAGTCCCATGCCGCGGCTTATGCGGTAGTGGCGTATCAGACGGCATGGCTGAAATACTATTATCCGGTAGAGTTTATGGCCGCGCTCATGACATCTGTGATCGAAAATCCTTCCAAGGTGGCAGAATACATCTATACCTGCCGGCAGATGGATATTCAGATCCTGCCCCCGGACATCAACAAAGGGGAGGCGGATTTTTCTGTTGACGGCGGGAATATCCGTTACGGACTTGCCGCGATCAAGAGCATCGGACGTCCGGTCGTGCAGGCGGTGATCGAAGAGAGGGAGGCCTTTGGACCGTTTCAGAATCTGGAGGATTTCATCACCCGGATGTCAACGAAGGAAACCCTTAACAAGAGGGTGATAGAAAGCCTCATTAAAGCTGGGGCCCTGGATATGCTGGGCGGCACGAGAAAGCAGTTCATGAGCATTTATATCCAGATCGTTGACCATGTCAACCAGGAGAAGAAATATTCCATGTCCGGCCAGATGAGCCTCTTTGACCTCGTGGGTGAGGAGGAGAAGTCGGATTTCCAGATCCGGATGCCGGGTGTGGGAGAGTATTCGAAGGAAAATCTGCTCGCGTTTGAGAAGGAAGTGCTGGGAATCTACATCAGCGGACACCCTCTGGAAGAGTATGAGGAACGGTGGAAGAAAGTCATTTCTGCCACTACGCTGGATTTTCAGCCGGATGAGGAGACCGGGCAGACTAAAGTGCACGACGGTGCGAAAGAGATCATCGGAGGGATGATCACAGATAAGACGGTCAAGCATACAAGGACGAACCAGATGATGGCGTTTGTCACGGTGGAAGATCTTCTCGGGACAGTCGAAGTGGTCGTGTTTCCGAGAGATTATGAGAGCAACAGGGAGTTTCTTGAAGTGGACCGAAAAGTATTCATACGCGGACGCGTGTCTGAAGAGGACGAGAAAGCGAGCAAGCTGATCTGTGAGAAGGTGATCCCCTTCGAGCGGACGAAGAAAGAGCTGTGGCTTCAGTTCCCGGACAAGGAGGCCTTCCTCGACGAAGAGCAGATCGTGTATGGGTATCTGGCGGACTCGGAAGGGGATGACGAAGTCGTGATATACTGTGCGAAAGAGCGGGCCATCAAGCGCCTTCCGAGGAACAGGAATATTCAGATCAGCCCCCAGATTTTGAGCCGGCTGATGAATCATTTTGGGGAGACCCGGGTAAAAGTGGTGGAAAAAGCTATTGAAAACCACTTCTAAATAATGTAGAATAATTTCGAAATTGTTAAAAAATCCGCAATTTGAGGTTTGGCAGTTATCTGACTTTGACTTTTAAGGAAAGGTGGAAAAAATCATGGCAGAGAACAATATGGTTGACAAAGAAAGATATTTGGACGAGATCGAGGACAGCATCCGGACGATCGGTGTCCTGACCAGCGGGGGAGATGCGCCAGGCATGAACGCTGCGATCCGTGCCGTTGTGAGGAGAGCGCTTTCAAAGGGACTGAAAGTGAGAGGCATCCGCAGAGGCTATCACGGACTCCTTAAGGAAGAGATCATCGATCTCTCCGCGCGTGACGTGTCAGATATAATCCAGCGTGGCGGCACGGTCCTCCAGACTGCCCGCTGTAAATCAATGCGCACAGAGGAAGGACAGCAGAAGGCAGCGGCGATCTGTAAGAAGTACGGCATCGACGGTCTGGTAGTTATCGGAGGCGACGGCTCGTTTGCGGGAGCTCAGAAGCTGGCGAACCTGGGGGTAAATACGATCGGTGTGCCGGGAACGATCGACCTGGACATTGCGTGTACAGACTACACGATCGGGTTTGATACAGCGGTGAATACCGCTATGGAAGCGATAGACAAAGTGCGTGATACATCCACATCTCATGAGAGATGCAGTGTTATCGAGGTTATGGGGCGTGACGCGGGATACCTGGCTCTGTGGTGCGGTATCGCCAATGGCGCGGAACGTATCCTTATGCCCGAAGAACAGGATTTTGATGAGAAGACTCTGATCGAAGACATCATGGAAAATAAAAAACGCGGCAAGAAGAACTATATCATCATCAATGCCGAGGGTATCGGAGATTCTATGAATATGGCGAAGAGGATCGAGGCGGCTACCGGCATTGAGACGAGAGCAACGATCCTGGGACATATGCAGCGCGGCGGAAGCCCGACGTGTAAGGACAGAGTATACGCGTCTGTCATGGGAGCCATGGCTGTGGATCTTCTCTGCCAGGGCAAGACAAACCGTGTAGTCGGATACAAGGACGGCGAGTTTGTTGATTATGATATCGAGGAAGCTCTTGCGATGAAGAAAACGATTTCGGAGTATCAGTATAACATTGCAAAATCACTGGCGATCTAAGGAGCAGAACGTGAGTATGGAAAACAGGAATACAGCGCCCGTGGGCGTGTTTGATTCCGGAGTGGGCGGGCTGACAGTGGTGAGAGAGATCGCCCGTCAGCTCCCTGATGAAAATATCATATATTTTGGAGATACCGCTCGTGTTCCCTACGGAAGCAAATCCCAGAATACGATCATCCGCTTTTCGGAACAGATCATCCGCTTCCTTAAGACAAAACAGGTAAAGGCCATCGTCATTGCCTGCAATACGGCCAGCGCGCTGGCTTTGGACGCGGTGAGGGATGAGTTTGACATTCCGGTCATGGGGGTAGTGATCCCCGGCGCGAGGGCGGCGGTGGAGGCCACCAGAAACCGGAAGATCGGGGTCGTGGGAACAGACGCAACTGTACAGAGCGGCATGTATACAAAGGTCATCCACGAGATGGCGCCGGATGTGACTGTCATCGAGAAAGCGTGTCCGCTTTTCGTGCCATTGGTGGAAGAGGGATTTAAGGAACATGTTGTTACCCGGGAGGTCATCAAGTATTATCTGGAGTCCATGAGGGATACGGATATCGACGCCATGATCCTGGGATGTACGCATTATCCGCTCCTGCGTTCCAAGATCCGGGATTATCTGGGTGAAAAAATACAGATCGTCAATCCGGCATATGAGACGGCGATGGACCTGAAGGAGCTTCTTCGTGAACAGAATATGGAAAACGGCGGAGCTACTTTGGAACACAGCAGATATGCTTTCTATGTGAGCGATGCGGCTGAAAAGTTCAGAATGTTCGCGAACACGGTGATGCCGTTTGACGTGCCGACAACGAATGTAGTAAATATCGAAGAATATTAAGGCCGCTGCCCGGACAGGGATGAGGGCCGGAAACAGAGAATAAAATGACAAAGGACGTATTAGTCAGTATTTCAGGAAAACACATTGATATCATGAATGACCCTGCTAAGGGGTATGAGACCGGGGATGATGAGATTGAAGTCGTTACCCCGGCAAATTATTACTGCCGGAACGGAAAGCACTATATCATCTATGATGAAGTGCTTGAAGGGATGGCGGGTACGGTCAGGAACAAGATCAAGATCACAGGGACCGATGCGGTGGAGATCATGAAGAGCGGTCTGTCCAGCTCCCATATGGTCTTTGAAAAAAATAAGAAGAACCTTACATATTACAAGACCCCATATGGGCAGATGCTCGTTGGAGTCAATACAAGAAACATGGAGATCCGCGTGGAGGACGATAAGATCGGAGTGCAGGTAGACTACGAGCTGGACGTAAATCACGAGCCGCTGGCTGACTGCAAGATCAAAATGAACATCATATCCAAGGGCAGCAGGGACTTTTCCGTACTTAGCTGACCGGATAAAGAGGCCGTCCCCGGCAGGCGTGCATCTTGATGCACCCGCCGGGGACGGCCGTTTATACTGCATGGACAGAAGTCCGGTTTACCGCTTGAAGAAGCCTTTTTTTTTCTGGGGCGGCTCAATGGATCCGCCTCTGACGCTCTTGATCTCGGTTATGTAGAGACCGCTTACAACAGCTTTGATCTCTTTTTTTACCGGTAAGACTTCGAATACTTTGTTCTCGCACATAAGTGTCATGATCTTTGGACCGATCTTTGCCTTTACTACCGGGATCTTTGTGCGCTGCAGATATTTCGGCGTGCTTTCAATAACTGAGGTGGGAAGTCCGGATTCTTTCAGCTTCATTTTCTTTTTATCAATAACAAGCATGCTGACCACCTGTGCGGCAGCTTCCATCTGTTCTCTCTGGGCTGCCTGCTTTTTTTCGGCCTTTTTCCCGAAAATATACAGGGCGACTAGTGCGATGATCAGTACTACGAGAATGACGATCAGTACAATGGTTAATGGATTCACGATATAATCCTCCTAAATCATAGTTTTCCGCTTTTGCGCAACTAGTATTGTAACATTGTTTTTGGGCAAGTGCAAGCAAATCCGGTACATTTTGGCAGATGGAAATCCGGTATATTTCAACAGATGGCGAAGGAACATCCGGGGTCGGCCCGCAGATCACATTCGACATATTTAGGGTTTACTTTTTCAGGGGGGAACAGGTATACTGTTATAGTAGCGTTTCCGCGCCGGGGTGTCCAGCGTGTGGGGCGATGTCCTTTCCCCGGCAGGGAGAGGGGCGGATACAAAAGGAGTTTTTTCAATGGCAGAAATGATTTGGAACGGAGTGGTGACGGTCTATAATTTTATCATGGACAACATCGTCATCATCAATATCCTTTTTGCGCTTATCATAGTGTTTTTTCAGAGGAGATCTCCGCAGACAGTCTGGACATGGCTGCTTCTGCTGTATTTTATACCGATCCTTGGGTTTATCCTGTATCTGGTCATCGGGCAGGATTTTCACAAGAGCAGGATGTTCAAGGCAAAAGAAATCGAGGGCGAACTGAAATACGCGGTGCGCCGGCAGGAGGAGACGATCTACCGGAAAAGGCTGAAGCTGTCAAATCCGGAGATGGCAAGGTTTAAAGACCTGATCCTCTATAACCTGGAGGCCGGCGAGGCGGTGCTGACCGACAATAATGATATCAGGATCTATACGGATGGGAAGGCGAAATTCCGGGATCTTCTCGATGAGATGCGCCAGGCAAAGCGCTATATCCATGTACAGTATTACATTATCCGCAACGATGAGCTGTGGCAGGAGATTGAGAAGGTCCTCATACAAAAGGTGCATGAAGGCGTGGAAGTGCGCGTCCTTTTTGACAGTATGGGCTGCCGCACGATGAAGAATAAGGACTGGGAGCGCCTGGAAAGGGAAGGCATTGAAGTGGCGGAATTTTTCCCTGCGCTTTTAGGAAAACTGCAGCTCCGGGTGAATTACCGGAATCACAGAAAGATCGTGGTCATCGACGGACGGATCGGATTTGTGGGCGGCTTTAACGTGGGAAGAGAGTATCTTGGAAGAGATAAGAAATTCGGCTACTGGAGAGACACTCATCTGTGTATCGAGGGCGCCGCGGTGACTTCGCTGGCGGTACGGTTTGTCCTGGACTGGAATTACGCGTCCAGGGAAAACCTGTTCCTGGAGGATAAGCTGTTTGAGATACCGGAATATGTAAGAAAAGGCCGGGATCCGGTGCAGATCATATCCAGTGGACCGGACTCGCAGACCAAGACGATCCATGACAATTACCTGAGGCTGATCCACAGCGCTAAGGATCATGTGTACATCCAGACGCCGTATTTTATACCGGACGAATCCATACTGGACGCGCTGAAGATTGCCAGCAGGTCCGGGATAGACGTGCGCATCATGGTGCCGTGCAAGCCGGACCATCCGTTTGTCTATTGGGCGACGTATTCCTACATAGGGGATATGGTCGCGGCAGGGGCAAAGTGCTATGTATATAACAACGGTTTCCTTCACGCAAAGACATTGAGCGTGGACGGAATGGTAGCGTGCGTGGGCACGGCAAACATGGATATCCGAAGCTTTGGGCTGAACTTTGAGGTCAACGCGGTGATCTACAGCGAACGGACCGTGCAGAGGCTGGAGCGGGCGTTTGAAAACGACATGAATCAGTGTACCCATGTAACGAGAAAGGTCTATGATGAGAGAAGCCTGATCATCAGAGGAAAAGAACAGTTTTCCAGGCTCCTGTCCCCGCTGCTGTAGCAGGAGTGCGGCAGGAAGTAGGAGGACAGATGGAAAGGGTCTGTATGAGCGACCGTAAAAACGATTATCCGAGCCGGCGGCATATCCTGCCGGAACAGATATAAAATAACAGATAAGAAGAGGAGAAAAGTAATGAAGAAGAAGATCATGACAATGATGCTTGCCGCAGTTGTGGCGGGAACACTTGCGGGGTGCAGCGGAAAGCTGTCCAATGAATATGTGACAGTGAACCAGTACAAAGGGCTGGAAGTGTCTCAGGTGGAGCAGACGGAGGTGACGGATGAGCAGGTCGAGCAGACGATCCAGACGAACCTTCAGGCAACGGCTGAGAAGGTTCCGATCACAGACCGCGCGGCAGAGATGGGAGACTGGGTAAATATTGACTTTACAGGATATCTGGACGGTGTGGCGTTTGAAAACGGTTCGGCGCAGGCTCAGGACCTTCAGCTCGGTTCAGGCGGATATATCGGCGCCTCGGGCGATTATGCTGGATTTGAAGAGCAGATCGCGGGTCACCAGACAGGAGAAGAATTCAACATTACGGTCCAGTTCCCGGAGGATTACACTGCGGACATGGCCGGAAAGGTGGCAGACTTCCATATCGTGCTCAATGAAATCTATACGGAAAACATTCCAGAACTGACAGATGAATGGGTCCAGGCAAACACCGAGGATTTTGAGACAGTGGACCAGTACAGGGAAGACCTCAGAAAACAGATGGAAGATCAGGCGGAAGAGTCTGTGAAGTCACAGCTGAGGAGTGAAGTGCAGATGGCGCTGTTTGACAATATCGAGGTGAAAAAATATCCGGAGGATGTTGTCAATGAGCAGATCGAACAGATGGAAACATATTATACACAGATGGCGTCTATGTACGGTGTTGAGCTGACAGAGTTCATCGAGACGTATCTTCAGACAACGGAGGATGATTTCAATGCCCAGATCAGGGAAACAGCACAGCAGACAGCGGCTTTAGAGCAGGCTCTGAAACTGATCGCTGAGAAACATGGGCTGGAACCGTCTGAAGAAGAATATGAAGAGAAGATCAGGGAGTATGCGGAACAGAACGGCGTGGACGATGTGGAGACATATAAAGAGCAGGTGGGAGAGGATGTGCTCAGAAACACCATCCTTGCCGAGGTTGTGACAGATTATCTTGTGGAAGAATGCGTTCAGGTGGAAGACAGCGATACGGCACAGTAATGTTTAAAGAATATCAAAGGAGGGTCATGAAATGAAACTGGAAAATGACAGACTTTGTGTGGAAATAACAGAGCAGGGAGCAGAAGTGACGAGGATCTATGACAAAAAAAGGGATACAGAGCTTCTGTGGGATGCTGACCCCAAATACTGGCAGAGACATTCCCCGATCCTGTTTCCGAACGTGGGAAAGACATACCGGAACACAGTGCGGATCGGTGGGACACAGTATCCGACTTCCCAGCATGGATTCGCAAGGGATAACCGGTTCAAATGTGTCAGGGAAACGCCGGATACGGTCTCTCTCCTGTTTTCTTCCAACGAGGAGACAAAGGAGGTCTATCCGTTTGATTTTGACCTGATCATCACCTATAAGCTGGAAGGAAAAGCACTGGTCGTAACATGGGAGGTGCTCAATACCGGGGATGAGGAAATGTTCTTTACGATCGGCGGGCATCCCGCATTCCGTTTTGCCGGGCAGGATGAGGCCAAATCTGACTACATGCTGAAGTTCCCGGGAAAAGAGTCACTGCACTATATCCTTGTAAATATCTCCGAGGGGGCGGCGGATACTGCCAGAGTGTATAAGCTGGAGCTGGAGGATGGATGCTGCCGGATGACGGAGGAGATGTTTGCCAATGATGCGCTGATCTTTGACAACGGACAGATCAGCGAAGTATGGATCTGCCACGGAGACGGTACGCCGCGCGTGGGAATGAAGTGCGAAGGATTCCCGAACTTTGGGATCTGGTCCGTGAAGGACGCTCCGTTTGTCTGCCTGGAGCCATGGATGGGCAGATGCGATGACGTCGGATTTGATAAAGAGCTTTCTGAGAAACCCAATATCAACAAAGTGCCGGCAGGCGGGAAATTCAAACAGAGCCATACCGTCATAGCCGGAGAATGATCCGACCGATGATATTTAACGATTTTATGACATAAGGAAATTTAGCGAGCCGGGCGGGTTGTCTGTCCCTTTTTCTAAAAGGGCGACCAGCCCGGCTATTGTTTCTTCTATTTCTTCTTTTGTGGATGGGATCAGGGTATTGTCCATTTTTACCGTCAGCACGATCAGCACGATCTCGGCAAGCGCGCCCGGATTGTCAAAAGAGATCTCCCCTTTGTTGACCCCCTGCTGTATGATCTCCGCCAGGACCGGCTTCAGTTCTGTGATCAGGTGGTTGAGATATTTCTGATGAAGATAGGATTCCTCCTGCGCTCCCGCGCCTTTTCCTTCCCTGGATCTTAAATATTCGGAAGAAGAGTTCCTGCACGCCTGAAAGATCATTGCCATCCGGGTGAATGGTGGGATCTCTGTCTGTAAAGATAATTTTTTCGCGGTGGTGAGCGGTTTTTCATAGTTGCGCTCTACCAGGGCGTTCAGGATCGCGTCTTTGGAAGGGAAATAGTAATAGATGCTGCCTTTCCCGATACCGGCAGCCTGCGCGATCTCACTGACGGAAATGGTCTGGAGATTTTTGTTCTCTAAAAGCTTCTGCAGGGAGTCCAGGATAAGTTCGTATTTTTGAGACCGTACTGCCATAATTGCCACCTTTCTGATCGTGCCATTTTATAGATCAGTATAACACATTTGTCCGAAAAGGACCAATGATCAGAAAGCACAAAAATGAGAGAAAAAATCTGTTTTATTTTGATGATGACGCAAGTTGACCGACAGTCGGAAAGGTGATAATCTAACTGGAGAAAGAATATGACCAGCGGTCGGAATATGGCGAATCTGGTCGAGAAGGAGGACACGATGACATACGCGGAAATGTTTGCAAAAGTAAAGGGGATGCTGATGGAGGCGGATGTGAGCGATATCCGGGAGCACCTGGCGTATCAGTTCAATATCACCGGTGAGGCGGAAGGGATCTTCTACGCGGAGGTGAAGGAAGGAAAGCTCTATGTAGAGCCCTATGAGTATTTTGACCGCGACGCCATGTTTACATGTACGGCGGAAACACTGTTCAAGATCGCGGACGGAAAGACAGATCCGATCCTGGCGGTAACACTCGGAAAACTGAAAGTAGAAGGAAACATCGATAAGACGCTGAAGCTGAAGGAGCTGATCAACAGCAAGAAAGCGAAAAAGAAAGAGAAAAAGTAATACAGATGTTTTGAAGCAATCCGGACGTTTTGCGGCAGCTCCCGGCAGAGGGGGCAGAAACGGAGACAGTATGAAAGGGGTATTTAAGGGCGCGGGGGCCCTGATCGGCCTGCTGACAGCAGCAGAGGCAGGATCCACAGCATATTTTTACAGGAGGACAATGATCCGCTCCAATGCGAAGACTGAGCGGACAATGAAGATGTCAGGCGTGGACTGGAAGAAATACCTTCCCATGATGAAAGAGCGCAGAGAGTGGATGATGGAACAGCCCCATGAAGATGTGTGGATCATCTCCCACGACGGACTGAAGCTCCACGGCACATATTTTAAGGGGGCAGAAGGCGATAAAGCGGTCATATGCTTCCATGGCTACACGAGCCAGGGACTTAATGATTACGGAAGCCTTTCTCAATATTATCTAAAGCGGGGTTACCGGATGCTGCTCATTGATGAGCGCGCCCATGGGCAGAGTGAGGGGCAGCATATCGGTTTCGGTGTTATGGACCGCCTGGATGGAAAACGCTGGGTGGAGTGGATGGTGGAAAAGGCCGGAGAAGATGTGCAGATCCTGCTCCATGGCAATTCCATGGGCGGAGCTACTGTACTCATGATGAGCGGTCTGGATCTTCCAGTCCAGGTGAAAGGGATCATTTCAGACTGTGCGTTTACATCCATGAAGGACGTGTTCACCCATGTGCTTCACAGTATGTACCATATCCCGGCATTTCCGATCATACAGATTGCAAGCCGGATTAACAGGAAAAAGGTCGGATACGGTCTTGATGACTGTAATTCGGCCAGAGAAGTACGGAAGGCAAAGATCCCGATCCTGTTTATCCATGGGGATAAGGATGTTTTTGTCCCATGCAGGATGACAGAGGAGGCCTGGAGAAACTGCGCGTCCCCAAAGACAAAGCTGATCGTGAAAGAAGCTGGGCACGGAGAGAGCTACTATAAGGATACAGAAGGCTATGAGAGAGCCATGGATTCATTTATAGGAGGAGTCATAAAATGATGAAGACAAGGAAGGGATACAAGGTATATCCGCTGACAGTAGCACAGAAGTTCCACCTGTATTATCTCCCGCACTGCCCCAGCGCGGCAGTCCTGAACATCGGCACCAGCCTGACCATAGAGGTGGAGATCGACTGGGAGGTGCTGGAGCAGTCGATCAATAAGGCCTATGAGAGGTGTGAGGGCATGCGCGTCCGTCTCGCGAAAGACAAGGAGGGCAGCTATTATCAGTATGTCGTAAAGCATGAAGACCGGGATATCGAGTTCGTTGATTTTACAGGAAAGACGCTGGAAGAGGCTGAGGAAACGATGAGGGAGTGGACGAGAGTTCCCTTCAAGATGGAGGATACCCGGCTCACCAGGATCGTCATGATAAAGATGCCGGATGGATTCAGCGGCGTGTATTTTCTCGGACATCACATGATCGTGGACGCCCAGTCTCTGATCGGATTTTTAAAAGATATCATCGAACTGTACTGCAACGCCAAATATGAAGGCGTCCCATATCCTAAGGATATGTGTTCCTATATCGAGCAGATCCAGAAAGACCTTGCGTATGAGGCGGGGAGCAGGGCGCAGCAGAGAGACCGGGAATTTTTTGAAGAGAAGATCGCCTCCTCTGAGCCCATCTTTAACGGACTCCGGGGCACGGATAAGCTGGAGGCCGCCCGGGAAATGTTCAGGGATCCGGACCTACGCACCGCGTTCAGCGCGTCCGACAGTACAGAGTCCGCGCTGGATATCTTTCATCTGGAAGGAGAACCGACTCGGCGCCTGATGGAGTTCTGCGAAAAATACCATGTATCCCTGGCATGCCTTCTGCTCATGGGTCTCAGGACCTATTTCCAGAAGATGAACGGTCATGATGATGTGTCCATCAACAATGCCATCGCACGGCGGGCGACACTCAAAGAAAAGAAATCCGGGGGGACAAGGATCCATTCCTTCCCATTCCGCACGATCTTTCCGGAGAGCATGAAATTCATTGATGGGATTTACGCCATCCGTGACAAGCAGAACGAGATCTTCCGCCACGCAAACTATGATCCCACGGAATATTTCGCGCAGCGGTCAAAGACTTACCCGCAGCCCCATGCAGGCCTTACATATGAACAGATGTCCCTGACATATCAGCCTCTGACATTAAAGGAGAAGGGGATGGAGCAGCTCGGCGATATCCGCTACAAGACGAAATGGTATCCCAACGGCACATGTCCCCAGGGAATGTACCTGACTGTGATGCACCGCCCGGAGGATAATGGGCTGGATTTCAATTTTGAGCACCAGGTGAAGGCAGTGTCAAGAGAAGATCTGGAGTATCTGTATTATTATCTGTGCAGGATCATGTTCAAGGGCGCGGAAAACCCGGATCTGACCATCGGAGAGATCATAAGGCTGGTTTGATCATCTCCGCCCATGTGAATGATAAAAGGACCTGAGACCTGGCCTGCCCGGCCTGTGTGAAATGAGAATAAAAGGAGAACGATCATGTTTGAGAAATTAGTGAATATCATCTGCAACTATGTGGAAGTAGAACCTGAGAGCATTCATCTGGAATCCCGGTTCATGGAAGATCTCGGATTTACCTCTTTTGACTTTATGAGCATGCTCGGAGAGATCGAGGATGAGTTTGATGTGGAAGTGGAGCAGACAGAAGCTGCCGGCATCCGTACAGTCCAGGAGGCTGTTGACTATCTGGAGAAGCTGGTGTGATCCGTCTGGCGGGCGTACGGCTTCGGCAACGGCGCGCGATGGACAGTTATAAAATGCAAGACAGAGAAAGGATTGGGAAATATGCTTTGCAGTACAGTTCGTCAGCTTCTGGCCAATACAGAGAAAAAATATGGGCTGGAAGACGCGGTCCGGTATAAAGCAGGTAAGAATGAAATCGGATCAAAAACCTATACACAGCTTAAAGAGGACAGCGAAAGCTTCTCAAATGTACTGAAAGATCTCGGCGAGCAGGGAAAGCACATCGCGGTCATCGGAACAACCTCCTATGCATGGCTTACAGCTTATTTTGGCACAGTCAACAGCGGCAGTGTCATCGTGCCGCTGGATGTGAATCTTCCGGCTCAGGATGTGTGCGGCCTTATCCACCGTTCAGATTCCACTGTACTCGTGTATGACGAGGTGAGAAAGGATGTGGCGGCGATCGCGAAAGACCGCTGTCCTCAGCTTAAGACCCTGATCTCCATGCAGCAGGAGGCCCATGACGGTCATGCGTATGCTTACTGGAAACTGCTCGGGGAATACAGAGGGGCTTTTGAATACGAACCGCAGCCGGACCAGCTCTGCACGATCATGTTTACATCCGGCACCACAGGCAGGAGCAAGGGAGTTATGCTGACCCACAGAAATGTGGCGGAAAACGCTACCTGCCTTGACATGAAGATCCCGGAGCGGATCGTGATCATGACTGTGCTCCCGATCCACCATGCATACTGTCTGAGCATGGACATCCTGAAAGGGGTTTCTCTGGGAGCGGTCATCTGCATTAATGATTCCCTGATCCGTGTGGCGAAAAATATCAAACTCTTTAAGCCGGAAATGATCCTGATGGTCCCTCTGATGATCGAGACCATGGCCAGGAAGCTGGAGGAGGCCTCCCTCCTACCGGCTAAGATCGTGAAGAACCAGGTGTTCGGAAAACAGTTCCACACGATCTGCAGCGGCGGGGCGTATCTGGATCCATCCTATATTGAGATGTTTAAGAAATATGACATCACCATCCAGCAGGGCTATGGCATGACCGAGTGCTCCCCTGTCATCAGCATCTCCCAGAGCTGGAATATCCGCAGCGATTCCGTGGGGCAGCTCGTGCCGAACTGCCAGGCAAAGACCGTGGACGGCGAGCTGTGGGTAAAAGGGAGCAGCGTTATGCAGGGATATTATAAGATGCCGGAAGAGACGGCGGAGACGCTGGAGGACGGATGGCTCAAGACCGGAGATCTGGGATATGTGGATGAAGAAGGATTTGTCTACCTGACCGGAAGGAAGAAGAACCTGATCATCACGAAGAACGGAGAGAACGTCTCCCCGGAGGAGCTGGAAAACGCATTGAGCGCGAACCGTCTTGTGGGAGAGGTGCTTGTCCGTGAAAATCAGGGTGTGATCGAAGCGGAGATCTATCCGGATCAGGATTATGTGAAAAAGAAAAGGATCAAAGACGTGCGCGCGAAGCTGCAGGAGGTTATCGATGAGTATAACAGGACGTCGGCTCCGCAGAAAAAGATATACGGCCTGATCGTCAGAGATACAGAGTTTGAGAAGACCACCACAAGGAAGATCAAAAGATTCTGAGAATCAGGCTGCATCATAGAAATATCTATCTGGTGCGAGCGCTCTGGATGGATATTTTTTTGGTAAAAATGACGATAAACAATGGAAACTGACTCGTTTTAGCCGTGATGAAAGAGGGGATATTGAACAAAATGGAAAAATAAAAAAATGAGAGATGTAAGAATTTACTTCTTTTTGTATGATTGTTATAATTTAGACAGCGCAAAAATGTGCAGATAAGGGAAAGACTAAAGGAGGAAAGAGCGTGAAAAAGGAAGAAAGGAAGAACACAAGGCGGATTCTGGCAGTGCTGCTGGCATTCGCCATGGTGGCGGGCAGTCTCGGATTTCTCCCGCCGGCCCGGGCAGAAGCGGCGGAAGGAGAAGAGATAACCTACGAAATCTATCCTACGCCCCACGAGATTATATATGAAGCAGGGGAAGGATGGGTCATCCGCAGCGAGGTGAATGTTGTTTATGACACGACCATAGATGACGCGACAAAGAATCGGCTGGAGGAGATCCTTTCGTTGAAGGGAAAGACGGTCACCACATCTTCAGAAAAGAAAGACGGTGTGACGAATGTACTGGTCGGTACATATGGGTCCGGTGAATATGCAGGCGATTATATCACGGTTGCATACGGTCCTGATGCGGCTCTTTTCAGTGAGTACGGCGGACACTATGTCCGTTCCTCAAAAGATGAGGTCTGCATTCTGGGCAGAGATACGGACGCGGCTTTTTATGGGATCACGTCTCTGAAGCATATCTTTAGCCAGATGGAAGGCTCCACGATCCGCAGCTTTGAGATCAGGGATTATGCGGATTCACAGACAAGAGGGTTCATCGAGGGATATTATGGGATACCGTGGTCTAACGAGGACAGGATCTCCCTCATGGAATTCGGCGGGGAATTTAAGATGACGGCTTATGTGTTTGCGCCGAAAGACGATCCGTACCATACCAATAAGTGGAGAGAGTTGTATCCGGCTGAAGAGCTGCAAGGTATTAAAGAGATGGTGGCCGCAGGCACGGCTTCCAAGTGCCGATTCGTCTGGACGGCGCATCCGTTTATGGGCGGTTTTAATGCCAATAATGTAGAAGGCGAGATCACATCCCTCCTGAATAAGTTCGAGCAGCTGTATAGCGCAGGTGTTCGCCAGTTTGGTGTGCTGGGAGATGATGTGGGAAGCCTGAATAAGGATATTGTCATACAGGTGATGACAGCCGTGGTAGAGTGGGGCAAGGAAAAAGGTGATGTACTCGACCCGGTATTCTGCCCGGCAGGATATAACCATTCCTGGCAGGGAGACTATTCAGAGCTTAACACTTACGATGCGGGCTTCCCGGAAGAAGTCCAGATCTTCTGGACAGGCGAGGCGGTGTGCAAACCTGTGGAGCAGGCTACGCTGGACCATTTTCGCAGGCACAATACAACAGGCGGCCAGGAGCGCCGCGCTCCGCTGTTCTGGCTTAACTGGCCTGTAAATGATATCAACAATGGGCGTCTCTTGATGGGAAAAGGAAGCCTTCTCCATACAGATATCAATGTGGATGACATAAAAGGTGTTGTGACAAACCCCATGCAGGAAGCGGAGGCATCCAAGGTGGCGATCTTTGCTGTGGCCGACTATGCATGGAATGTGAAAGCTTTTGATGATGACCAGAGCTGGGCGGATTCCTTTAAATACATCGAGCCTGATGCGGCAGAAGCGCTGTACACACTGGCAAAGCATATGTCCAATCCGCAGCCCAACAATCATGGTCTCGTGTTGGCAGAATCTGAGGAATTGCAGCCCCTTATCACGGAGTTTAAAAATGCGCTTACCAGCGGATCCTCCATTGCGGACAGCGGCGCCAGACTGATGGAAGAGATGGATGTGATCATCAATGCCTGCAGCGCTTTCCATGCGAATAGTCAGAATGAGAATCTGAAAGAAGAAGTCAAACCGTTTACAGATTCTCTGAGCAATCTCGCGATGTCGATCAAAGCGTACACTGCGGCAGCCATTGCCATGGAAAACAACAGTATGGCAGAGGCGTTTGAGCAATATACGCAGGGGCAGTCTGCGTTTACGAGCAGCCGGAATTGTAAGAAACAGGGTATTTCCGGAATGGTGGTAGTCAGTCCGGGCTCGACTCATCTGATCCCGCTGGCTGAGACGATCCAGGAGGCCATAGGAGATAAGATCAACGATTATGCGCTGGGAGGCGAAGGGGTGAAGTTGACGGCGTCATCCAGCTTTAACAGTTTTTACAATGGAAAGATCGAGAATATCATAGACGGAGATGAAGGGACGTTCGCGTGGTATGGGGGCTACGCGGCAGCGGATCAGTATTTTCGGGTGGATCTGAGCGCTCCGGCAACGATCTATGGCGTGGATATCCTGAATGGGACTACAAGTAAACCTCAGGACACTTTCTATACGGCGAAACTTCAGTATACGTCAAATGGGACGGACTGGTATGATGTCGTGCAGGATGCAGAGTATACAGGCTATCAGGCAAAGGTCTCTGTAAACAATATCAAGATCGATAATGTCACCGCGGTGCGATATATCTGTACTGTGGCGAAGTCAGATACTGACACGAATCCCAAGTGGCCTGCCATGAGGGAATTTAAACTGGCGTTTGAGCCGGGTACAGGGGCGCCGGAATTTACAAGCGAAGTGATCCGCACGACAGAAGGATGGTCTGTGTACAGGGGTCCCGAAGGAAATGCTGTTGATGGAAGTGACAGTACCAGTGTCCACTATAATGTCAGACAGAGCGCTGCCACAAACACGAACTCTATGATCGAGGGCGATTATTTTGGCGTGAAGCTGAGCCAGCCGATTACCCTGGGTAAGATCCGTATCCTTCAGGCTCCCAGCGATTCAAGCAATGATTATATGAAAAATGCCACACTCCAATACTCTTTGGATGGAACGATATGGGAGGATGTTGGGACTTACAGTGAGCAGAGAGAGATCAGTATCGATCTGTCGGATCAGGATATCGAAGCACAGTATGTCCGGCTGAAAAATAACGCAAATCAGAATAACTGGTTTGGCATCCGTGAATTTGAAGTAAATGCGAAAATCGTACACAACGGAACCGCATACACAAACGTGGATGAATATATCTCGCTTCCGGCAGACTATCTGGACGACAGCGCGGCTCTTGTTCCGGCTGAAAACATAACTCTTGGAGCGGATGAATATATCGGACTGAAGCTGGACCGCATACATGAACTGGATACGATCACATCAACTGTGACAGGCGAAGGCCTGACACTTCAGATCTCCATGAACGGTCGTGAGTGGGAGAGCGCCGAAGCAGGATCTCAGACAGATAAAAACGCAAGGTATATCCGGCTGATAAATCTGACTGGCAGTGAGGTGACAGCGAGCATCGAAGCTCTCACCGTGACGACTGTGGAGGTCCATGAGAAGTCGATGGCATCGAATGAGCTGGGCAGCCTGTACGGAGCGGGAAATAATCCGTTGGCTATGTTCGACGGCGACCGGACGACATTTGTATGGTTTGGAGCAGCGCAGGGGGCCGGGAAATCTGCTGTTTACGATCTGGGACAGGAGATCACTCTGAATAAGCTGAAGATCGTGTGCGGCGACAGCGACAACGATTATCCGAGATATATGACCATTTCCGTGTCAACAGATAATCAAAACTGGACACCTGTGCTTCAGATCGGAAGGGCGGAAGGAGAAGCGGACACCATCACAGGAAGCCTTCCGGTACACGAGGTGTCATGGAACACGAAATCGGCAGAGAACATCGGTCAGCAGGCGCGCTATATCAAGCTGGAAGTGACAAAGAACGACAGCCACTGGCTGAAGATCAACGAGCTGGAGATCAATGACGGCGAGTATCTCCCCACAGTGAACGATCCTACATACGAAAGTGATGTTTCTGATACACCGGATGGGAAATACGCTTACATGTCTGACTCGGATCTTTCCACGATGTTTACCCCGGCAGAAGATACAGGCTCCCTGATCTATCATTTGTCCGATGACACGACAAAGGCAAATTCAGTGAAGGTCATCCAGAACAGCAGCGCCATTTCAAATGCCGCGGTATCCGTGAGGACACTGGCTGATCCGGAGAGCTGGACAGCGCTGGGAACCCTTTCACAGACGATCAGCGAATTTGTCATGCCTGATGACACATGCATTCTTGACGTGAAGCTTGAATGGGAGGGAGTGACTCCGAACATTGTTGAACTGACGGCAGGGACAAAGACGTATGAGACTGTAAATAAAGACAAGCTGAATGCGCTTCTGGTATCTCCGGCAGACACATCGGACTGGACGGCAGACACGAAGGCGGCGTATGACGCGGCATACAAAGTGGCAGAGGAGCTTAAGGACAATGTCCATGCGGCCCAGGAGACTGTGGACAGCGCAGTTCAGGTGCTTCAGAGCGCTTTGGATGCCCATGCCATAAAAGGGGATGCGTCACAGGTGCAGGAGGCGTTGGACAATGCTCTGACAGCGGAGTCAGACTATACGGCATCCACATGGAGGACATATCAGAAAGCAGTCAATGCGGCTGAAAACGCACTCAATGATCCGGAAAACATCAGTGTGGAGATGGTAACTGAGCTCATTACCGCGATCCGGTCGGCAGAAGACGCCCTGGTGTACAACCCGACGGCCAGAGAAGAGGCAGGGCTGCTGGCAGAGGATGTAAAGGCATTTACAGACAGTGTGACAGAGCCGGATAAGCTCTATACAGTGAACTCCTATAAGGCGCTGACAGATGCATACAAAGCCCTTGATGACGTATTTACGGCAAATGAAACTGAGGCGCAGAGTCCTGCTGCATTCCGGACAGCGTCTGAAAATCTCAGGGCTGCGTGGGATGGTCTTGTACAGGTAGGTGAGCTTCCGGAGCTGATCAAGGAATATGAAGGAAAAGATGAGAGTCTCTATACAACCGAGACCTGGGCAGCCTACAAAGCAGCATATGAGAAAGCGAAGGAAGCCTTGGTAAGCGGTACTGATGACAGTGTTTCAGCGGCAGTGATCGCCCTTGCCGATGCAAGAGACGCACTGGAAACACTGGCAGACGTTTCAGCTCTGAAAGGACTGATCGAAGAGATCCGGGCGCTTGACGCGGCAGAATACACGGCGGCATCTTACAATGCGGCTAAGACACTGGCTGACGAGCTGGCCGGAAAAGCAGACAGTATGAGCAGCGCGGAGGCTGAGAAGGCAGCAGCTGACCTTACGGATGCGAAGAATGCTCTGGTGTGGATCGGAGGGCTGAAAACGAAGGTGGAAGGCGTCAAAGCGGCATATAGCAATGGAGACGCATACCTTGCGCACGGATATAATGCGTTGCAAGCTGAGATCGCGGCGTCAGAGGCACTCTATGAAAACGGAACCAAAGAACAGGTTCAGAATGCGGTCAACGCCATTGACCAGGCAGTAAGAGCGCTTGAGAGAAAAGTAGATAAGAACTACGCGACTGAGACGGTAAATGGCATTATCCTGGAGGATACGTCCAGGTATACAGACGGCTCTGCAAGAGCTTATCTGGATGCATACCAGGTGCTGAAAAATATGCTGAACAATCTTGACAATGTATCAGCGGCCAGATTTACGGCCGCGCTTGAAGCGTTCGATCAGGCGGAGAAGGCACTGACTCTGAAAGGCTCCGCGGGAAGTGGAATATCAGCAGGGGCAGGCCAGTCTGACGCGAACAAGACTGTGGCTGTAGCTTCAGGTGACACAGCTGACGCAGAGCCGATTATCGTATTATTTGTTGTATCAGTTCTGGCAGCCGCGGGAGCAGTGATTATCAGAAAGAGAAGGAATATGTAACAAAGAAATACATTGGAAAAATGGAAGAGAACAATCTCCTCCTGAATCGTAAAGTGTAATACAGAAACCCGCCGGGACGCTGTTCCGCCGGGTTTCTGCCATTAAGAAAGCCATTGACGGATCGGACCGCTCCCTGATATGATAAACAATGTACAAAAACAGATGATGCTGATGTGGGAAAAACGCAGGACTGAAGGCAGAAAATTCTGTGAAGAAGACAGGAACTTTTGTGAATACGAAAGGGATTTCTAAAAAGGAGACAGAACAGAGGGAGGGATAGCTCGTGCTGCTGACGATCGATGTGGGAAATACGAATATCACAATGGGAGCGTTTGTGGGTGAATTTCTTCCCGGCATGTTCCGCATGACGACAAAGAGGCAGAGGACATCGGATGAATATGGAATGACGATCTGCGGTATACTGGAACATCGGGGAATCGATCCGAAGGAAATCAATGCAGTCATAATCGCGTCTGTCGTGCCGGATATCATGCATTCCCTGACCAGCGGCATTATCAAATATCTGGGGATTACGCCGGTCATAGTGTCCCATGAGACGCTGTCTGGTATCCGGGTCAATACAGAGCACCCGTCCAGGACTGGCGCGGACCGGATCGTCAACGCGGTGGCAGGATATGAGATAGCCAAAGGCCCGGTTATTGTCATCGATTTCGGAACAGCGACCACATACGATCTCATCGGACCGGACGGCACGCTGGAGGCGTGTATCATCGCTCCCGGCATCGAGACCGCCGGGCGGTCGCTCTGGGGCGGAGCCGCGATGCTGCCTGCGATCCAGATCAGGAAGCCGGAATCCATTCTTGCCAGAGAGACGGTATCTGGTATGCAGGGTGGTCTTGTGTTCGGGGCGATCGGCCAGACAGAATATATCGTAAAACGGATGAAAAAGGAATCAGGCTGGAAGGATGCCTATGTGATCGCCACAGGAGGGCTGGGAAAGATCATTGCGAAGGAGACGGAATGCATCGATCTCTATGATCCCCAGCTCACACTGAACGGTCTGAGGATGATCTACGACAGGATAAAGGAGAAGTGACAGAAGAAAGAACATGAAGCATTTAAAGATAGGAAATGTAGAACTTGAAAACAGATATATACTAGGCCCCATGGCAGGTGTGACGGACCTGCCATTTCGTCTGCTGTGCAAAGAGCAGGGAGCAGGGCTTTTGTGCATGGAGATGGTGAGCGCGAAAGCCATCTTCTACAACAACAAAAATACAGAAAGCCTCCTTACGATCCATCCGGAGGAGCTGCCGGTCTCCCTTCAGTTCTTTGGATCGGACCCGAAGATCATGGGGGAGATGGCGAAGCGTATCGAAGAGCGTCCGTTTGCCATCCTGGACATCAATATGGGCTGTCCGGTGCCGAAAGTGGTAAAAAACGGCGAGGGCTCTGCTTTGATGAAGGAGCCGAAGCTGGTCTATGACATTGTCAGTTCCATAGTAAAGGCCATAGAAAAACCGGTCACTGTGAAGATCAGGAAAGGCTTTGATGATGAGCATGTCAATGCGGTAGAGATCGCGAAAATCATTGAGGAGGCGGGAGCTTCGGCGGTGGCTGTTCACGGCAGGACGCGGGAACAATATTACAGCGGGAAGGCGGACTGGGATATCATCCGGCAGGTGAAGGAGGCAGTGTCCGTTCCGGTGATCGGAAGCGGTGATGTGACGAGTCCCCAGAAGGCGGAGGAGATGGTCCGCATGACCGGATGCGATGGGATCATGATCGCAAGAGGCGCTCAGGGGAATCCGTGGATCTTCTCAGAACTGATATCGTACGAGGAGATGGGACAGGTTCCGCCAAGACCAGATAAAGACGAGCTGCGAAGGATGCTGCTGCGCCATGCCCGGCTCCAGCTTGAATACAAAGGGGAATACTGCGGTATCAGGGAGATGAGAAAGCATGTCTCATGGTATACAAAAGGCGTCGCAAATGCGGCCCGTCTGAGAGATCAGATCAACCAGGTGGAGACGTACGGAGAACTGGAAAATCTCTTGACATCATTATAGTCTTTAGTTATAATATTGAAATTGTGAAATAGACTTAAATGACAGCATACAGGGAGAAGATTTCCTGCGCAGGATAGACAGAAATGCAAGAAACAGAAAGGGAGAGTTACCATGGCAGAGGCAAAGAAAAGATTACTTACTTATGCCGGATTAAAGGCACTCGAGGATGAGCTTGAGAATCTTAAAGTTGTCAAAAGGAAGGAAGTCGCGGCCAAGATCAAGGAAGCGAGAGAGCAGGGCGACCTCTCGGAGAATGCAGAGTATGATGCCGCGAAGGACGAGCAGAGGGATATTGAAGCGCGCATCGAAGAGCTCGAAGGCATCCTCAAGAACGCGGAAGTTGTTGTCGAAGATGAAGTCGACTTTGACAAGATTAATGTGGGATGTACGGTAAAAGTATTTGACATCACATATGATGAGGAGATGGAATTCAAGATCGTCGGCTCCACAGAGGCCAACAGCCTGGGGGGGAAGATTTCCAACGAGTCTCCGGTAGGCCAGGCTTTGCTGGGGAAGCAAGTCGGAGATGTTGTCAACGTGGAGACGCAGGCAGGCGATATCCAGTATAAAATACTTGAGATCAGTCGTTCAAAGTAAACAGATGACGTGATACAGACCTCTTAATCTCTTTAAGAGGTCTGCATTCGCATATGAAAGGAGAAAGGAAAGTGTCGCAGGAGCAGAAAAACGTACAGGAACAGGATCTGAACCAGTTGAGGAAGGTGCGCCGGGAAAAGCTGGAAGAACTGCAGCAGAACGGAAAAGACCCATTCGTGATCACCAAATATGACCAGACTCATCACAGCCAGGAGATCAAAGATAACTACGATGGACTGGAAGGAAAACAGGTGTCCATTTCGGGACGCATGATGTCCAAGCGTGTCATGGGAAAAGCTTCCTTCTGTAATATCCAGGATCTGAAGGGCAACATTCAGTCCTATGTGGCAAGAGACAGTGTGGGCGAGGAGAACTACAAAGAGTTCAAAAAGCTGGATGTAGGTGATGTGATCGGGATCGAGGGCGAAGTCTTTAAGACAAAGACCGGTGAAATCTCTATCCATGCATCCCATGTGACATTGCTTTCCAAGAGCCTGCAGATTCTCCCGGAGAAGTTCCACGGTCTGACGAACACTGATATCCGCTACCGCCAGAGATATGTGGATCTGATCATGAATCCGGATGTAAAAGATACCTTTATCAAGCGTTCCAGAATCCTGAGCGCGATCAGAAAATATCTGGATGGTGAAGGATTTATGGAGGTGGAGACGCCGATCCTTGTGAGCAATGCCGGCGGCGCTGCGGCAAGACCCTTTGGGACCCATTTCAATGCGCTGGATGAGGACTTTAAGCTCCGTATTTCCCTTGAGCTGTATCTGAAGAGACTGATCGTGGGCGGTCTGGAGAAGGTTTACGAGATCGGGCGTGTGTTCCGCAACGAAGGTCTTGACACAAGACACAATCCTGAGTTTACTCTCATGGAGCTGTACCAGGCGTATACGGATTACAACGGCATGATGGATCTGACAGAAAACCTTTACCGCCATGTGGCGCAGGAGGTGCTCGGAACGACAAAGATCGTGTACAACGGTGTGGAGATGGATCTGGGCAAGCCCTTCGAGCGAATCACCATGGTTGATGCCGTGAAGAAATACGCGGGCGTGGACTGGAATGAAGTAGAGACTCTGGAGCAGGCAAGAGAGCTGGCGAAGGAGCATAATGTAGAGTTTGAGGAGCGCCACAAGAAGGGTGATATCCTCTCCATCTTCTTCGAAGAGTTTGCAGAAGACCATCTGGTCCAGCCGACCTTTGTTACGGATCATCCTATCGAGATTTCTCCGCTGACGAAGAAGAAACCGGAAAATCCGGATTATGTCGAGCGGTTCGAGTTCTTTATGAACGGCTGGGAGATGGCCAACGCTTACTCCGAGCTGAATGACCCGATGGATCAGAGAGAGCGTTTTAAGGCGCAGGAAGAACTACTGGCACAGGGCGATGAGGAGGCAAACACAACAGATGAGGATTTCTTGAACGCCCTGGAGATCGGTATGCCGCCTACAGGTGGCATCGGCTTCGGTATCGACAGAATGTGCATGCTGCTCACGGACTCCGCGGCGATCAGGGACGTGCTCCTGTTCCCGACAATGAAGTCACAGGGCGCTGCGAAGAATGAAGCTAACAACGCTGCACAGGCAACTCCGGTAGCTGCAAAAGTAGTTGTCCCAGTTGAAGAAACAGCTGCTCCGGCGAAGGTTGAGATCGATTTCTCTAATGTAGAGGTAGAGCCATTATTCGAAGATATGGTTGATTTCGATACATTCAGCAAGTCAGATTTCCGTGCTGTAAAGGTAAAAGAATGTGAAGCAGTTCCAAAATCTAAGAAGCTTCTGAAGTTCGTATTAGACGACGGAAGTGGCGTAGATCGTGTGATTTTAAGCGGAATTCACGATTACTATGAGCCAGAATTCTTAGTAGGAAAGACATTGCTTGCAATCACAAACCTTCCACCACGTAAGATGATGGGAATTGATTCTTGTGGTATGATCATCTCCGCTACACACCTTGTAGAAGGAAGAGAAGGATTGAATGTTCTGATCCTGGATGATCACATTCCGGCAGGAGCGAAATTGTACTAAGAGCAAGAAATTTTAAGCTATATTTTAAACAGAAAAACAGGTTACTACACCACATTTACACCAAATTTTTTAAAAGTCTAAGAGAAGGACTCTGCAAAAGAATGGTGTAAAAGAAAACTAGCAATAAAAGATACAGTTGAGTGTACCAAAAAAGTTGGTACACCCAGCTGTTTTTTGTTTTATTAAAAATATCTAAATACCCAAAATGGAAGTAATCAGAGTTGTAGTTGGTTATTTTTTATTCTATATTGCACATCAACAATTCAAAAATTTTTATATATTTCCCAGAAGACCCTGTAAAAATGTCTCTCAGCCTTTCGTTATATAGAAGGATATTTAATAATATCAATCTTTGTACATTGACAATTGAATAGCTTTTGAATATGAAGATACCTGAATTGAATATGCATGCGGCGTGTCTGTTCAGAGCATACAATCCTAAAAAGAAGAGGGTTAGGGAACGGAAATATTTAAAAGCGTAATAAAAGGATTTATTAACTGTGAAAGAGATAGCTTAATAAAAACTATATGTGTAGGTGATGAAGTGCAAAAAACTATATCTACACTTGATTTTTTTGATACAGAATTGAAAGGAACGATATTTATGACAAGATTAACGAAGTATGAGAAGGAAACGGTTATTCTTACAAATGAGGAAGATGATTTTTGGAATGTGTTTACATATAACAAAGGATTGCAACGTAGGTTTATGTCCTTTGCTGAAAAATATCCAGAAAATTGTCGATTCAAGAGCCAGAATAATGAAGGTGGAATGACATTTGAGATAGATAAGGGAAGGATGTCGGTTCGCTTGACAGCACCGTATTCAGAGGAAAGAAGAAAGGCATCTAGTGAGTATGCAAAGAAATATGGGGTGAATCATAGTACTGGAAAGGAGGTTACTAATTAGTAAAAATAAATTTTGTAGTATTCTTGAAAATATTCGCCCCGTCGAATATAATTAGACAGGTGTTTTATGTCTATATGGGGTGATAATTATGAAATATATGACGGCGAGTCAAGCAGCTGAAAAATGGGGCATTTCTCAAAGAAGAGTGCAATTATTATGTGCAGAAGGTCGTATTCAAGGTGTTTTTAAATTAGGGGATGCGTGGGCAATACCGCAAAATGCTAAAAAACCACAAGACCCAAGAAAAGAGAAAAAGGAGAGTTCTAAAAATGAATGTAATTGATTTATTTTGTGGGTGTGGCGGTTTTTCAAAAGGATTTGAGCAAGCTGGATTTAATATTCGGTTAGGACTAGATGTATGGGAAGATGCAGTAAAAACTTATCAATTTAATTTCCCTAGTGCAGCCACTATTAATGAAGATATATCAAATTTGACTGGCGAGGATTTACTTAAAAGAGCTAATATTTCGGCTGAGGACGTGGATGTTATAATCGGAGGACCTCCATGTCAGGGCTTTTCTGTCTCTGGAAAGAGATTATTAGATGATCCGAGAAATATACTATATAAATCATTTGTGAAAATGGTTGATGATATTCAACCTAAGATTTTTGTAATGGAGAATGTTCCAGGAATTGTTCGACTTTTTAAAGGGCAAGTAAAAGATCAAGTAATAGAAGATTTTACGCATATAGGTTACAATGTTACAATGAAGCAATTAACTGCTTCTGATTATGGGGTACCACAGGCAAGAAACAGAGTGTTTTTTGTTGGTATTAATAAAAATAAACTTGGAGATTTTGAATTTGAGTTTCCAATCCCTACTCATGGAGAAGGGAAAAAACCTTATGTTACAACTAAAGAAGCATTGTCGGATTTGGATTTTATTGGAGACTTAACGTTACTTAAAAATCATGATCAATATAAACTTAAAGCTGAAACTGAATATCAAGAATTGATGAGGAAGGATGCTTTGGAATTATTGAATCATGTTACTACTATCCATACAGAAAAAACACGCAACATCATTTCAATGGTTCCAGATGGTGGTAATTATAAAAATCTTCCAGAAGAATTAAGGGCAACTCGAAAGGTAAATATAGCATGGACACGAATGAATAGTGAAAAGCCTTGTTTTACAATTGATACGGGGCATAATCATCATTTTCATTATCGAGCAAATCGCGTACCTACTGTCCGAGAATCAGCAAGAATTCAATCATTTCCTGATAAATTTGAATTTCTTGGAATTAAAACTAGTCAACTTAAACAAGTTGGAAATGCTGTGCCACCGTTATTAGCTGAAGCATTGGCTTGTAAAATCAAAGATATATTAGAGGAGGGAGAATCTAATGTACGATCATAATAAACAATATCGTTGTACGATAATTCGTGGCAAATCGAAGAAAGAAATGGACGATTTATTACCTGCGTATGCATCAGTTATTGATGAAATTTGTCCATGTAGACATGAAGACTTTGAATCTTTATTTAATAATGCTTTTCAAAGATTTCTTCCAGAGTCCGATAGAATAAAAAAGACACTTGATAATCATCGAACAGAAATATCAGGTAAATTATTTGGGATGTATTTTTATGCAGAAGATGGTATGGTTTATGAGTCAGAACGTACGCAAAAGTATTTATCTGATAGTGATCAACCAGCATTTTTTAAAGATATCTGTTATAAAATGCAATTTCCAAATGGCATGCAAAAAGTTTCGACAACAGTAGCACAAAGAGTAAAAGATGAAATATCAATTCGACCTTTTGCTTTTGTATTGAAATTATTACAAATTGCGATGACTGCAAAGATAGATATTACAAAAAGAATGCTTGGTTATTATGTTTTAAATTCACTTGATGTTTTACAAGGTAAGGCCAGTCCATATGAAGTTCTTGAAGCCATAGAAAAAGATATAAAAGCAGGGATTGAAAGAGATATCGTAGTTCCAGGTAAAGCAACATCTTTCACCCATCAGCATATCAATGAACAAATTAACTATCTAGAGCTTGCAAATTTAATTAGAATTATAGATGAGAACCATGATAAACGTGTAGTGTTGAATCTGAGTGAAATGGAAACGATTGAGCTCTTCATTCAAGAATATGATAAAAAGCCAGCTTTTGATGTTTATTCCTATGATTTAGGAACTATAGAGGAGAGAAAAATATTTCAATTTAATTGGGACGCATATTATGCAAGATTATCGGAGTATGCATCGAAATTTACAACTTCATCAAATTCACTTTCATATAAAGAGGGAGAGACAAGCGAGAAAGATGAAACGAAAAAACAAGGACAAAATCTTGTTCAATTTGGAGATGAAGGTGAAGCACTTGTTTATGAGTATGAAAAAAATAGAGTTTCAAAATTTAATCCACACTTAGTACGTAAGGTATTGGCACTTGGAAAAACAAGAGGCATAGGATATGATATACAATCAGTAATTGCTGAACCAGGTGATATGGCAGAGTTTGTTAAATATATTGAAGTGAAATCGACAAAGAGATTTACATGTCCGGATTTGCAGGATTCGCTTTGGATAGACACATTAAATATTACTCGTAATGAATATGTGGCTGCCAAACAACATGGTGAGTTTTATTATATTTATAGAGTTTACTTTACAAGCCAAGGAGTTACCATGTTCATTATTGGAGATGTTGGTAAGAAATTAGATGATGGAAGAATGCAAGCCACACCCATGACATATAGAGTAGATTTTTCTAGCTCAAGTGTTGATGGGACGGAGACTTTGCAATCAAAGGTCACGATATAATGCGAGGAGGAATAATGTATAAAGTTGTATCTTTGTTTGCTGGATGTGGAGGATGTGATCAAGGTATTATTGGTGATTTTATCTTTAACGGACAGTATTATGACAGGCTTCCTTTTGAATTAGTATATGCGTTAGATATAGATCAAAAGGCACTGAATACACACAAATTGAATTTTGAAGGAGGAGAAGTAGTTTGTGGAGACATTTGCGATATTCCTTCTGATCAAATTCCCGAACATGATGTTTTGATAGGCGGATTTCCATGTCAGTCTTTTAGTACGGTTAATCCCAAAAAAGATCCATTTGATGATAGAGCTAATTTATATAAACAAATGGTTAGAATAGCAAAAGATAAACAACCTAAGGTTGTGATTGCAGAAAATGTGAAAGGATTAATGACGCTTCACAAAGGAAAAATATTTGAACGAGTTAAAGATGCTTTTAAAGAAGCTGGTTATGTTTTGCAGTTTAAATTAATGAATGCTGCAAACTATGGTGTTCCTCAAAAAAGAGAGAGAGTTATTTTGGTTGGATTTAGAAAAGACCTTAATATTTTGTATGAATTTCCAGAAGAAACACATAGTGAAAACTGGGTACCCCTTTCTGTTGCAGTTCCTAAATTAGCAATTGAAGAGGAAAAGTATTATTTCTCTAAAAGGGCGGTCGAAGGAATGAAAAATGCAAAACCAAATATGAAAAGAGGATTATGGCAAAAGCTCGATGAACCATGCCTTACAGTTACCAGTCACTTGGCAAAAGTAAGCTTAAATTCAAGAGATCCGGTATTATTGGTTGATCCTAAGAAAGAATTATATAGAAGGTTTACACCGAGAGAAGCAGCAAGAATTCAGTCATTTCCAGATTCATTTCAATTTGCTGGAAGTGAAAGTGATGCTTACAGACAAATTGGAAATGCGGTTCCACCTGTGTTGTTTTGGCATGTAACAAAAAAAGTTGCAGAGATTTTGGAAAAAAATAATAATAATGATTAAGCCAAAGGCGATCAACTGTAATTACTCAGCTGGTCGCTTTTGTTTTGCTCATTTGCAAAACTTGATCAGTGCATAGATCAAAGCAATTAAAGTAAGCGCCAAATATTCCTGCGGATTTCCTGATCCTCAAGTTTTACCTATAATTGTAGTCGAAAGATATTTAGACTATTTCACTACAATTATGGAGGATAGGTTATGGCAG
>DWYM01000055.1 GCA_019118665.1 Candidatus Mediterraneibacter intestinipullorum
ATTTTACAGAATCCTATGTCCTTCCGGAAAATTTTTCGATAATCGAGGGCAAGTGCAAAGTATATATGGGCTTTTTAGTTTCTCAAAATGAAGTGGATTATGTAAAAAAATATGGATGTGAACAATTTGAAGAAATATTAGAAGAAAAAGATGTGGATGTAATTAATATAGACAGAAGATCTGTTATATAAAAGGAAGTCACTGGGTATGGGGACGTTTGACCTGCTTGCCTGAAGGAACAAGGCAAACAGTTATAATTGATTCAAGAGGTGATCACTATGGCAGTAGGATTAAAAGTAGATTTTTTATGGTATCCCATAGGAACAGGAGATTTCGTGCATTCCTTTTTTTCAACAATATGTTACAACCTTGAAGGCGGGAAATGGGGAAGCAGATTCCCATATTTGATGAACAGTCTATATCAGGGAGAGTTATCTTATAATGATCTGGACAGCGCAAAAGAAGAATTGACAGTCATAATAGAGGAATTCAAAGAATTTTCTCCAGATCAAGTAATTTGGGATATTGAGGATTTAAGCAAACAACCGCCATGGGGAAATAATATCAGCCCGGAAATAAAAAATTTGTCTGACTATTTTATTACTTGTGACGGCGAGAATATATTTGATGAGATAATTAAGGCGTTTAAGGAAGCAAAAGCAGAAAAACAAAACATTGTTTTAACAAGCTTATAAAACGAAACATAGTAAAAACGATTTGAAGTAAATGTTTAAGAGGGTGGAAGGATGAGTATCGACTGGAAAAACACGGCAGATGATGATGGGTATGTGGTGATTCGGGAAAAACAAAAAAGAAAAATCTCCAGGCTGTCTGTTCTGGACAGTGAGTCCAAAGAGTCTATTTACAGCCTGCTTTTTGAAGAGATAAAGAGAAAGGACACGGATTCAGATGAGTAATGAATTAATCAGCACGGAACACAGATATGTGATTGACGTCTCCTATGGCATCAATCAGGACGGATTCATCGCTGTGGGCACCGAGAGTATTGTTTACAAAGGACTGGAGATTAAGCAGGACGGCGAGATCAAGTTTTCATGCGTATTAAAATTTAAGCCGAGAGCAGTCCGCATGAACGGTGAGGTCATTGACCGGTTAAGCAGATTTAAAGACGAGGAATGGAAGATATTTGAAGACCTCAAAGACTGCCGGTCTGTTGTCAAGATCAATGATGTCATAGAGGATATGGGAGACTTCAGCGTGAAATGCAGCTATGTCCCCGGAGGTGTCATCACGAATGAGGGGTATTTCTGCGTGGTAGAGGAGTTCATCGACGGATGGAACCTGGATGAATTCTGCCGGGAGGAATACTGGAAATTAAGACGGATCGAGCCTGTTGGAAATGGCTTGTCCAAAGTTGTCAATTACAGCGATTACAGCAGTGATGAGAAGAGGGCGGCTGCCGCAAGCTATAACTATGAAAATATTCTGAAATATCAGGACCAGATTTTGCTCTTTATGATTAACCTCTGCGAGATCATGCAGTATATTACGGAGCAGAAATATGTGCTGCACTTGGATATTAAACCCGAGAATATTATGGTTACCCGGTACGGCAAGGAACTGGTACTGATCGATTTCGGCAAGTCGTACAAGGTCACCAGGGCACAGCGTTTTGCGTACAGCAATCTGACAGAGGCGGATTACAGCCGCCCGGAAACAATCGACCGCTTATACCAGTACGGGACATTGGGATACGCTGCGCCGGAGTGTTATTCAGAGGCAGGGGATGGTTCTGAATTCCCCTTCCCGTCAGAATTTGAAAAAGGGAAAATGTCAGTGGAAAGCGATATCTTCTCTCTTGGGGCGGCTTTTTGGGAGTGCCTGAATATTTATGAGCTGGTTACGAAGAACAGGCTGTTCGCGGAAGATCCCCACGCGTTCTACCAGAAATATTTTCTGAGGGAGGACTTATATTCGGGAAGAGATCTGTCCTGTACCTCCCGGTATTATCACAAGAAGCTTGATCATATTATCAGAAAATGCACAAGAAAGCGTGCTCCGGGATATACAGACCCTGACAATAAGAAATATTATCACTCCTATACGGAATTGAAAAAGGATCTGGAGGATGCCAGGAACTCTGTGCCGACCATTGTGAAAGAAGAAAGCGTCAAGGTGCGCAATGCCTTCCGGATCGGAGGCGTCATGCTTTCCTGTTTCCTGATCTCTCTCATTATCTATGGAATCTATCGGACGGCAGCCTTCCATATTGCCATGGGGAAATGGGACAGCCTTACAGCGGACTATAATGATACGCAGTTTTATAGGCTGGAAGAAACCGCGGGGGATCTGATTGATTCTGCAAGTGCGGGACAGATAGACAGTACCTATGAAGAGATCGCTGCTTTTACATATAACGGGAATGATATCTCAGAGTATGAAGCCCAGATGCTGACAGACCTGCTTCAAAAAATCGATGATCCGCAGGCGCTGCCGCAGCGGATCGACGAGATTATGAGACATGCTAATACCCGCAGCTTTCGGGAGATATCCACCGCTGTTGTAAAGCTGGGAGATGTGGAGAACAGTATCGGTTATGACCTGGCGTATGCCATATACAGCATAGAGGCCGGAAAGACGGGAATTCTGGAGGGGTACGAGACTCTGCTGGCCTATCAGGATAACAGTGAGTTCCGCAGCGCGGTGGTAAAGCTGAAAAATGTCCTGGACAATGACGAGTATATCAATATGATCGCCGAGGCGAATGGGATTACCCGGCAGGAAGTCCAGAATTTCTTTAAGACGATTACATTGGAGGAGGGGCTATGAAAAAGTTGATGAACAAGATATTTAACAGGATTCCGCTCCTGAAATATGTGCTGACAGCTTTTGCAAAGGGGGTTTGCATCATCGCGGCAGTTCTGGCTGTTCTCTTCGGGATCAGTTATGCCACTGGAATCTATGGGAGAATAGAGACAGCGCTGGATCTGAAATATGACTCTGTATTTGTGACAATGCCGATTATTCTGACAGCGGTCCTGGCTGTGATCTGCTTTTTGATCGGATTTTTGATGTACTTTCACAAATACAAAAGACAGAAATCAAAAACCCTGTTCGGAGAGCAGTTCCGGAATGTGTTAGAACAATCTCCGGCCGGCGGGCGGCAGGAAGGAGGCAGATGAGAGCTATGAGGGCGGATAGAAACAAGATCTGCGGACCGCGCAGAGGCTTCTGGAAGAGAGCGGCCGCGGCAGTGATGAGCGCTTTGATGCTGCTGACAATGCTGGAGCCGTCGGCGCAGGCTTATGCCTCCCCGGGAGATCCGCATACAGTGACATTTGTCTTTGCAAATAAGCTGGACACCCCTGTCTCCGGTGTCAGTGTTTTGCTGAAAGACGAGGGAGGAAATGAGATATCCGCATCAAGCGTAAATGAAAATGAGGTGACTTTCGAGGGACTTTATGAGGAAAGCACCTATACCTATACGATTGATGTGGGGGAAAATGAATACGAAGTTCCGGAAGAAGAGAGCATTCAGATCGAGGATCACGATATGGAGATCCCGGTCACACTCTACACCCAGGCTCCGGAGTGCAGCATGGAGAGTGTGGAGACGCCACAATCTTTTGGCAGCCGGGTGCGGTTTGAAGTCAATTATACGGGGACTGAGCCGGCAGACTTTCAGTGGTATTTCGAGGATGAGAGACTGGAAGGGGAGACCACGGCGGTCTTAACCCTTGACGCAGTGACCCATGAGGATGCGGGAACCTATTCCTGCACGGTTGAGACAGAACTTTCGGCCGCGGCCAGACCGTCTGCCGTCCTGAATGTCTCAGCCGCGGATCCGATTGTAACGGTGGACGTGCAGGGCCGGAATATCCTGCAGTCCCGGGCTGATATTACCGCGGTGGTGACTCACCGCGAGAATCCTTCTGCACCGAAGCCGGAGGGATGGGTGGTGTTTTATATCGACGGCAGCTCTGCCGGGAGAAGACGATTATCGGACGGTGCAGCCACCCTTTCATACATGCGGCTTGGAACGGATGATAAGCACCTTGTATATGCAGAGTATATCAGCGATGACGAGGAGAATTATAGGAATGCCAGATCAGAGGATGTTGTGTATGGAAAAGTGACCCCGGAAGAGAACAGCCATTATACTGTCAGTGAGCCGGATCCCGATACCGGATGGTACAATGGAGAATATCCGCTTATTATTACGCCGATTTCCGACGGCGGCTTTGACCAGATCTGGAATGGGGAGGCGTGGGCAGAACAGGTGGCTGTCCAGGCAGAATCCGCAGATGGGACGGTTGATATCCTGCTGAGAAATTCTCAGACGCAGGAAGAGACCAACACAGTGTCCCTGTCATATCAGATGGATTCCGCGGCTCCCTCGGATATCAAGATGTCCGCGCCTGCGGATGCGAATTTTGACAGGCGTACCAATACATACGAAATCGAGTTTACCGCCGAGGATGAAACAGCAGGGGTCTCTTCTATTACATGGTATGACAGAGAGAATACCCCTCATATTGTCGCCCAGGACCAAAACGGAAGATTTATAGAAGATATGACGGCAGACGAGTGGAAGAGCGTCCGCAGGATCGAGGCGGATGATGCTGCCGGCAATACCGGGGAAAATGCAGATGTGGGAAATCGGTTTATCGAGATCTCCTACCCGGAGGCAGACCGGATCGTAGATGAGACCTGCGCTGAGATAGACAGCGGACAGTGCGATGCGGACTCCAGATATTTCTACAGGTCCTCCAGGATCGCAGTGTCTTTGACAGTGTCAGACGACGCTGTGGCAGCAGGCGCGCTGGCCTTATATAAAAATTCCGTAAGCGAGCCGGTTGCCTTAGAGTATGATTCAGAGACAGGGCTGTACACATATACAGTAGAATTAAATACAGAAGAAGCATATTCCATAACGATCCAGGCAGAAGGATATACGATTTTCAGCAGCGAGTATGCCGGAGCGGCCAGCAGCAGTGCTTATACATCTGCTCAGCATATTCTTGACATGACAGATCCGGTGATCACAGTTCAGTATACTCCGGACGAACTGCCTGAGGACGTGGCGGGGTATAACCAGGTGCGGACAGCCACAGTGACGGTTCAAGAGGCTAATTTCAATCCAGATGAACTGGGATTTACACAGTTTTCTGCCACGGATGTAAACGGAGACGCTCTGGAAGAGGAAGACCGGCTGAGAAGGGAATTGGCCCGGTCGCTGGAGAGGGCTGAGTGGAAAGGCGAAAACGGTACATATACAGCAGAAAATGTTCTGATGTTTGACACGGACGCACAGTATGATTTTTCACTGGAATGCACAGATATGGCCGGAAACAGCGGGACCTATGAAGAGGACCGGCCGTTTATCATCGACCGGACAGCACCGGACGGCCTTGAAATTGTATATGACACAAATCCGATCAGCACAATTTTAGAAATCCTGTCGTTTGGGTTCTATAATCCTTCCGTAACAGTCACCCTCTCGGCACAGGACGATATTTCCGGCATTGCCTGCTTCACCTGGACATATGAGCAGGAGGACGGCACCAGCACGACGGTGAATGTGGAGCGGGAGACCGGAGAGATCAGCTGCACGGATGACAGTTTCATTTATCAAGACGGGGGAAAGAAGGCCGTGGCATCCTTTGTGCTCGCCGGGGATGAGGCGAAGCAGTATCGCGGGAGCATCAGCTTTACCGTGACAGATAAGGCGGGAAATACCAGCCAGGTACATGACAGCAACGGGGCTGTAAAGCAGGAAGACGGAAGCGTGATTGAGACGGAGAACGGACATGTGCTGGTTGTGGATACAATTGCGCCGGACCGCGCGGTCCGCTATCCCGAGCCTCAGCAGATCCGGGACCGGAGAACCATGGAGCTGTATACCGGGAACAAAGCTGAATATGCGAATAGGGAAAATACAGATTCGATCCTGTATTATGATCATACCTGCGAGGATGGCATACGGGCCGAAGTGACGGTTACAGAAGCAAATTTCTATGCAGAGGATGTAAAAGTCCTTGTCAACGGAGAGGAATACACTGTTGAGGAATGGACCAGACAAGGGGATGAACGGACCGGATACATCGAACTGACAGAGGATGGGACATATACGATTGACATCATGTATACAGACCGTTCGGGAAATGAGATGAAAACGTACCGGTCAGAACAGATCGTACTGGACCGGACCCCTCCGGTAATCGAAAAATATGAGTTTATCCCTGCGTCGGCTGACGGCACGGCAGAAACTTCAGACTTTATCGATTACTTAGAGTACGGCTATTATTTTAAGACGGATTTTGAGGTAGCCGTCACTGCGTCCGACGCCGTATCAGGCATGGATCGGATTGATTACCGCCTGGTTCCTTACGAAAACGGGATCAGACAGGAGGAATTGACAGGGACTGCGCCTGTGACGGATGGGACAGCCAGGATTTCGGTTCCTTCCGGATTTAAAGGACAGATTTATGCAGAAGGCTTTGACAATGCGGGCAACAGCTCCGAGGAAGTGACGACCCGTGCCTTTGTCATAGATGATCAGGGACCGTCTGTCGAGATCTCTGACAGCAATTCCACGGAGTATGCAGACGCGGCGGGCAATGCGCTGTACATGTCAGACATCAGCATTACGGCTGTTATTACGGACCGGGTTTCCGGTATCCGGGAGATTGCGTATTCCCAGACTTCGGAAAAGACCGGGACAGATCAAAGGATCACGTTGAATAACACGGGATATCAGGCGGGCGATCAGCTGGAGGACGGCTGGGTCGTGGAAGAGACGGATGAGAATCTTGTGACAAAGGTATCCAGGACATTTGTATATAACACGGATGATAATGATATTGTGCTGTCAGTCTCAGTGGCTGACAGGGCGGGAAACGAGGCGGAAACTGTCTCGAGCAGACGGTTCACCATTGATAAGACAGACCCGGTTATTCACGTGGCTTTCCGCGATGACGATGATTCGGACCTCTATTATAATGCCGACCGGATCGCAGTCGTGACAGTGACAGAACGCAATTTTGATGCAGGTCTCATAAAGACTGCGATCCAGAATGAAATCGGAGATGTGCCGGATGTGACGTTTTCAAGGGTGTCCATAGACCAATATGCGGCGGTGATCGTCTTTGATGAAGGAGATTACACCTTCGACATCGAAGGCTCAGATCTGGGAGGCCGCAAGGCGGCAGTAAGTTACAGCGGAGGAAATGAGCATCTCTTCTATGTTGACAAGACCTGTCCTGTCGTCACGGATAACTTTGCAGAATTTAGCAGCCCGGAGACGGAGAACAGCTTCCGGGAAGAGAAGACAGTGACCATATCTGTCACGGAACATCATTTTGATCCGGAATTGATGGGGCTCCGTGTATATGAGAAAGAGGCCGGAGCAGAACATTCCGCAGATGGGATGACGGATATGGACAGTGCGGTCAGCGCAGGGCAGTGGGTGGATGATGGGGATGTGCACTCGCTTACATTTGAAGTGGGAGCGGAGGCCGTATACCGGATTGAAATGACGCCCCAAGATCTGGCGGGCAACACTTCAGATTCCCGTTCCACAGTGGTTTTTGAAATCGACACGACCGCACCTGTCATTGAAAAGAAAAACGGGTTTTATGTAAGTTCTGACGATACAGAGTTCTTGGACATTTACGCTTACGACAGGGCCCAGGAGCCTTCGCCGACACTGGAATTCAGCGACCTGAATATTGAGCATCTGGAGTATTCCCTGACCGTCTGGAAGCCGGACTATACTAGCTCCGAGGCGGCGCTGGTCATGGAGCCGGCGAGCGTCTATCTGGACGGGGATGCGCAGCATGAGGGCATCGTAGGCGGAGGAAGCTTCGAAGTACCTGATTTTACGGAAGACGGAGTATACGCGCTGGAAGTGACAGCCGTGGATACTGCGGGCAACAGAAGCGAGCTGAATGTGAATACATATGCAAGAGTGATCAATCAGGATGTACTTGCCTTTATTATGGACAGCAATGCGGAGAGGAATTCCGGCCTGTATTCCTTCCAGTATGAGGATGGGACTCCCATCAGCATGAGGCCGGACAGCTTTAAGGACCTGGAGATACTTGTGATGGCAAAAGCAGGGACAGATGTGGATGTTGTCCTGCGGGACATGAACGCGGACGAGCTGTACACGAATGCACAGGTGTCGGCTGACGATAGTATCTATGGATTTACTGTTTATAATTATACTCTGCGGTCGGACTTCTTCCGGGACAGCTTTGACGATGATACGGATGCAGACCTGTATTTGTCAGTGAAGAATGACGGGAAACGGGTTGACCTTGGAGCCATGCATATTGACAGTGCGGCGCCGGAATGCGAGCTCCCGGAGGAGCTTGCGTCATGGCACTGGTATTTTGGAGATGACCGGCAGACTGTCGCGATCACCGGGATCAATGAACTGCTTGACGAGACGGCGACCAAGATCTATGACAACGGGAAAGAGAGTGAGTTTGACTATTCGCAGGAGGAAGGGACACTTACCTTTACCCTGGAAAAGGGATGGCATAATATAGGGATTGCCCTGAGTGATACCGCGGGAAATATCAATAATATCCAGGAGCGGACCAATATCCATGTGGGGTACTTCTGGCTGTGGACGATTCTGCTCAGCTGTATCCTGCCCGCCGCAGCGGCTGCGGGAGCAGTTCTGATTTATCGGTATCGGAGACGGATACAGTAGGCAGCGACACAATAATTCAGAAGAAATCCCGCAGCTTTTCCACCGCGCTCTTCTCGATCCGTGAGACGTAAGAGCGGGAAATCCCGAGCTGTCTGGCGATTTCCCGCTGGGTGTATTCTTCACCGTTGTAAAGACCATAACGCATTTTTAAAACGAGCTTTTCTCTTAGGGAAAGCTCGTTTTCGACTTTTTCGTAGAGTTTCTGAATGTTTTCCTTGAGATAGATTTTTTCGGGGACATCGACCTCGTCGGTCTCAATGACGTCGTAAAGTTTAATCTCGTTGCCTTCCCGGTCAGTGCCGATTGGTTCGTAAAGGGAAATCTCTTTTGCGGACTTCTTTTTGGCGCGCAGATGCATGAGAATTTCATTTTCAACACACCGGGAAGCGTACGCTGCCAGCCGGTTTCCTTTGTCGGGGTTGAAAGTGACGACTGCCTTGATCAGCCCGATCGTTCCGATGGAGAGCAGATCCTCGGGATCTTCCTCCAGATTCTGATATTTTTTGATCACATGGGCGACAAGCCTCAGATTTCGTTCGATCAGGATGTGTTTTGCCTCGAGGTCTCCTTCTGTATATCTCTGGATGTAATACTTCTCTTCCGAAGCGGTGAGAGGGTTGGGAAATGATTTCAAGACGGCACCTCTTAGCACATTTGATATAGTGTATGAAAAAACAGGCCGGTTCGTGCTTTTCCAATCTAAAAGAAGGACAGCATCAGCCTGGAACGATGGGATGTGTAAAAGAAAATCAAGAATTGAGCAAAAGATATACATAAACAGTGTATAAAAATATTCACAAAACAGGTATGGGGTCAATGTGCATTGACTCCTGTCCTGACGTAAGATATCATAGACATACATTCTCGGGGAAATCATTCTCCGGCAATCTCGCACCAGAAGGGTGTCTGGCCGGATCGGTCGGAAATTCAGTTTTGTTTTATTGGTAAAGTGGTGTTTTAACTCGGTGGATGTACACAGCAGGGAACTCATGAGAAAGGAGCAGAGATGAGTTTCAGCACGATAATATCCGCAGCCATTGACGGTCTGGGGGTGGAACTTGTACGCGTGGAGGCGGATGTATCTAACGGTCTCCCTGTATTTCATATGGTAGGCTATCTGTCATCAGAGGTAAAAGAAGCAGGAGAGCGGGTGAGGACTGCGATCAGAAATTCGGGGTTTGATTATCCTGCGAAACGCACAGTCATTAACCTGTCGCCAGCTACCCTCAGAAAGCGGGGAGCATCCTTTGATCTTCCTATAGCGGCGGCAATCCTGGCATCGTTGGGACAGATAAGCTCTACGGCGCCAGAGGGATGCCTTATTATAGGAGAGCTGGGGCTTGACGGACGGATCAGAAAAGTGCCGGGGATCCTGCCGATTGTCATGGAAGCGAAGGAAGCGGGCATATCCCGCTGCATCGTACCCGAAGAAAATACGGCAGAGGCGGCGCTCGTAAAAGACATGAAAGTGATCGGCGCTGGAGATCTGGGGGAGGTCGTTTCTATACTCAGAGGACAGTATACGCCTGAGATGGTGGCTGCGGGAGAGGAGCCGGGCGGATGCGAGGAGGATCTGCCGGATTTTGCGGATATACGAGGACAGGAAAATGTAAAGCGGGCGGCTGAGATCGCGGTCGCGGGCGGGCATAATCTGCTCATGATAGGGCCGCCGGGAAGCGGAAAATCCATGACGGCAAAGTGTATCGCAGGGATACTGCCGCCGCCGGATATGGAAGAGAGCCTGGAGATCACAAAAATATACAGTGTGCTGGGGATGTTGGATGAGAATTCCCCCCTTATACGGAAACGCCCATTCCGTGAGGTACATCATACAGCGACCCGGGCGGCGATGGTCGGCGGAGGGGTGATACCCCGACCGGGAGAAATCAGCCTTGCACATGGGGGCGTGCTCTTTCTGGATGAACTTCCGGAGTTCAGGAAAAGTGTTCTCGAGGTGCTGCGCGAGCCTCTGGAGGAGAGAAGCATACAGATATCAAGGACATATGGAAACTATCGCTTTCCAGCGGATTTTATCCTGGTGGCGGCGATGAATCCGTGTCCCTGCGGATGTTACCCGGATATGAAAAAATGTACATGCACGCCTGCCCAGATCCATATGTATTTAAGCCGGATCAGCCGTCCTTTCCTGGATCGGATCGATCTGTGCGTAGAAGCTCCAAGGGTAAAATATGAGTATCTTGCTGATGAGAGAAAGGGGGAGAGTTCTGCGGTGATCCGCAAACGAGTGCGCTGGGCAAGGGAAATACAGAGAGAGCGTTACAAGAATACGAAAATCACCACAAATGCCATGCTGTCCGGAAAAGAACTGAAAAATTACTGCCGCCTGGGTGAAAAAGAACATGCCCTGATGGAGCAGGCCTTTACTGTCATGGAACTGACCGCGCGGACCTATCACCGGATCATTAAGACAGCGCGGACGATCGCTGATCTGGAGGGTGAGGAGCGGATCCGTGAGAGCCATCTCAAAGAGGCTCTCGGATACCGCATTATGGACGAAAAATATTGGCGGAGACAGGAGGTATAGCAGATGAAATATGAATACTGGCTGGCAGGAGTGAGAGGCTTATCCACGGCGAAAAAATCTCTTTTGAGGAGACACATGAAAACAGCGGAAGCAGTCTATTATATAGAAGAAACACAATTAAACAAATTAGAGTTCTTGAATGAGAAAGACCGAAATAAAATTATCCAGGCAAAGAAACAGGGGGATCCCGGACCAGAATACGAAAAGATGCTTGAGAAAGGCATCCAGTTTATCCCCTGGTTCTCAGAAGGATATCCGAAATGCCTGAAGGAGATCCCGGATCATCCGTATGCCCTCTATGTGAAAGGCAGTCTTCCCCATGAGGGCCAGAAGAAAGCCGCAGTCATAGGAGCTCGCAGATGTACGCCCTATGGGGAGAAATATGCCGTTGATTTTGGGAGAGTCCTTGCAGGCCGCGGGGTAGAGATCATCAGTGGTATGGCGAGAGGGATAGACGGAATGGCGCACAGGGGAGCTCTCACCGGTGGAGGGAGGACGTATGCTGTGCTGGGCTGCGGAGTAGATGTGTGTTATCCAAAAGAACACATCGGTCTGTATGTGGATATCCTGCAGCACGGCGGGGGCATCCTTTCGGAACAGCCGCCCGGAACAGCCCCGCTCCCTCAGTATTTCCCGGCCCGCAACCGGATCATCAGCGGGCTCTCAGACGCAGTCCTGGTGATAGAAGCCGGAAGAAAAAGCGGTTCTCTCATAACGGTGGACATGGCGCTGGAGCAGGGCCGGGACGTATATGCTCTTCCGGGTCCGGTGAACAGTGTTATGAGCGAAGGATGCAACTACTTGATCCGGCAGGGAGCGGAAGTGCTCTTATCTCCTGAGGAGCTGGCAGAACAATGGGGACTGACAGAAGAACAGGGGCTGACAGAAAAGCGGGAGTTGGCAGGATGCCGCCATCAGGCAGGTGGACGAAGGTCAGGTAAAAGTCTGAAGGAGGGCAATGGGAGAAGTGTATCCCCTGGTAAAATGGAGATCAAAAATCAAAAAATGCTTGAAACTCCAGAAAATTTGGTGTATAGTTGTCTCGGCTTGTATCCCAAGGGCGTGGATCAGGTGGCGGCAGAGACAAAGCTGGACGTGAAGACCGTCATGGAACTGCTGGTCACTTTGGAATTGGAGGGATACATAAGAGAAATCTCGAAGAATCAGTATATCATAGCCCGATATTGACGGAGGAGTTATTTTATGGCACATTATCTTGTTATTGTGGAGTCACCTGCGAAAGTGAAGACGATCAAAAAATTTCTGGGGAGCAGTTATACGGTTGCCGCTTCTCAGGGGCATGTGCGTGATCTGCCGAAAAGTTCGCTGGGGATCGACATAGAGCATGATTATGAACCAAAATATATCACGATACGAGGAAAAGGCGATATTCTCGCGGCGCTGCGTAAGGAAGCAAAAAAGTCAGATAAAGTCTTTCTCGCGACTGACCCTGACCGTGAAGGCGAGGCGATCTCGTGGCACCTTGCCGCGGCGCTGAAGCTGGATCAGAAAAAGATGCGCCGTATCACTTTTAATGAGATCACAAAAAATGCGGTGAAGGCGTCTTTGAAGGCTCCCAGAGACATTGATATGAATCTGGTGGATGCACAGCAGGCAAGACGTGTGCTGGACCGTATGGTCGGATACAAGATCAGCCCGCTCCTCTGGGCAAAGGTAAAGAGGGGCCTGAGCGCCGGCCGTGTGCAGTCGGTAGCGCTCCGCCTTGTGGCAGACCGCGAGGATGAGATCAATGCGTTTATTCCGGAGGAATACTGGACATTGGACGCGATCCTGAAGATCAAAGGGGAGAAGCGGCCCTTGACAGCAAAGTTCTATGGTACTGATAAAAAGAAGATGACCATCCATTCAGAGCATGAGCTGAATGAGATACGAAAGAAAGTTGAAAATGCAGACTTCCGCATCACGGATATTAAGACAAGTGAGCGGGTCAGGAAAGCTCCGCTGCCGTTTACAACGAGTACCCTGCAGCAGGAAGCGGCTAAAGCGCTAAATTTCGGGACACAGAAGACAATGCGTATCGCGCAGCAGCTCTACGAAGGAATTGACATCAAAGGAAACGGAACGGTTGGTGTTATCACTTATCTGCGTACAGATTCTACCAGGATCGCGGATGAGGCTGACGCTTCCGCAAGAGAGTATATTTCTTCCGTATACGGAAAAGAGTACGCTGCGGCAGGGCAGAAGAGCAAGAGCGAGAGCAAGAAGATACAGGACGCCCACGAGGCGATCCGTCCCACGGATATCAACAGGACTCCTGCATCTCTGAAGGAATCCCTGACAAGAGATCAGTTCCGGCTCTATCAGCTCATCTGGAAGCGGTTCGCTGCGAGCCGTATGACTCCTGCGAAGTATGAGTCTACTTGCGTAAAAATAGGAGCCGGAGGGTACTGCTTTACAGTAGCGGCGTCCAAGCAGATATTTGACGGTTTCCGTTCTGTATATACAGAGGCAGACGAGGAGAAAGAGGAAAGCAATGTTCTGGTGGGCGGTCTCAGCATGGATTCTGTTCTCACGAAAGAAAGTCTTGACCCGAAACAGCATTTCACCCAGCCGCCGGCACATTATACTGAGGCGAGCCTCGTCAAAGCGCTGGAAGAACTGGGAATCGGGCGCCCGAGCACCTATGCGCCGACCATTTCTATCATCCTGGGACGCCGCTATGTGACGAAGGAGGCAAAGAACCTCTATATCACAGAGATCGGCGAAGTGGTAAACAATATGATGAAGCAGTCTTTCTCTAGCATCGTGGATGTGAATTTCACGGCGAATATGGAAGGACTTCTTGACATGGTTGAAGAAGGAAAGGTCGAGTGGAAAGAGATCATCCGCAACTTTTATCCGGATCTTGACGAGGCGGTGAAGAAGGCGGAAAAAGAGCTGGAGACTGTCAAGATTGAGGATGAGGTGACAGATGTTATCTGCGAAGAATGCGGCAGAAACATGGTCATCAAATACGGACCTCATGGGAAATTCCTTGCATGCCCCGGATTCCCGGAATGCCGTAATACAAAACCATATCTGGAGAAGATCGGCGTGCCCTGTCCGGTTTGCGGAAAAGAGATCGTTGTCCGGAAGACAAAGAAGGGCAGAAGGTATTATGGATGCGAGGATAATCCGGAGTGCGAGTTTATGTCCTGGCAGAAACCATCCAAAGAAAAATGCCCTGAATGCGGCGGTTATATGGTAGAGAAGGGCAGCAAACTTGTCTGTGCAGATGAAAAATGCGGATATGTGACAAGTCTGGAGCAAAAAAAGCAGTGAAACAATAATGGAATTGCATTGCTATTCTGAAAATTGTGTGATAATATAGATGTGAATATTGCTTTAATAGGATTTGTATATACAATTACATGTGAAACAAATGATATTCGGAGGAAATAATGAGTGTACAACTGTTAGACAAAACAAGAAAAATCAACAAGCTGCTGCACAATAATAATTCGAGCAAGGTTGTTTTTAATGATATCTGTGCCGTTCTTACGGACATCCTTGATTCAAATGTGCTGGTGGTCAGCAGGAAAGGGAAGATACTCGGCGCAAGCAAATGCCCGAACGTCAGGGAGATCAATGAGCTGTTCACGGAATCCGTAGGCTCCCATATTGACTCCATGCTGAATGAGAGGCTTCTCAGTATTCTTTCTACAAAAGAGAATGTAAATCTTGAGACGCTTGGTTTTTCAGCAGATGCGGTACAGGGCTGTCAGGCGATCATCACCCCTATCGACATCGCGGGGGAGAGGCTCGGGACACTGTTTATCTACAAGCAGGATAGCATGTATTCGATTGATGATATTATCCTCAGCGAGTATGGGACCGCTGTGGTCGGGCTTGAGATGCTGCGTTCCGTAAACGAAGAGAATGCGGAAGAAACAAGAAAAGAACACATTGTTCAGTCTGCGATCAGTACCCTGTCCTTCTCAGAGCTGGAAGCGATCATACATATTTTTGACGAATTAGGTGGGACAGAAGGCATCCTGGTGGCGAGCAAGGTGGCGGACCGTGTGGGCATCACTCGCTCAGTTATAGTCAATGCGCTGCGCAAATTCGAGAGCGCGGGCGTGATCGAATCTCGTTCATCCGGCATGAAGGGGACTTATATCAAAGTTTTAAATGACTATGTATTTACAGAACTTGAGGAGATCAGGAAAGAGCGGATGTAGTCAGGAGGGCGGCAGCGATGTATGAAGGAAATCCTGTTGATCTGCGGATGGAGAAAACGATCTCCGCGGATGGAATCTTTGATGAAGCGACCCGGCAGTGCAGGGTGTTCAAATACGATCCGGATGAGGACAATATTTATCTTGAGTTGAAAGAGGATGAGCTTACCGCGATATCCCTGGACGCGAAATACAGATGTTATATTTCCACCAGGACAGAGCTTCTTTACTGCACTGGCGTGGTAAAAGAGCGGTATTGTCGAGAAGACCGGAAGATATTCAAATTCCGGATTGAAAATGGATTTTATAATGTATATGAGGGAAGGCGGATGACGAAGCGTGCCTAAAAGGTACGCTTTGTTTTTTCGCAAAAAACATCATAAACCATGTTGACAAATCGAAACCAGAGTGCTATTTTATATTCATGGGGTTTAGCACTCGTAGTAAAAGAGTGCTAATAAGGAAAATTTAAGGAGGAATCACAATGAAGTTAGTACCATTGGGTGACAAAATTGTTTTAAAGCAGTTAGAAGCAGAGGAAACAACAAAATCCGGTATCGTGCTGCCGGGACAGGCGAAAGAGAAGCCGCAGGAGGCAGAGGTCATTGCAGTCGGACCTGGAGGAAATATAGATGGAAAAGATGTTGTAATGCAGGTTAAATCCGGTGACAAGGTAATTTATTCCAAATACTCCGGCACAGAAGTAGAGCTTGATGGCGAGCAGTATATCATCGTAAGACAGAATGATATCCTGGCGATCGTAGAGGTATAGAACACTCAGCGAGGATGTATCTACACTGACACTTAGCGAGGTTCATACAGATAATAAATAATATAAGGAGATGCATAGAAAATGGCAAAGGAAATCAAATATGGAGCTGAAGCCAGAGCAGCTCTGGAAAAAGGCGTAAATCAGCTGGCAGATACAGTAAAAGTAACACTTGGCCCAAAAGGAAGAAATGTAGTTCTTGATAAATCCTTCGGAGCGCCGCTCATCACTAACGATGGCGTTACGATCGCAAAAGAGATCGACCTTGAGGACGGATTCGAGAACATGGGCGCACAGCTCATCAGAGAGGTTGCTTCCAAGACAAATGATGTGGCCGGAGACGGAACCACAACTGCAACGGTCCTCGCACAGGCTATGGTACACGAAGGTATGAAAAACCTGGAGGCAGGGGCAAATCCTATCGTCCTGAGAAAGGGTATGAAAAAAGCGACTGACAAGGCGGTTGAGGCGATCCAGTCTATGAGCAGCAAGGTAAAAGGCAAGGATCAGATCTCAAGAGTTGCAGCGGTTTCTTCAGGAGACGAGGCTGTGGGCGAGATGGTAGCTGACGCGATGGAGAAAGTTTCCAACGATGGCGTTATTACGATCGAAGAGTCCAAGACAATGCAGACAGAACTGGATCTTGTAGAAGGTATGCAGTTTGACCGCGGATACATTTCCGCTTATATGGCAACAGATATGGAGAAGATGGAAGCAGTTCTTGATGATCCGTATATCTTGATCACAGACAAGAAAATTTCCAATATCCAGGATATCCTTCCGCTCCTTGAGCAGGTCGTACAGTCAGGCGCAAGGCTTCTTATCATCGCTGAGGATATCGAGGGCGAGGCTCTTACCACATTGATCGTCAACAAACTGCGCGGAACATTCAATGTAGTTGCAGTGAAGGCTCCGGGATATGGCGACAGAAGAAAAGAAATGCTCCAGGATATTGCGGTCCTTACAGGCGGACAGGTGATTTCTGAAGAGCTTGGTCTTGACCTCAAAGAGACAACAATGGATCAGCTCGGGCGTGCGAAATCCGTTAAGGTACAGAAAGAGAATACAGTCATTGTCGACGGCTGCGGAGAGAAGAGCGGGATCAACGACAGGATCGCTCAGATTAAGAAAGCGATCGAAGAGACAACATCTGATTTCGACAGAGAGAAGCTTCAGGAGAGGCTTGCAAAACTGGCAGGCGGCGTAGCGGTTATCCGTGTGGGCGCGGCAACAGAGACTGAAATGAAAGAGGCAAAACTCCGCATGGAGGACGCTTTGAATGCCACAAGGGCAGCAGTAGAGGAAGGAATCATCGCAGGCGGCGGTTCCGCGTATATCCACGCTGCAAAAGAAGTTGCAAAACTGACAGAGGAACTGGACGGTGATGAGAAGACAGGTGCAAGGATCATCCTGAAAGCGCTGGAAGCTCCTCTGTATCAGATCGCAGCAAACGCAGGACTTGAGGGCGCTGTGATCGTAAATAAAGTCAAAGAGTCAGAGCCGGGAATCGGATTTGACGCTTATAAAGAAGAGTATGTAGATATGGTAGAAGAGGGAATCCTTGATCCTGCCAAAGTTACAAGAAGCGCTCTTCAGAACGCAACAAGCGTTGCATCCACGCTCCTTACAACAGAGTCAGTGGTATCAACTATTAAAGAGCCTGCATCAGCAGTTCCGGCAGGCGGCGCCGGCGGAATGGGTATGATGTAAAATCTGTAATTGTCGCGGGAGAACTCCGGTTTGAGCAAATGCGGGAAACAGCGGAGCGCTTTTTCGAATATCTTTCAGCGCGAGTGTGCAGGCGGCTGAGGCGACTTCAGATTGGAACTTAGAAAAATAGAAATCCGGGAATATGTGTTAAGCTGGGTAATGGGATTGTCTGATACGAAGGCGAGTTGCCTATTGCCCGGCTTTGCCCTTAGCATATTTCCGGATTTCATTATTTTTTCTTATTCCATGGAGCGGAACCGCAGACTAATGCAGCTCTACTCAGCCAGCTCTTCCAGCGGCCTTATCTGATACCCCATTTCTTCCCATTTCCCAAGTAGTTCATCCAGTATCGCGGCATTAGTGTCGGATGTGCTGTGAAGCAGAACGACTGCTCCCGGATGGATGCGTCCGAGCAGTTTGTTGAAGGCTTCTTCTTTTGTGGGCTGGTCATCGTCGTACCAGTCTACATAGGCAAGGCTCCAGAAGAAAGTCTTATAGCCCAGTTCTTTTGCCATCTGGAGGTTTGTTTCACTGAACTTTCCCTGAGGCGGACGGTAGTATTTTGTCATTTCTTTTCCGGTCACTTCTTTGTAGGCGTCCTCCACATCTTTCAATTCTTTCTGGAAGGAATCCATAGATGCGATCTGTGACATATCAGGATGATGCCATGTGTGGTTTCCAACAGTGTGTCCTTCTTCTGTCATTCTCTTGATCAGCTCGGGCTCAGATTCTATGTAAGTCCCGACTACAAAAAATGTTGCGGACACGCCGTGCTTTTTCAAAGAGTCAAGTATTATCCCGGTATTTCCATTCTCATATCCGCAGTCAAATGTCAGATACATGATTTTTTCATCTGTGTCCTGTGCATAAAAGGCGTCATACTGCGCCAGATCTTCAAAGGTAGCATTGGCAACCGGGGGCTGCCCATCTTCCTGGAAGCTCAGCCCCCAGTTCCCCTCGGCAGAAGCAGCGACAGGCCCGGAATTCGCATAGGCGTGTATCTGTTCTTCGAGAAAACCGATACCGGTTCCAGCAGCGTACGAGGCAAGGAAGAACAGGAGAAAAACCCAGGTCCTTTTTCTCAGGAGAATGTTTCGGCAGAACGGACGGATCGTGTGTGAGATAAAATGTTTCATGTCAGATATCCCTTCAGAGCATGGAGTCTATAGATAATATATGTAGAAAATCTTCGGGTTTGCATAAAAAGATCATTAAAACGATTGACAAGATCAAAGAACAGTTGATAATAGAAGTTAAGAAAAGATAGCAGAAAAAAGAAGATCAGAGACCGTATTTGCGGAATGAAGGCGCTGAACCGCATTTTCCGTGGACGCGGTCTTTCTGACGGCAAAAGGAGAAGATGATGAAAAGATCAGTTTTATTTTTTGATATTGACGGAACACTGCTCAGCGAGATCACAAAGAAGATACCGGAGAGCGCGGCAGAAGCGCTTTCGCAAGCGAAGAAGGCAGGGCACCTGCTGTTTATCAACACAGGCAGGACGATATGCAGTATTCCGTCAGAGATCAGAAGGCTGCCTTTCGACGGATTCCTCTGCGGATGCGGGACATGCATTGTTTATCATGATGAGCTGCTGTTTGCCAGATCATTGTCACCGGAGCGGGGAAAGGCGGTCATTGCCAAAATGTTCGAGTGTGATCTGGGCGGTATCGCGGAAGGTCCGGAGGATGTATATTTCCCGGAACGGATCAGCAGGTTCGACAAGCTGGAGTCAACGCGGAGGTATTTCAGGGCAAAAGGAATGGGGATCGAGTGCCCTCTTGAGAGCGGCAGGTTTATCTATGACAAGCTGTTCGTATACGCAGATGAGAAGAGCGACCTGGACTCATTTCTCGCGTTTATCAATGAGGACATGGAGGTGCTGGACAGGGGAGAAAATGCGTACGAGGTGATCCAGAAGAATTATTCCAAGGCTACGGCATGTGAGTTCATCGTGGACCGGCTCGGATTTGAAAAGGATCAGGCGTATGTGTTCGGGGACAGCAGCAATGACCTTGCGATGTTTGAGTATGCGGGCCATGCGGTGGCAATGGGAGCTCACGCGGCGGTGCTGGAACCATATGCCGAGTATGTGACAAAGACGGTGGAAGAGGATGGGATCGCTCATGCCATGCGGCACTACGGACTGATATAGACAGAGCGTGATCTGTATATCCTCAGAGGGTTCCCCAATGTGATCGTGACCCCGCACATGGCGTTTTATACGGACCAGGCAGTGCGTGATAAACTCTGAACCATATAAATGTTGCATAAATATTACAAATTTGTTACAATGTGTCATATACTTATCGAGGAGGAAACGTTATGATCCAAATCCAGAATATGACAAAAACGTTTGATGGTATTTGTGCGGTCAACAATGTATCACTTGAGATCCCGGAAGGGATCATGTTTGGTCTGCTCGGAACCAACGGCGCGGGAAAGACCACTCTTCTGCGTATGCTCGCCGGTATACTGGAGTCTGACTCGGGAGGTGTTCTCGTTGATGGGAATCCGCTTGAGGCGGGAAAGAAAAAGATATTCTATCTGCCGGACGATCCGTATTATTTTCCCAATGCGTCCATGGAGCAGATGGCACAGTTCTATAAAGACCAGTACCCGGATATGGATCTGGAGAATGTAGACTATATGGCGGAGACTCTGGAGCTGGATGTGAAGCGTCCCTTGCGTACTTTCTCCAAGGGAATGAAACGGCAGGCATTTCTTATTCTCGCACTGTGCGCGGGAACAAAATATCTTCTCTGCGACGAGGTTTTCGACGGACTGGATCCGATCGTGGCGGAAGTTATGAAGAACCTGTTCCGCCAGGAGATGAAGGAGAGGAAATTTACGGCAGTGGTGGCTTCACACCGGCTGAATGAACTGGAAGATATCTGTGGAAATATTGCGATCCTGCACAAAGGAGGTCTTGTGACGGCAGGGGACATGCGGGGCAGGGCAGAGCATGTCAGAAAATATCAGTGTGTATTTGCGGACGGCACGGACATGGACAGGATAGAGCAGGAGCTTGGGAAGGAACTGGATGTGGTGCGCTTTCAGGCGGACGGAGGCTTTGTGACCCTTGTTGTCCGCGACTCCGAAGGAAGTGCAGAGGCGAATTTGAAGTCGCGGGATATCGAACTGATAAAAGAGGCGCCCATGAGCCTGGAAGAAATCTTTATCGCAGAAATGGAGGGGAAAGATTATGACATCCGTAAAGTGCTTCATTAACTGGATAAGAGAAGCGGGCAGGGGACACCTTGCAGCGTTTCTGGGATGGGGCACAATGCTTGTGTACAGCATCCTCTCGATCACCCGGCTGAGTTTTGATACGGATTATACTTATTTCGGAATGGGAAGCACAGAGCTGTCGTGGCTCGGCGCGGGACTGGGACTGGTCCTTGCTTTTCTTGAGTTCTTCTATCTGCTCCAGCAGAAGAAACAGGATTTTTATTACAGTCTGCCTGTGAAAAAGAGCACGGTGTTCTGGGGCAGCTATGTGCATGGGCTGATCCATTCCATTCTTCCTCTGGCGCTTGCCATGGCGTCCTGCGGGATCTTCCAGTCCGCCGTTGATGTGGAATTTGCGGCCTTTGCCTGGAGTTACACAGGAAAAAGCTTTCTGGTCACGGCAGGTGTGTTCCTGATCTTTTATCATATGGGGATGTTGTGCATCACAGTCTGCGGCAATGTGCTCTCTTCTCTGGTCATGTGCGGCGTTTTTATCTTTTATTTCCGTATCCTGGTGGGAAATGCGTTTACCACCTTTGCCTCCGGCTATTTTCAGACGTATTACCGGATCCCGCTCCTGGAAAAGATGACAGCGGTCCTTTCACCGTTTTCTCTGGCCGAGGCGCTGACCGGCAGAGATGTGTATGAAAAGCCCCTTGTCCTCCGGTTTATGCCCGGCGGCGGCCTGATCGCGGCGTCCCTGGTCTGGATTCTTTTGCTGCTCCTGCTGGCTGCATGTGCGCGCCGGAGGAGAAAGACAGAGCGTACCGGACGGATATTTGCTGTCCTGGCGGCGGAGCGCATGGCTGAGACCGGGATTTCGTTTCTTGCAGGCGTGTGGGCAGCGGGATTTGTGCTGGACGTGTCAGGGCTGATGGAGACCAGCAGGCTGACCGCCGGGATTTCGGCAGCAGGGATCAGCGCAATCGTGGCGGCAGCCGTACACTGTCTGTTGGAAATCGTTCTGAAAAATCCGGGGGCAGGGTTCTTGCGCCGGAAGTGGCAGCTTGTAATATCCTGCGCGTTGGCTGTGGCCGTGTGTATCATGTTTCCCGCGGGGGCATCTTCCTATGACTCGTATTTTCCGGGAGAAGCAGCCAGCGTGGGTATCAGTATCGACGGTCTGGGAATGAGCTATGACGTCTATCTGCAGGTGCAGGGCAACCGGGAAGATTATGAGACGGATGACCGGCTTGTAAAATATACGCTGACCGGTGAGGGGAAGAGCGCAGCTCTTGGCTGGCTTCAGGAGGTTGTTCAGGATTCCGGCGGCAGCACATATACCTGGGCGACAGTGTGTTATCATCTGGAAGACGGCTCCGAGCATTACCGGACCTATCCCCTTACCAGAGAGGAAGTAGAGGCCTTTGCCGCTGTCTATGAGACTGCAGAGTATAAACAGATCGCTTATCCTGCCGTAAATCTGGCAGAGGTGGGAGAGGACCGCTTCACATGGGATGACGGAGTGACCGGGAATGGGATGAAACTGACGGCGGAGGATAAGGCCGGTCTTGTGGAAGCGTACCGGGAAGATGTGGCGGAGTTTGAGATGAACGAACTGACTACAGTGCTTCCTGCGGGGAGCGTGAAAATCCGGTCTTCAAAGAATGGAAAGGTTACTGAAATGGTCGTGTATCCGTTTTTTGAGCGTACCTGTTCTATTCTGGCGGAAAACGATGTAGATCTGGCAAAGACTCTGAAGGATTATCCGGTAGAATCCGTGGAGGTCAGGGAGAGTCTGTTCTCTGCGCCGCGCGATTCTGCGGGCGGAGTCAGCACATCCTTCTATGAGGAGCAGGAAGAAGTGGCGGAGTGGAAAGAAAAACTGGTGCCCTATGAGCTGGATCTGCAGCCTCTTTTGCATCCTCTGGATCATTCCAAAGAAATCAAGGCCGTCATAGAGGAGACAGAGACAAATTCTCTGATCTCGGTGGACTGCGCAATGATGCCGGGCAAATGAAGCAATTATTTTAACAAAGGCGACAGGATTCTTCTTTTTTCTTTTATTTAGAGTGGTATACTGTGGCAGATCACAGTAGTATGTGCGGTGCATCTGCCACGGAAAGGACATTTGTACAGGCAGATGCCGCGAAAAAGAAGGAGGAAGGATATGACAAAGAAGAGGATCATTCTGATCGCGGCAGTGATTGTTGTCCTTGTGGCCGGAGCCGCGGCAGGGGCTTATCTGTATATGAACCGGTTTGACGCAGGGGAATATGTCAGAGCTGTACTGGATGTGTCTTATAAGAATAAAACGGACAAGTATGTGGAGATCACAGGCGTCCCGGAAGAAGAGGCGGCACAGATATTTGAGGATAATCTGAACGCTACTATGAAAGGATTTGAGACATCCTCCATGCCGGAAGAGCTTCTGCCCCAGTATAGAGAACTGTTCAGTGAGCTTGCAAAGCGGGTCAGCTATACAGTGGGACAGCCGGTAAAGAAAGAAGCCGGCGTCTATGAGGTGACAGTCAAAGTAAAGCCGGTCACCCTGTTCCCGGATACATATGGAACATTTCAGGAAAAAGCCCAGGAGTATGCGGATCAGGTCACGAACAGCGTCATGAACGGCGCTGAAATGCCCGGAGAAGAAGAGATGCAGAATCAGATCTATCAGATTTACTACGATGTGCTAAAAAGCCATGTAGACTCAGGAATGCTGTACGGAGAGGCTGAGGATGTGGTGCTTCGGGTCAAAAAGGAAGGCAGCCGGGAGTTTACGATCGATCAAGACGATATGGATAAGCTGGATTCGATGCTGATCGAGGATGTGGGAGAAGAATAAGTTAATAGTAAGAATAAATAGAGACAAAGGGGCTGTCGGGAAATAGATAGTCTTAATCGGGGGCAGACGTGACTCATGCGAGTCACGTCTGCCCCCGAAATTTATCCATAAAAAAGAGAAAGATGGCTAACGACAA
>DWYM01000056.1 GCA_019118665.1 Candidatus Mediterraneibacter intestinipullorum
TGATATAGTAAAAAATGCACTATTGTGGAAAGGTGTGCCATATCAGCAGGAAAACTGCCGGCATAGTAATCTTTTCATTTGTAGGGTTCAGACTGCCGGGAAGCTTAAAAAGTTTTCTGCGGCTGAGAAAATATATAAGGAGTGAAACGTCAATGGAGAAAAACAGGATCCGGCCCATTAAAACCGGAAAAAGCTTCCGCATGAGCTATTCCAGGCAGAAGGAAGTATTGGAAATGCCCAATCTCATTGAGGTTCAGAAAGATTCCTACCAGTGGTTTCTGGATGAAGGACTCAAAGAGGTGTTCGACGATATTTCCCCGATCGCTGATTACAGCGGACACTTAAGTCTGGAATTTGTGGACTTTACACTTTGCGAAAAAGATGTGAAATATACGATCGATGAGTGCAAAGAACGCGACGCGACTTATGCGGCACCCCTGAAAGTCAGGGTAAGGCTCCACAATAAAGAGACTGATGAGATCAATGAACATGAAATCTTCATGGGAGATCTCCCTCTGATGACAAAGACCGGAACATTCGTCATCAATGGGGCAGAGCGTGTCATTGTCAGCCAGCTTGTGCGTTCTCCGGGCATCTACTATGGCATTGCCCATGACAAGCTCGGAAAGAAGCTCTATTCGGCGACCGTTATCCCGAACAGAGGCGCGTGGCTTGAGTATGAGACAGACTCCAATGACGTTTTTTATGTGCGCGTTGACCGGACGAGAAAAGTGCCGATCACTGTCCTGATCCGTGCCCTTGGCATTGGGACAAACGCGGAGATCATAGATTTATTCGGCGAGGAGCCCAAGATCCTCGCGAGTTTCGGAAAGGACACTGCTGAGAATTATCAGGAGGGTCTGTTAGAGCTGTACAAAAAGATCCGTCCGGGCGAGCCGCTGGCAGTAGACAGTGCGGAAAGCCTGATCAACAGTATGTTCTTTGATCCGAGACGTTATGACCTGGCAAAAGTAGGACGCTATAAATTCAATAAAAAGCTGATGCTCAAAAACCGTGTGACAGGTCGGATCCTTGCGGAAGATGTAGTGAGCCCTCTGACAAAAGAGGTTGTGGCCAAAAAGGGGACAAAGATCACCCGCGAGATCGCGGATGAGATCCAGAACTCTGCCGCGCCGTACCTGTGGGTAGAAGGAGAGGACGAGTCCAGGAACATTAAGATGCTTTCTAATATGATGGTAGATCTTCAGGCCGTTGTTGACATTGATCCGTTGGAAGTCGGAGTGACTGAGCAGGTATATTATCCGGTACTTGCAGGCATTATCGAAGAGTCTGCCGGGGATATCGATGAAATGAAGAACATGATTCGGCGTGACATCCACGACCTGATCCCGAAGCATATCACAAAGGACGATATCCTTGCTTCTATCAGCTATAACATGCATCTTGAGTACGGCATGGGCAATGACGACGATATCGACCATCTGGGCAACCGCCGTATCCGCGCGGTGGGCGAGCTGCTCCAGAATCAGTACAGGATCGGTCTGTCCAGACTGGAGAGAGTCGTGCGCGAGCGCATGACGACACAGGATCAGGAGGGGATCTCCCCGCAGTCACTGATCAACATCAAGCCGGTGACAGCAGCGGTGAAAGAATTCTTCGGATCTTCCCAGTTGTCTCAGTTCATGGACCAGAACAATCCGCTGGGCGAGCTGACACACAAGAGACGTCTGTCCGCGCTCGGACCGGGCGGTCTGTCAAGAGACCGTGCAGGATTCGAGGTGCGTGACGTACATTATTCTCATTATGGAAGAATGTGCCCCATTGAGACGCCTGAAGGTCCGAACATCGGTCTGATCAACTCCCTTGCATGTTATGCGAGGATCAACCAGTACGGCTTCGTAGAGGCTCCGTACCGCAAGATCGACAAGAGCGATCCGGAGAATCCGCGGGTAACGGACGAAGTTGTCTACATGACAGCAGATGAAGAAGATAACTACCATGTGGCTCAGGCGAATACGCCTCTGGACGAGGAAGGACATTTCGTACACAAGAATGTGTCCGGTCGTTACCGTGAAGATACACAGGAGTATGAGAAAAATAAATTTGACTACATGGACGTGTCCCCGAAGATGGTATTCTCCGTGGCTACGGCTCTGATCCCATTCCTGCAGAATGACGATGCGAACCGCGCCCTCATGGGATCCAACATGCAGCGTCAGGCCGTGCCGCTGCTCACGATGGAAGCTCCGGTGGTCGGAACAGGTATGGAAGTAAAGGCTGCTGTTGACTCCGGCGTGTGTGTGGTGGCAGAGCAGGCAGGAACCATTGAGAGTTCTACGTCTAAGGAAATCGTGATCCGCCATGAGGACGGCACGAAGCAGACGTATAAATTGACGAAGTTCCAGCGCAGCAACCAGAGCAACTGCTATAATCAGCGCCCCATCGTCAACAAGGGTGATGTGGTGGAAGCAGGACAGGTCATCGCAGATGGTCCGTCCACATCCGGCGGCGAGATGGCGCTGGGCAAGAACCCTCTCATCGGATTCATGACATGGGAAGGCTACAACTATGAGGATGCCGTTCTCTTAAGCGAGAGACTGGTACAGGATGATGTTTATACTTCTGTCCATATTGAGGAATATGAGGCGGAGGCAAGAGATACAAAGCTCGGACCTGAGGAGATCACAAGGGACATCCCGGGTGTGGGTGACGATGCCCTGAAAGACCTGGATGAGCGGGGGATCATCCGCATCGGCGCGGAAGTGCGCGCGGGAGATATCCTTGTCGGCAAGGTGACCCCGAAGGGTGAGACGGAGCTGACTGCTGAAGAGAGACTGCTCCGGGCGATCTTTGGCGAGAAGGCGCGGGAGGTAAGGGATACTTCTCTGAAAGTACCTCATGGCGAGTATGGTATTGTTGTTGACGCAAAGGTATTTACAAGGGAGAATGGCGACGAGCTGTCCCCGGGTGTGAACCAGGCAGTGCGCATCTACATCGCGCAGAAGAGAAAAATCTCTGTGGGAGATAAAATGGCGGGACGTCACGGTAATAAAGGTGTCGTTTCCCGTGTGCTCCCGGTAGAGGATATGCCCTTCCTGCCCAACGGACGTCCCTTGGATATCGTGCTGAACCCGCTGGGCGTGCCGTCGCGTATGAATATCGGTCAGGTGCTTGAAATTCATTTAAGCCTTGCGGCGAAAGCGCTTGGATTCAATATTTCCACACCGGTATTTGACGGCGCCAACGAGGTAGATATCATGGATACCCTTGACCTGGCAAATGATTATGTGAATCTGGAATGGGAAGAATTTGAGAAGAAGCATGGCAAGGAGCTGCTCCCTGAGGTGCTCCAGTATCTCTCTGACAACAGAGAGCACAGAAAGCTCTGGAAGGGCGTGCCGCTCTCCAGAGACGGAAAAGTGCGTCTGCGCGACGGACGTACCGGAGAGTTCTTTGACAGTCCGGTAACCATCGGACACATGCATTATCTGAAACTGCACCACCTTGTAGATGACAAGATCCATGCGCGTTCCACCGGTCCGTATTCTCTTGTCACACAGCAGCCGCTGGGTGGTAAGGCACAGTTCGGTGGACAGCGTTTCGGAGAGATGGAGGTGTGGGCTCTCGAGGCTTACGGTGCGTCTTATACACTTCAGGAGATCCTGACCGTGAAATCTGACGACGTGGTCGGACGTGTGAAGACCTACGAGGCGATCATCAAGGGAGAGAATATTCCGGAGCCAGGCATTCCGGAGTCCTTCAAGGTGCTCTTAAAAGAACTCCAGTCACTCGCTCTGGATGTGCGCGTGCTGCGTGACGACAACACGGAAGTGGAAATCATGGAGAACGTGGACTACGGTGAGACAGACCTGCGCCATATCATCGAGGGCGACAGAAAGTACCGCGATGAGAATGAATCATTTGGCGATCATGGATTTACAGAGCAGGAGTTTGTGGGCGAAGAGCTTGAGGATGTGGAACCCGAAGACGAAGAGCCGGAGGAAAGCGACCTTGACGTGATCGGGTTCGACGAGTATTCCGGTTATGATGAAGAATAGGAGGAGCCGTATATATGCCAAATAATAATGAACAACAATATCAGCCGTTAACATTTGATGCGATCAAAATCGGGCTGGCTTCACCTGAAAAAATCCTGGATTGGTCCAGAGGCGAGGTTACGAAGCCGGAGACGATCAATTACAGAACGTTAAAGCCTGAGAAGGACGGCCTGTTCTGCGAGAAGATCTTCGGACCAAGCAAAGACTGGGAGTGCCACTGCGGTAAATATAAGAAGATCCGCTATAAAGGCGTTGTATGCGACCGGTGTGGAGTGGAGGTTACAAAGGCGAGCGTGCGCCGTGAGCGTATGGGGCACATCGCCCTGGCTGCTCCGGTATCCCATATCTGGTATTTCAAAGGGATACCCAGCCGTATGGGGCTGATCCTTGATATTTCTCCGAGAACTCTGGAGAGGGTGCTGTATTTTGCTTCTTATATCGTACTTGACAAAGGCGAGACAGACCTGCAGAACAAGCAGATCCTTTCTGAGGCAGAGTATCAGGAGCAGAAGGAAAAATGCGGCGGCGCTTTCCGTGTAGGAATGGGCGCCGAGGCCATCAAGGAACTGCTCGAGGCGATCGATCTTGACAAAGAGTATGAAGAATTGCAGGGAGCGCTGGAAAATTCCACAGGACAGAAACGCGCGAGGATCGTAAAACGTCTTGAAGTCGTAGAGGCGTTCCGCGAGTCCGGCAACCGTCCGGAGTGGATGATCCTCACGGCCATCCCGGTGATCCCACCGGATCTGCGCCCAATGGTGCAGCTGGACGGAGGACGTTTTGCGACGTCTGACTTAAATGATCTGTACAGAAGGATCATTAACAGAAATAACCGTCTGAAGAGACTTCTGGAGCTGGGAGCGCCGGACATCATTGTGCGCAATGAGAAACGTATGCTCCAGGAGGCTGTGGACGCCCTGATCGATAACGGCCGCCGCGGACGTCCGGTTACAGGACCGGGGAACCGTGCGCTGAAGTCTCTTTCGGATATGCTGAAAGGTAAGTCCGGACGTTTCCGTCAGAACCTGCTCGGAAAACGTGTCGATTATTCCGGACGTTCTGTTATCGTTGTCGGACCGGAGCTGAAGATCTATCAGTGCGGTCTGCCAAAAGAAATGGCGATCGAGCTGTTCAAGCCGTTTGTTATGAAAGAACTCGTTGCCAACGGCACGGCTCACAATATAAAGAACGCGAAGAAGATGGTGGAGAGGCTCCAGCCGGAGGTGTGGGATGTGCTTGAGGAAGTAATCAAAGAGCATCCTGTAATGCTGAACCGCGCCCCCACGCTGCACAGACTTGGTATCCAGGCGTTTGAGCCGATCCTTGTGGAAGGTAAGGCGATCAAGCTTCATCCTCTGGTTTGTACAGCGTACAACGCGGACTTCGACGGAGACCAGATGGCGGTCCATGTGCCTCTGTCACAGGAAGCGCAGGCAGAGTGCCGTTTCCTGCTGCTCTCCCCGAACAACCTGCTGAAACCGTCTGACGGAGGACCTGTGGCTGTTCCGTCACAGGATATGGTTCTCGGTATCTATTATCTGACGCAGGAGAGACCGGGAGCAAAGGGCGAAGGCATGTTCTTCAAGAACACAAGCGAGGCGATCCTCGCATATGAGAACGGCTTTATTACTCTTCATTCCAGGATCAAAGTGCGCATGTCCAAGACAATGCCGGATGGGACGGTGAAGACCGGAGAGATCGATGCCACACTGGGACGTCTTCTGTTTAACGAGATCATTCCTCAGGACCTTGGTTTTGTGGACCGGGAGGCAGAAGGGAACGAGCTGCTTCTGGAAGTGGATTTCCATGTGGGCAAGAAACAGTTAAAACAGATCCTTGAGAAAGTCATCAATACGCACGGCGCTACACAGACAGCGGAAGTGCTGGACGATGTAAAATCCATCGGATATAAGTTCTCTACGAAAGCGGCTATGACCGTATCAATCTCTGATATGACGGTGCCGCCGCAGAAACCGCAGATGATCGAGGAAGCGCAGAACACTGTGGACAGGATCACAAAGAACTATAAGCGTGGTCTCATCACAGAGGAAGAGCGTTATAAAGAAGTCGTTGAGACATGGAAAGCAACCGATGACAAGCTGACAGAGGCGCTGCTTTCCGGTCTGGATAAATACAACAACATCTTCATGATGGCGGATTCAGGAGCTCGTGGATCTGACAAGCAGATCAAACAGCTTGCCGGCATGCGCGGTCTTATGGCAGATACGACCGGACGTACCATTGAGCTGCCGATCAAGTCCAATTTCCGTGAAGGCCTGGACGTACTGGAATACTTCATGTCCGCCCACGGAGCGCGTAAAGGTCTGTCCGATACGGCGCTTCGTACCGCTGACTCCGGGTACCTGACAAGACGTCTTGTCGACGTATCTCAGGAGCTGATCATCCACGACTCTGACTGCGTGGAGCCGGGGCAGGAGATCCCTGGAATGTATGTGCATGCATTCATGGATGGAAATGAGGAGATCGAGAGCCTTCAGGAGCGTATCACAGGACGTTTTGCCTGCGAGGATATCAAGGACAAAGACGGCAATGTGTTTGTAAGGGCAAATCACATGATCACCCCTCACCGAGCGGAGCGCGTTACCAAGAGGGGGGTGGACGAGAATGGAAATCCGCTTGAGAGAGTGAAGATCCGCACCATCCTTACCTGTAAGTGTAAGAACGGCGTGTGCGCGAAGTGCTACGGCGCCAACATGGCTACAGGAGAGGCGGTGCAGGTCGGCGAGGCAGTCGGTATCGTGGCTGCACAGTCTATCGGCGAGCCGGGTACACAGCTTACCATGCGTACCTTCCATACCGGCGGCGTTGCCGGCGATGATATCACACAGGGTCTTCCCCGTGTGGAGGAGCTCTTTGAGGCTAGAAAGCCAAAGGGTCTTGCGATCATCACAGAGTTTGCCGGAAAGGCGATGATTTCCGATACAAAGAAGAAACGCGAAGTCATCGTCACAAATGACGAGACAGGTGAGTCTAAAGCTTATCTCATCCCATATGGATCCCGCATCAAGGTGCAGGACGGCGCTATGCTGGAGGCAGGAGACGAACTGACTGAAGGAAGCGTGAATCCGCATGATATCCTGAAGATCAAAGGGCTCCGCGCCGTACAGGACTATATGCTCCAGGAAGTACAGAGGGTATACCGTCTGCAGGGTGTTGATATCAACGATAAGCATATCGAGGTCATCGTCCGCCAGATGCTGAAGAAAGTCCGCATCGAGGAGAAGGGCGACACAGAATTCCTTCCGGGAACAATGGTGGATGTGCTTGTGTTCAATGAAGTGAATGAACAGATGGAAGCAGAAGACAAGGCTCCGGCTGTCGGCGAGCAGATCATGCTGGGTATCACGAAGGCGTCTCTTGCGACAGATTCTTTCCTGTCCGCTGCGTCCTTCCAGGAGACCACAAAGGTTCTGACAGAGGCGGCCATCAAGGGCAAGGTAGACCACCTTGTAGGTCTGAAAGAGAATGTCATCATCGGTAAACACATCCCCGCAGGTACAGGTATGAAGAAGTACCGTGATGTGGCGCTCAATACAGATACGCGTATGTCGGAGATGATCGAGCTGAGCGTGGATGATGAGATCGATGCTGAGGATGATATTGTATCAGAAGAGATCCTGAATGGCGCAGAGAGCCAGGCGGAGACAGATGCCGCAGTAGAGATTCCGGATCAGGAGGATACCACGGCAGAGGATCCGGTTCAGGAAGAAGAGCTTGTTCTGAGTGAGGAATAATAAGGGAAAATAAGAAGATAAAAAATAGGGAAAAGAAAGCCATTTTGTTGTCGGTTTTGATGATGGAATGGCTTTTCTAATATGAAAACAATATAATTATTATAAAAATAAAAGAAATTAAAAAAATAATTGTAAAAAAATAACAAAAATGATATTCTCGTATAAATAGATGAAATTTCAGAGATACAATTCAGGAAAAGGATGGAAAAGGTTATGAAAAAAAGAGAAAAGAAAGCTATAGCGTTTCTGCTTGCATCGATTCTGACAGTACCGGGTCTGCTAGGACTTTGGACAGAGGAAGTAAAGGCGAATCCGGTGAGAACTGCCGGGGAAAATATCGTCCTTAACAAGGATGTAATCGCTTCCTCCACAGCAAATAATTCCGGTCCTGAGCTGACTGTAGACGGTGTAAAAGACCGGCCGCAGCAGTGGAACTCAGCAGATATGAAAGACTGGGGTGATGCTTCGGGTACGGAGAAGGACGAAGACGCCCAGACTCCACAGTGGATCCAGATTGACCGGGGAGAAAATGCCGAGCCGGCGACAGTTACATCCATCAAGCTCTGGTACAACATGAAAGTCTGGCCTATGGAGTACAAGATTCTGACAGCCCAGACATCAGATCTGTCCGCTGATCCGGCCGATACTTCTGTGGATCTGGAGAAGTGGACAGAAGTAGTTTCTGTTCAGCGTCCGTCTTCCAATGGGTTTGCGGCAAACGGACAAGGGCAGAATATTGCAGACACGGATGCCAATACGGATACGATCACAGAGGATACGACACCGGCTTTGAACGAAGGTGTAAAGATCCAGAGATATGTCCTTGTATATATTACAAAGGTAAATGCCCAGGCTCCGGGAAATAACGTAAATCTCAGGGAAATCGAGATTTTTGACGACACGGTGAACGTGGACGTCGATGCGGTTCTCGACACGATCACAGAGGAAGATCTTGTGATCGCGGATGGAAAAATTATGATATCGGAAGCAGTTCAGGGTGCAAAGATTTACATCAGAGGAAGTGACCTTGAAAATGTTGTTGACAATGACGGCAATTTAAGCGGCTATAATATTGGAGACAGGAAAGTTACCCTGATCGTACGTGTGGAGAGTGAAAATGATCCTGAGCGTTATGCGGAAAAGAATCTGACTGTTACGGTTCCGGACAACAGTTCTGCATATCCGGACGAATATTTTCCCGCTGTGCCAGATCCAAATGCGAAGCCGGAGGTGATCCCCTCCCTGCAGGAGTGGCACGGGTACAGCGGAGATTTCCAGCTTACGGAGACATCACAGATTATTTACAATGACGCCGCTGGAGCGGGCATTGAGGCTGCGGCTGCCAATATGAAGACAGATCTCCTTGAGATTACAGGCCTGGATCTTACAGCAAAGGCAGGAACAGCAGCGGACGCAGGGGAAAATGATATTTATATCGAGTCTCAGACAGAGGATACATATAAAGTCGGGAATGAAGGATATCTCATGGTAACAGACGACAGTGGTCTTAAGATTTACGCTCCGTCTTATACCGGCTGTCTTTACGGCACAATTTCTGTTGAGCAGATCCTGTATCAGGCAGATGGGAACCGTACAGTACCAAAGGGGATTACGAGGGACTATCCGGCATATGAAGTCAGAGGTATTATGCTGGACGTAGCCCGAACTCCTTACCGGCTGCAGCAACTTCAGGATTATGCAAAGGTACTGCTCTGGTATAAGATGAATGAGTATCACCTGCATATCAATGACAATGACAACTGCAATATATCAGCATCCGTGGCAGACCATTCGGGATTCCACAGACTTGAGACCGAGACATTCCCGTCTCTTAAGTCAGAGGTAAAACATGCCGGGGTGCCTTCGGAGCTTATTAATGCAGATTATTATGAAAATAACGAAGACTATCAGGGAAATCCAGTGTACACGAAAGAACAGTGGAGAGATCTGAAGGCTGTGTGTGAAAGTAAGGGGATCAACATGCTGACAGAGATTGATCTACCGGGACACTCCCTGCTTTACAATAAGTATGCTGAGGAAAATCCGGATAATATTCCGGAACTGGAAGGCGGTGTCAAATACACGGCGGGCGGACTTTCCAACAATGGCGGAGAAGAACTTCTGGATCTGGCAGGAGAAAATGCCGAGAGAGCGCTCTGGTTCGCTGAGACATTGTGGGACGAATATACAGATCCGTCCAGAGACGGCGGTTCGGTAATTTATGGAGATGTGGTCCATATTGGAGCAGATGAGTACTGGGATCACAGCACGCCGGGCATCAGAGATAAATTTGCACTATTTACGGACAGCCTGCGCCAGGTGATACAGGAAAATCTTGGATCAGATACTAAGATCCGCATGTGGGGAGCGGGATCCGTTATGTTTTCCACAGCTGGGACCGTTCTTCCTGATGTAGATCTTCCTGCAAACTACCAGCTTGATGTCTGGTATCACGGGTATGAGGATGCAAAAGCAAGAACAGCGGAAGGGTACGAAGTGGTGAACTGCCGTGATGCATATTTGTACGGAAATCCGGGACGTACCAATCGTGATGTACCAAATGCGGAATACTTGTTTAATGAGTGGAATCCGACAATGTTTCAGGATAATACACCTCAGCCAGGCACCGGGTCCAATCCACTACTTGGAGAGCCAAATCTTATCGGGGCGAAAACAGTGATCTGGGGTGATCAGAGTCAGGAGGGAATGACAGAGAGTGATGTCAATCAGAGAGTGCTCAGGGCGGTTTCCATCGTGAGTGAAAAGACGTGGGGCAGCACAAGTGAAAGTGATACATTTGAGAGGTTCGAACAGCGCGCAGCGCGGCTTGCAGAAGGGCCAGGTACGGAGATTGCGATGGATACGGACTCCAAAACATCACTTGTACTTGACTATGATTTTGCCAACCTGTCCTCAGACGGAAGGACTGTTTATGATACTAGCGGAAACGGGTACAACGGTATGCTGAGCTCAGCAGGCTCTGTAAGCGAGGACGGCTATCTAACCTTTGATGGAGGAGTGCTCACCACGCCTCTTAAGACGCTCTCTTACCCGTACACAGCGGCATTTACTGTCCGTGTTGATGAGGCAGAGGCGGCGCAGAATACAACGGCTTCATCCATTTTTTCAGGATATGACGGACAGCTTCAGATCGCAGGCACAGAGGCCGGAAGTCTTTCAGCAAATGTAAATTACTTTACAAGAGATTTTAATTATAATATACCGACAGACGGGACAGCAGTAAATGTGATGCTTGTAGGAACTTTCCAGGGGACAAAACTGTACATTAACGGTCAGCCGCAGACATTCCTGTCTCAGAAAGCTGATCAAGATGGTGTGGCTCCGGGCAGCGTGACATCCATGTATTCCTCTTTCCTTCTTCCACTTGAAAAGATAGGGGAAGGGCTGCACGGTGAGATTGCGCATATCCAGGTTTATAACAGAGCTTTCTCTGCGGAGGAGGCAGCGGCTTATTATACAGATGCGTGGTCATCGGAAACGTCAAAGGTTAACGTGGCGCAAAACGCATATGCAGGAGGAAGTTCAAGGATAGTAGGAGACGGAACCGCCTATGATAACGCTGACGGGCGTGTGCGCGTGGCGTTTAAGGCTGTGGACGGTGATGGATTTACACTTGCCGGAAATACGGCTGACAAGATGGACGAGTCCACCTCGGACATTTATTCTTACTGGAAAGGAAACCGCACGGACAGCTCTCTGAGCATCGACCTGGGAGAGAGACGGACTCTCAGTGAAGTTGTGATCCAGTGGAGATACGGAGGAAAGGGAAAAGACTTTGACATTCAGGTATCGGACGATGGAGCAAACTGGAAAACATTGAAGGAAGTGCGCGATAATCAGGATTTTCTGACTGTCATATCTCTTGCGGACGCTCCGGCGGATGCGCGCTATGTGAGGATGCAGGGGATTACTTCAAACTCAGCGTCAGGCTACATGATCCAGGAATTTATGGTTTATGAAATATCGGATAAGACACTGCTCGGGGATAAACTGGAGGAAGCAGAAAAAATTGTTACAGATAAAGGACTCGGATTCGAGACAGGGGCTGGAGCAGACAGAGAGCTTTTTGAGGCCGCTGTACAGGCGCGAGCAGTGAGATACAATGCTCTTGCTACAGGAAACGACGTAGCGCAGGCGATCGCAAGACTTGTGGCAGCGCTGGAAGGTCAGACTGAGCCAGTACCGGAACCAGAGTATTCTATTACAGAGGGAATTACCCAAGGTGTGGATATCACTGTTCCGGGAAAGAGCCGGGCAGGAGAGAAAGTAACAGTTAAAGTCAGTGTCACAGACTCCGCCAAAGAGGTCGATACTGTGACAGTGACAGGTGCGTCCGGAACGGTGGCAGTAACAAAGGTAAGCTTATCTGAGTACACTTTCACCATGCCCGGGGAAGATGTAAACGTAAATGTTGTATTAAAGAATAAAGCAGCGGATAAGACGGCTCTTGAAAACGCCATCGCAGCGGCAGACAAAAGGCTGCAGAGCGACTATACGGCAGAGACATGGAAGGTATTCCAGGATGCTCTGTCCGCAGCCGGGGCTGTCTATACAGATCCCAATGCAACACAGGCAGAAGTAGACACTGCTCTTCAAAATCTGGAGAATGCAGTTAACGGATTGAAGCCAGTACAGCAGCAGGAAAATCCTGGTAATGTTCAAAATCCGGAAAAGCCTCATGAAGCGGTTAGTACCGGCGATACAGTTCTCATCGGAACACTGCTTGCCGCTATCATGTGGACGGCAGTTCTGGCGGGAATCGCTGCAGTTATCCGCAGAAAATACAGATAGCAAAATACGAATTTGCCGGGGAACGGGAGATTGGGCAAAAGGTTCGAAAACACCGGAGAAAGTAAATAGAAAACGTATTCTGCACAGGAATACGGTCGGTTATAGGATTTCATAAGCAGCGAAAACCAAGAAATGCGGAAACAAGCTAAGAACGAAGATTGGAATAAACAACTCGACGTTGTCTCAGACAATTCCATTGCTAATGTTAACGCTTGTTTCCGCATTTCAGGCTTTTTCAGGCCCATATTTTCTTTATTCTTCTTCATCCTCCGCCATTCGATATCCGACTCCGACCTCAGTAAAGATATATTTTGGCTGGGCGGGATCGTCTTCAATCTTCCGTCTTATGTTAGCCATATTTACACGGAGTATCTTGTTGTCGCTGTCTGCATAGGGCCCCCACACATTGGACAAAATGGACGCGTAAGTGATTACTTTCCCTGAGTTCTGCGCCAGATAGGCCACGATCTTGTACTCGATGGGGGTGAGGTGGATAACTGCAGAGTTGACGGTGAGCAGACGCTTAGAAAAATCCAGCGTCATATCTCCATGGCGGTATGGGCGGAGATAGTGTGTATTGTCTGTGCGGAGGCGGTTGCTGTGCCGCAGAGACGCACGTATTCTTGCGAGAAGCTCTGATGTACCGAAGGGTTTGGTGATATAGTCGTCAGCGCCCAGATCCAAGGCGGAGACCTTTTCCTGTTCCGCAGTCCGGGCAGATATCACGATGATGGGCGTGCTTGTCCAGGTCCGGACATCCCTGATGATCTCGCTTCCGTTCATATCAGGAAGGCCCAGATCCAGCAGGATGATGTCCGGACATTGGGAACGGATGATCTCCAGTCCCTGTTGTCCGTTATCTGCGTATAGGACCCGGTATTCATGACGTTTAAGTATCTTACCCATGAAAGTCTGTATATTCTTTTCATCCTCTATAATAAGAACTGAACATTTAGGCATTGTCGTTGTTCTCCTTTTCTTTTGGGAGTGTAAATGTAAATTCCGCTCCGTCTGTATGATTCGCTGCAGTGATCGTTCCTCCGTGTGCCCGGATGATCGTCTTGCATATGGAAAGCCCTATGCCAATCCCCTTATGACCGTCATTTGTCCGGGATGCTGTACGCTGCCCCTCAAAGATATAGGGGAGCTGTTCTTCGTCCACGCCGTTCCCATAATCACGGACAGTAAAGGTAATACTGTCTTTTGATCCGCAGATGATAAGGTCGATGGGCTCCTGGCTGCCCGAATGGATAAAAGCGTTTTCCATCAGATTGATGAGAACCTGTTCGATCAGGGTGGGATCCATAGAGAGCATAAGAAAATCATTTGGCATGCTGACCCGGATGCGGATGTCCGGAAGCCGCTTTTTCAGCCGCTGTATGGCCTCGGAGATGACCTCCTCAACTACCTCGGGGGATTTCTTTACCTTATCCGTGGAGTTATCGTCGATCCGAGTGACTGTAAGCAGGTTTTCTACCATGTTGAGCAGCCACTGTGAGTCATCCTTAATATTGGATACAAGCTCTGTTCGTTCCTCATCCGAAAGCTCTGCATAATTTTCCAGATAAGAGGAAGACGAGCCGATGATGCTGGTCAGAGGCGTTCGCAAGTCATGTGATACTGCCCGCAGGAGATTGGCGCGCAGCTTTTCCTTTTCTGCATCTGCCAGAGCCTTCTCCCTGTCCGCCATGGCGTGGCGCTGTTTCTTCAGGGTAGTAGTTGTTGCGCTCGTGAGCAGTGAGATGGCGAGCATCCCGATAAACGTGATCGGATAGCCGTCAAGGGAAAAGTTAAAGTGAAAGTATGGGTAAGAGAAAAAATAATTCACCGCGATCACACAGTACAGCGATGATGTGATCCCATACCAGTACCCGGTAGTCCCCAACGCGATAAGTATAAGTGCCAGAGTGTAAATGACGGTTATGTTGGAAATGTTTTTATTCCCAAGCTGGAAGAAGCCAAAAGAGAACACCGTGGCAGCCAGCAGTATCAATATGGTCAAAACAGTTTCAAATAAGATTTTTTTCTTCATATGCGTAAATGTTTATTGTTCAGGCGCAGACGGTCTAAAGGTGCTGGATCATCCAAAAAAGAGCCGGTTATACCGGCTCTCCGTTCTTATATTTCCGAATGACATTCTGGATCCTCTCGTTCGGGCTTAGGATGGAACTGATGGAGCCGTCGTGATTGAGTGTGTCGATGATGAGCGCGATGTATTTGCTCATATCGCAGTTGATATAGTAAGGTTTGGACAGAAGCTCCGGAGTCTGGTAGATCAGGTTGGTCGTAAGGATGCCGCTTATGACGCCGTCCTCGTAGGCCTTGTCGAATCTTTCCATACCATTTGTGAACAGGCCGAATGTGGCGGCTGCGAAGATCCTTTTTGCTTTTCTCCGCTTCAGCTCTGTGGCAACCTCGATGATGCTGTCTCCTGAGGAGATCATGTCGTCGATGATGATCACATCCTTGCCCTCCACTGAGCTGCCCAGGAATTCATGTGCCACGATCGGGTTGCGTCCGTCTACGATCTTTGTATAATCGCGTCTCTTATAGAACATACCCATGTCAAGTCCGAGTACATTCGCGAGATATACAGCGCGGTTCGTACCGCCCTCATCCGGGCTGATCGCCATCATATGGTCGCTGTCAATCTGAAGATCCTTCACTGTGCGAAGCAGTCCCTTAATGAACTGGTAAGTGGGAGAGACTGTCTCGAACCCGCTCAGAGGGATGGCGTTCTGGACTCTGGGGTCGTGAGCGTCAAAGGTAATGATATTTTCCACGCCCATCCGCACAAGCTCCTGGAGCGCAAGGGCGCAGTCCAGTGATTCCCGGGAGCTTCTTTTGTGCTGGCGGCTCTCATACAGGAAAGGCATGATAACGTTGAGGCGTCTGCCCTTTCCGCCGATTGCTGCGATGACCCTCTTCAGATTCTGGAAATGGTCGTCCGGTGACATATGGTTTGTCTTGCCGCTGAGAGAATAGGTGACGCTGTAATTACACACATCCACCATGAGGTACAGATCCTTCCCGCGGACGGATTCACCCAGGATGCCTTTTGCCTCCCCGGATCCAAAACGCGGCACCCGCGCATCGATGAGAAAGGTATCTCTCTCATATCCGGAAAATGCAATGTCATCCCGGTATTCGTTTCCGCTCTCGTGGCGCCATTTTACAAGATAGTCGTCAACTTTTTTGCCAAGCTGTTCACATCCTGTGAGCGAGATGAGCCCGAGACTTCCTACCGGGATGTTTTCTAAGATTCGTTCTGTTCGGCGTAACATTAATGTTCCTCCCTGTGTTTTAACTTTTTCTTGATGCGTATATCATCACCGATGATCTTCAACAACGCATAGCTGCTGGTGATCCTGGAAAAAGAACGCTCTGTATAGAGGTCGGCGATCGATTCCAGAGACAGGTTTGTTGAGATGATCGTTGATTTCCTGTGTATGAGCCTTTCATTGATGCAGGTGAAAAACTGCGCGGCAATGAAGGAGTTCGTATATTCGCTCCCCAGATCATCGATGATCAGGAGATCGCAGTTGAAAATGTACTCGTTCATATTTTTGGCGTCCACATCGTTCCGGTCAAACTTTGACTGCGAAAGCGCGCTGAACAGCTGGGGCGCCGAGAAGTAGAGCACGGAATATTCCCGGTTCATGATCCCGCGGGCGATGCAGGTGGAAAGATAAGTTTTCCCCACGCCTACACTGCCGTAAAAAAAGAGATTCTGAAACTCATCTCCAAAAGCATCAATAAAACGGTGGCATATTTTCAGTGTGTCCTCCATCATGGCCCGGGCAGAACGCCCGGTTGTTTTATCATAAAGGGAGGGCGAGTAAAAATCAAGACTGAAATTCTCAAAAGACGCCTCTGTGGGGAATTCACGGATATTGGATTCCTCGTACAGGAGATTTATGACTGCTTTCTTGAAGCAGTGGCATTTCTGATTTCCGATATAACCGGTGTCCTTGCAGTCGGGACAGTCATAAACCGGCTCCAGATAGTCTTTGGGAAATCCTGCTGAAAGAAGAAGGCTCTTCTTGCTGCTGCGCAGGATTTCCAGTTCCTCCTTTAAAGAGGAGAGCGCATGGTCATCTCCGTTCAGCAGTTTCTTGCCGTACTGTACAGAAAGGATGGATATGGACTCGTCCAAAGACTTGAATTCAGGCAGTTTCTTATATACTTCTTCATAGCGGGCGGTCTGTATGTCATGGTTTCTGAGCTGCCGTTGTTCGTACTCCCGCATGATCGCATAGTATTGTGAATTTTTCAGTGCCATGAGTCTGCTCCTTTTAATTACTGTTCAATAACTGCTCTTCCAGAGATTCCATGTCATAGCTGCGCCGTTCAAAGTTGTTCAGGTTTCTTGCGGCCGACCTGGATCTGGCGGAAGCTCTTCCGGCAATGCGCTCTTTCTGGTATTCCTCGTCCAGAGATTCGATGTCTTTCAGATGCCGGATGTTCTTCTCATGCCATTTCGTCATGATAGAGTCCGCGTACTCAAAGCTGGGCTGATGGGTAGCAGCGATTGTGCGGCGGCATGCCTCTTCTATAATATCAGAGGAAAAGGAATATTCCTCTGCCCATTTTTTTATGTATGCAAGCTCGGAGGATGCAGGTCCCCGGTTCTTGATCCCAAATGCATTGAGCACAGTGTAACAGTTCTTATTATAAAGGGCGGACTGCTCCTTTGCCTGGGCAATCGTTTCGATGCCTTCCTCCACCCATGAGAAAGCGACTTTGCGAATGTAATGCATGCTCTTGTGCCCGTTCTCCACACAGGATTCGATGAGATACTCGATCAGATCCGAGGACATGTGGAGCGTGTCATAGAAATAGGTGATGGTCTCCATCTCTGCATGAGTCAGCGTCTTGCCGAGATACTGTTCCGCGATGAAAAGAAGAGACCGGATCTCTTTCTGGGCGCGGAAAGAATCAATGGGAACCGCCTTGGCAGCAGCGCGTGTCTCCGGCGCAGGTACGGCCTTTGGCGCATCTGATCCGGCATCCCGCCCTGCGGTCTGCTCAGCCTGTCCTGTGGAAGCCTCCCTTCCGGAAAGAGACATCTTCTGGAGTTCCAGAGCGGTGACCTTTCCGTCCGCGTCGCGCTCCGCGCGCAGAAGCCCTTTTTTCTCCCAATACCGGAATGCCCTCAGGATATCCTTTTCCGTATTGTTCAGGCAGTCCGCGATCGTTGCAAGGGTCAGGGACGAACAAGGGTCGTCCAGATGCCGCAGAAGGAAGAGATATACCTTTACGAATTCACCGTTTGCATCGATCATGTAATTGTCAATAAAGTCATTGGGCAGCAGAGTCGCATTCGTCTGAAATTTGTTTTTAAGTGTTAAAGTCTTCATAAATATCCCGTCCCGCTTTCTTCATTCGCTTTAGTAAAGTGTAAAATAGAAAGCGGACGTACTGCGTTCCGCTTTCCCCTTTTACTCTCAGAAAATACTTCCCCCTGTATTTTCTGTTATCATCAATAATATACCACCTTATTTCCGGGTCTAAAAGTATTTTTTGGTGGGTAAGTCCCGGTTTTTTGTAGATAACTATGTGCAGAAAGTGTGGATAACTCTCGCAGGCTCTGTATTCAGCGGGCTCACAGACTTTTATTGCAGAAGGTCTTCTCCGATCGTCACGACGTCCCCTGCGCCCATTGTGATCAGCAGGTCTCCGGGACGGCAGTTTTCCTTCAAGAAAGCTTCGATCTCTTCAAAACTCGGGAAATAATGCGTATCCGTCCCCAATTTTGCCGTCTCTTCTGCAAGGTCGGCGGAGGAGATCCCCAGAGTATCCGTCTCTCTCGCCGCATAGATGTCGGCCAGCACCAGATGGTCCGTGTGGGAGAGTGCTTCAGCAAACTCATGGAAAAATGCTTTGGTACGAGTGTATGTGTGAGGCTGGAACACGCACCACACACTGTTATGGGGCGAGTGCTGTGCGGCCTTGAGCGTCGCCTGTATTTCCGTTGGATGGTGGGCATAGTCATCCACCACAGTCACGCCGTTAAATTCCCCTTTATATTCGAAACGGCGGTCCGTCCCGGTGAAGGCGAGGAGTCCCCGCTTTGTGACTTCCATGGAGATATCCAGAAGATCAGCTACGGCAATGGCGGAAAGCGCGTTTGATACATTGTGGTCGCCTGTTACGGAGAGTGAAATGCGGTCAACGCATTCTCCGTGGAGTATCAGATCAAAGGAAACCCGGCCGTTCTCATCGTAGCTGATATTGCCAGCGCTGTAGTCAAAATCGTCGGAAGAGCCATAAGTGACCACGTTGCAGGAAAGACCGCTGTATATTTCGGGGTAATCCTTGATATCGCCATTGATCACCAGCGTCCCATCATCCGGGAGAAGTTCCGCGAACTGATGGAAAGAGTGACGGATGTCCTCCAGGTCTTTAAAGAAATCCAGATGGTCTTCTTCTATATTTAAGATCACGCTTATCTTCGGAAAGAAATGAAGGAAGCCATTGGTGTATTCGCACGCTTCGGTGATAAAAGTTCCTGAGCTTCCCACCCGGATGTTCCCCCCGATGGCCTTCAGGATGCCTCCCACTGAGATGGTCGGGTCAAGATCCGCTTCCAGAAGGATGTGTGAGATCATGGATGTGGTCGTTGTCTTGCCGTGGGTTCCGGATACCGCGATAGGTGTGTCGTAGTTTTTCATGAGCTGACCTAAGAGCTCTGCCCGTGTCAGCATGGGTATTTTCTTTGCTACCGCTTCGATCAGCTCCGGGTTGCTGCGGTTTATGGCCGCAGTGTACACAACGCAGCCGATGCCGGGGGTAATGTTTTCCGCCTTCTGTCCGTAAGAGATGCGCGCACCCTCTGATTCCAGTTTTTTTGTCAGGGGAGATTCTTTGGTATCAGAGCCGGATACCGTGAAGCCTTCCTTGAGCAGGATCTCGGCAAGGCCGCTCATGCTGATGCCTCCAATGCCGATAAAATGGATGTGGATCGGGTGCTTAAAATCGATCTTATACATGTAGATTCCTCTTCTCTTTATTTTCTGATAATTAATTTTTCAGTCATATTTTTTCTCAGTCCACTATATTATACT
>DWYM01000057.1 GCA_019118665.1 Candidatus Mediterraneibacter intestinipullorum
GTCTTCCGTCATTGACGCAATCAGATATGCCCTGACGAATAAATCCGACCGGAAATATATTGTCCGGAACGGGGAGACGGAAGGGGAAATCCTGATTGAGACGGATACTGGCCTGAGAATTAACCGGAAAGCCAGGACGAACCAGGCGGATTATAAATCCGTAAAGCAGAACGGGCGGGAGGTCGGAAGTCCGGAAAGCTTCCTGCGAGATATATTTTCTCCGCTACAGCTCTCCCCGGTGGAATTTCTGGAAAAAACGGAGAAGGAACAGAACGCATACATGAAGATTTTTTTCCCGATATTCCGATGAAGTTTTTATTCCAGAGAAAAGAATAAAATGTTGTTCACAAAAACAAACATATGTTCGATAAAAACAATATATCACAAACATATGTTCTGGTCAATGATAAAAGAAAGGAGGCAAATTATGACAGAAGATCAGGTGAGAGATGAAAACATGATGGCTGACAGGATTGCACGAAAAATATTAGGAAGTGTTTGCCCATCATTTCCACCGGGTAATGTCCCGGTAAAAGTTGCGGCAAAAGTATTTGGAAAGTCCGAAATTTGGGTTAGAAATGGGATCCGTACAGGGCTGCTTCCAATCGGTGTTGTGACAGCTTCCGAACAGCAGCAGAACGCCAATGTGTATATCAGCCCCAAGCTCTTGTGGGAATTTACCGGATATGTCTGGGAGGGGAAAAACAGATGAGCATGCTTATGTTATTGATGGGATTCTTTCTGATGTCAGCGGACAGTGTTCCGGTTGCCGTGATCGGACTGGTGCTTATGATTGGAGCCGCATACCGGGAAGGAGCATTCTACCAAATGAAAAAGTCCTGCCGCCGCCAAGCTAAACAGGACAAATTCAAATAACTACAGCCTTATTGTAAGGCAGATTGAGAGGAAAAGCAATATGCAGATCAGATTAAAGAGTTTGCATCTGGAGAACTTTAAAGGGATCCAGAACATAACCATGGATTTTTCACGGAGGACAAATATCCATGGCGCCAATGCAACGGGAAAGACAACGATTTTCGATGGTTTTACCTGGCTGCTGTTTAATAAAGACAGTACAGGGAATGAAAAGTTTGATATCCGGCCGTTGGATGCGGAGGGCAAGCGCATTGATAACGTGGAGATCAAAGTAACTGCGCTTTTGGATGTAGATGGCACAGAAGTAGAACTTTCCAAAGTTCAGAAGCAAAATTGGGTGAAAAAGCGCGGGACAGACACGGTATCACTCCAGGGGAATATCAATTCTTTTGAAGTAGACGGGTATCCGAAGCTGGAGAGCGATTATAAGGCGTACATAAATCAGCTGATCCCGGAGGATTTATTTAAAATCCTGACTTCACCGCAGTATTTTGCCGGAATGGACTGGAAGAAGCAGAGGACGGTTCTTATGAAGCTGGCAGGCAGGGTATCCGATCTGGAGATTGCCAGAGAAGATGCAAAATTCGCTTTGCTGATTCCGGAATTGGAGAAGGCTCCGTCCACGGATGATATCCGAAAAAAATATGCCAAGGCGTTGTCCGAATGGAAGAAGCGTCAGGCTGAACTCCCGGCGAGAATAGATGAAGTATCCCGTCAGTTTGTGGATGTGGATGTAGCAGAATTGGAGCTTTATCGAAATCATCTTAAGGAGAAAATCGCAGAGGCAGAACAGGTAATGGATAATTCTGCCGGTGCATACAAGGAATACCAGACACGGTTCGAGGAAGTCACGACTCTTCGGAAAGAAGTACAGGAATATAGGAAAAAAGCTGAGAATAAGGCGGAAGAGCAGCGGGAGAAGATCAGAAAAAAGATCCGGGACTGCGATTCCACTATCAGCATAGCCCGTCAGGGGTCAAAGTTTGCAGTTTTGGAGACAGAGAGACTGGAACGTCAGATCGGCAGTCGGCAGGAAGAAAAAGTCTCCCTCCAAAACGAATGGAGAGCAAAGAAAGCGCAGAATTATCAGGAGTTTGTACCACTTCCCGATTTGGGTCAGGATGCGTTGAGTTGTCCGGTATGTCACCGGGAGTTCCAGGACGATAGAAGAGAACAAATTATACGGGATCATGAGGAACTTTGCCGGAAACATGAAGAAGACTACAGAAAAGGTATGGATGCCTTTGAATTGGATAAGAAAAAATCTCTTGCCGCTATTGAGGAAAAAGGGAATGCGGTAGTAGAGACCATCCGGAATCTAAAAGCTGAAAAGGAGCAGATTCAAAACCAGATCGCAGAGCATGAGAAAAATATTCAGAATGCAGAGACAGAGAAAGCTGATCTGGAAAAGATCCTTTCGCAGATCCCAGTGGACGCCGGATTGAGCGATGATCAGGTATTCGCGGAAATGCAGTTGCGTCTTTCCAAAATGGAAGAGGCGTTTTCCGGTTTGAATAACGGCGAGGATTCCAGAAGTCAGATGAAGATCCGACTTTCCGGTTTGCGTGAAGAGTTGTCTGCAACAGAGCAGAAAATTGCCAGTTCTGATAATTCCAAGGTTGAAGCAAGGATCGAAGAACTGCAGGAAGAGCAGCGTGAAGTAGGCCAGAAGGTTGCTGATCAGGAACAGATGCTGTATTTGCTGGATCAATTTGTGATGGAGAAGATGCAGTGCATATCAGAGCTTATCAACAGTAAATTTGATACCGTGTCCTGGAAACTTTTTGATATTCAGATCAACGGCGGAGTAAAAGAATGCTGCGAGTGTACAGTGAATGGAGTTCCGTATTCTGCCCTGAATAGCGGACATCGCATTGTGGCGGGGCTGGATATCATCAGATCTTTGTCGCAGCTTTATGAGGCTTCTGCTCCGATCTTTATCGACAATGCAGAAAGCATCAATGAATTTAATCTTCCAGATATGGATGCACAAATGATATGCCTGTCTGTATCTGAGGACAGAGAGCTGAAAGCGGAGGTGGAATAAGTGAAATTCTTAAAAGCGAAATTTTTGAAACAGGATAAGCCGACTGGACGGTCATATACATATCGCACGGAGGACGATGTGCAGCCTGGAGATATTGTTACTGATGTCCGGGGCACAAAGCTGGCGGTAGTGGATGAGAATGTAGATATGGGATGGGTGGAGACCTACGGCCCTGACAAAGTGGCTAAGGTAAGAAAGTATATCAATCCGGATGAATCTGGAAAGGCAGGAGGAAACAAAGATGGCAGGTGAAAAGAAAGAGGTTGCAAAGACTTCTGAATATACCACAGCAATCAGCCAGTGGAGCAACGAGCTTACCGGACTTGTGTCCAGAGACTTTGAGGCGTGTGGGGTCCAGTTTGATGAGTATTCCAAGCAGTGTGCGATGGCAGCGATGACGAATATCTTTCAGCTTGTGAAAGACAGCGATAAGATCAAAGACCTGAATAATCTGGATTCATCCAATCTCCGGGAAATCGTCGGACGAGTTGCCAGCCTGAAGCTGAACGCCAATGCGGTGCCGCGAGAAGTCTATTTCCAGTTGCGTACGAAAAAAGCCGGAGAAAATTATATACAGGTCGTCGAAATGGGGATCGAAGGTGACGGAAACGATGCTCTGCTCCGCAACTTCGGAGAAGATGTTGATATGGTTTATCCTTGCTGGCTGGTAAAAGAAGGGGATGATTTCACATATCCGAGACACCGGGGAGTGGAAATTACGCCGCCGGAATGGACGGAAAAAGGTGAATCATCAAAAGTTATTCGTGTGGTATACCCCGTAAAACTGAAAAATGGGACATTCCAGTATTTAATTGCGGAACGCGACAGCGTGAAGACAAATCTTTTTGCACATATCCGGAATAATCTGATGAATGAGACTTTTGGAATCATCACCGGGAAGAAATCAAACGGGAAGGATCGTACCCGCTATGATGCGACGTCGGAAGAAAAGGAGAAGATCACGGAGAAAAAAGAAGAGATCTACGAAGCGCTGAGAAACTGTGAAACTGTAGAGGACATGATTTCCTGCAAAGAAGCCAGACCATATATCAGTGCGGCATGGCTGGATACGTCTGAATCTATGATTGTCCGGAAAATGCGCAACAATGCGATCAGGAAGTTTCCGAAGAATTTCAATGCATTGGGATCGCGGTCCCTAATGAAGATGGATGAAACCTATCAGCAGGTGCAGGAAGATATTCAAGAGAATGCGAACAGCGAAGATTTTATTGATGCCGATGGGGTTGAAATTACAGATGCGGAGCCAACTCCGGAATCGGAAACTGTAAAAGCCCCATTTTAAGGAGGACCGTATGAAACTCAGGGTATTAGGATCTGGATCATCCGGGAACTGTTACGTTCTGGAAAATGAGACGGAAGCACTGATCATTGAAGCCGGGTTCCCCTTTATGGAAGTAAAAAAGATACTGAATTTCAATGTCAGGAAGATCGCTGGAGTAGCCGTGAGCCACTCCCACGGGGATCATGCGAAGTATATTTCTGAGTATGAGAAAGCGGGAATTCCGGTATTTAAACCATATGAGAGAGCAGAACCCATGGTTTTCCCGAACTGCCAGTTTCTTATTCAGGCATTTGAGCTGGTACACGATGTACCGTGCTATGGATTCTTTATAAAGCATCCAGAAATGGGGAATCTGGTTTATGCCAGTGACACTGAGTATATCAAATGGCGCTTCCAGAATGTGAATCATATTTTGGTGGAAGCGAATTACTCAGATGATTATATGGGGCAAATCGAGCCGAGTTACGATCATGTCCTGCGTGGACATATGAGCATTGAGACAGTGGGTGATTTCCTACAGGTGAATAATAGCCCGGCATTGAAAAACGTCGTATTGTGCCATCTGAGCGCCCGTAACGCCGACGCAGGGGACTTTGTCAGGAGAGTTAAAGAGATTGTCGACTGCCCCGTATACGCGGCTGAAAGAGGGCTGGAAGTGGATTTAAAGTAACAATATTTAACAACAATTTTGACCGGTCAAATTTATATACAGTAACCCGAAAACCAATTCTTTAGGAAAGGAAATATCATGTTTGATATTAATTTAGATGATCTGGCGGGCGGCGAACTGGGGGTACAGTTCCAGGCAGCGGCGAAAAAGGTTATAGAAAACCTTCTGGATCCGAACACGCCATATAAGAATAAGCGCGGGATCACTATCAAGCTCACTTTCGAGCAGAATGAGCAGAGAAACGATGTGACCGTAGGTGTTCAGGTGGAGACGAAACTCTCCCCGCGTAGTCCGATCAAGACGCAGATGGCGATCGGAAAGGATCTGAGGACAAAAGAGCTCTTCGTGGAAGAGTATGGAAAAGGCATCCGCGGTCAGGTGCGGATGGAAGATCTTCCAACGGATGAGAATGGGAATATCCTGATAGGAGAAAAAGCAGCAGACCCGGAAACGGGAGAAATCATAGATTAAAGGAAAGATGAGGTAAAAATTTATGGCAGGAATTATCAAAGAAGCATTGCAGTGGATCGTGGAGTCGCAGCAGCCGAAGATCATTAAGGATGGGGACTGGAGTTATACCAGTGAAAACCTTCAGAGACTGGATGAATGTTTGAGGGCAGATCCGGTGGGTATGACGACGCTTTCCGGTCTGGTGGATTATATCAAATCAAAAGTAGATGCCTTGGATGATAAGATGCTGATCCATGTAGTGTCTCCAACGGAAGTTCAGTTGATTTCTCCGCTGGATGCGGACAGGGAGAGGGAGTGCCTGGTAAAAGTCAGAGCGGAACTGCCGGAGATTACATACGGGAGATTTTTGAAAACGGAACCGTTCCTGATCAGTATCCGCGCCAACTTTGTCCAGAATGAAGGCTCAGAGGCGGTTCTCCGGTTCGCAGGGACGATTGAGAGCGGCACGCTGGCTGCATACAGTGACGACGGTATTTCTCAGTCTGCAACGGTTAAGAAAGGAATCGCTGGTAAAGAGAGTGCATTGGTTCCGAATCCGGTGAAGCTGAGGCCGTATCGTACCTTCATTGAAGTGCAGCAGCCGGAATCTGAATTTATATTCCGGATGAAGGACTACGACGGGGAAATTGGCTGCGCCATCTTTGAAGCAGACGGCGGAGCGTGGAAACGAGAAGCCATGAAGAACATCAAAGAGTATCTGGAGTTCGAGCTGGCAGATCTGGCGCCGCAGTTTACGGTGATTTCATAAAAAGTGTATGCGCCCTGCCGGTGGTGGGGCGCAGAAAGGAAGAACATGAACAAAGTAATCTTAATGGGTCGCCTAACCAGAGATCCGGACGTTCGTTACTCCAATGGAGAGAACGCAACGGCAGTGGCAAGGTTTTCCCTGGCGGTAGACCGTCGATTTAAGCGGGACGGAGATCAGAAGGCAGACTTTATTAGTTGTGTGGCATTCGGGAAAAACGCGGAATTCATCGAGAAATACTTCCGTCAGGGAATGCGCGTGACGATCTGCGGACGTATCCAGACCGGCAGCTATACGAACCGTGACGGACAGAAAGTGTACACTACAGACGTGGTTGTGGAAGAGCAGGAGTTTGCGGAGAGTAAAAAGGCTTCCGAGGGAAACCGTGATGCGGGTCCAGCACCGAATAATGCTCCTGGAGGCGATGGATTTATGAATATACCGGACGGTATAGATGAAGAGCTGCCATTCAATTAACAGGAGGATGAGCATATGCAAAAATTATTGCCGTCAGAACAGATCGCGGAGTTTCTGGATTTTTTACAGGAGTGTCAGTCCATATATAAAACCAATATTCAAGAGGTTTGGAAGTACGATAAACGCCAGCAGGATCAACTTCATGATCTGGAGTTTGCGATGGATTATAAAGAACGGTGCCGGATAGGGACCAGGGTGCATAATGAACGGCTCGCGCGGCGCGCTTGCAAGGATCAGGCTGAAATGACAGAAGAGATTGCAAAGTTCTGCTCGGATAAACAGAATAAGCAGTTCTTGGACAAGTTGAAAGGGCTTGTAGAGCGTCAGCGGCGGGCGGAGGAGTATCTGACAGGGGAACGGCATTATAACAGGAGAGGCGGTGACGCGGAATGTTGATTATAGAAGATAAAGGGCAGCAGGCGGGAAAGCATGAAATGAAACACCGTTGGTTTGACTGGCATGAGGTAGAACTGCTGCAGGCTCCGCTTCCAGTCGGAGACTATGTACTGGCAGATGATAAGGTGCTGGACGTGATCCAGAGAAAGACCCGGCGGAGTCTGGAACTGAAAAAAATGGACTTTCTCGGAAGCTATAAAATCGCCGTCGACACCAAACGGGACATGCAGGAAATCACAGGGAACATCTGTGGGAAACAGCATCCGAGATTCCGGGACGAGTGCATTCTGGCGCAGAATAACGGCATCAAACTGTATGTCTTGATCGAAAATACAGATCAGATCACCTGCCTTTCCGATGTGGTGAGATGGAAGAACCCGCGGATGGCACGCTATGAAAAGATCAAACGCATGCACAGCATCGGGAAATGGCGGAATGTGAAGCTGCCGAAGTCTACACCTACATCTGGAGAAATCTTGATGAAGGCTATGCAGACGATGCAGGAGAAGTATGGTGTGAAGTTCCTGTTCTGTCATACGGAAGAAGCAGGAGCGCATATCATTCGATTATTGACATACCAGGAGGGCTGACATGGCAAGACCACAAAAGGTAGGACTTGACTACTTTGAGTTGGATTGCCACATGGATGAGAAAATAGAATTGATCGAAGCTGAGTTTGGGCTAAAGGGTTTTGCAGTGATCGTCAAGTTGTACCAGAGCATATATTCGGGATTTGGTTATTACTGTGAATGGACTCCCGAAATCTCCGTGCTGTGGGCGTATCGGCTCGGATGTACCCGCAGTGTGGACTGTCGGAATGTTGGCAGTGTGTGTGAAGAATGTGCGCTGCCCGGATTCCCCAATAACTTAATAAATGAGATCGTTGCAGCTTCGATCCGGAGGAACATTTTTTCAGGAGAACTTTTCAAGAAATATCGGATTCTTACCTCATCTGGAATCCAGAAAAGATATTTGAACGCAGTGTCCAGGCGCGAAAGGGTAGAACTGAAAAAAGAGTACCTCTTAATTAGTGTTGGCAAAAATCTTCAAAATGTAGTCATAAACTCAGTTAATGATAGCAGAAACTCAAAAAATGAATACGAAAATACGCAGAGTAAAGAAGAGAAGAGTAGAGAAGAGAATTATATATCACGCACTCCAACGGAGCGCGATGCAGATTCCCTGGAAGAATTCTTTGAGTCCATCTGGAAATTGTATCCCATCAAAAAGGGGAAGGGACAGGTGTCAAAGACCAAGAAACAAAAACTCCAGCGGATTGGGTATGACCAGATTAAGCGCTGTGTGGAACGGTTCGTAAAGGATATGGAGTCGGAACATCGCGATAAGAAGTATTGGATGCATGGAAGTACGTTTTTTAATTCCGGCTATGTGGATTATCTGGATAAGAATTATGATTCTGAAATTCCTGAGAAGGAACCAGAGATTCCGGAAGAGGAAGAAGAATTGGTAGGTGATGACTGGTGAAAATTTATGAATTCCGGGAAGCGGATGCGTTCGCGTTTGCGCGACATGTGGGAGCGGAAACCAAAGTGCAGGGAGGGGAACTATTCTTCAAGATTTGTCCGTATTGCCACCCCAGACCTACACATGGGAATACGCGAACATTTTCCATCAACCTTCAGACAGGGCAGTTTAAGTGTCTGCGGGCATCCTGCGGAGTGTCCGGGAATATGATCACCCTGAGCCGGGATTTTGACTTCTCCCTGGGGAATGAGGCGGATGAATATTACCGGCCGCGCAGGAAGTACCGGAAGCTGAAAACGCCGAAAGAGCCGATCCGGCCGAAGGAATCGGCGGTGAGATACCTGGAGGGCCGCGGCATCCCGGCAGAGATCGCCCACCGGTATGAGATTACGACGCAGACGGACCATTATAACGTGCTGGTATTCCCGTTCTACGACGACCAGGGAAACCTGCAGTACGTGAAGTACCGGAAAACGGATTATGACCGGGAAAAGGACAAGAACAAGGAATGGTGTGAAAAAGACTGCAGGCCGATCCTGTTCGGAATGAAACAGTGTGGCGAAGATCATGACCGGCTGGTGATCACGGAGGGCCAGTTGGACAGCTTGAGCGTTGCCGCCGCCGGAATCGAGAACGCGGTATCTGTGCCAAACGGCGCGAAGGGAATGACCTGGGTCTCGTACTGTTACGACTGGGTGAGCAGTTTTTCTGAAATCGTGATCTTCGGGGACTGCGAGAAAGGACATATCACCCTGCTAGAAGACGTTCAGCGCCGTTTCCCGGGACGAATCAAGCACGTGCGAGAAGAAGACTACCAAGGTTGTAAAGACGCAAATGAAATCCTGCAGAAGCACGGAGCCGGGGCCGTCCGGAGGGCGGTGGAGAATGCTGTGCTCTTGCCGGTGCAAAGAGTATTGTCGCTGGCGGACGTGGAATCGGTGAATATCTACCAGCTGCCGAAGCTGAAAACCGGGATCACAGAGCTGGACCGGATGCTTTACGGTGGGCTGCCGTTCAGCATGGTCTGCCTGATCTCCGGCAAGCGCGGCGACGGCAAGAGCACGCTGGCAAGCCAGATCATGGGGAATGCGGTGGACCAGGGATATGTGACATTCGCCTATTCCGGGGAACTGCCGAATTACCTGTACAAAAACTGGTTTGACTTCCAGATCGCCGGCCGGAACCATATCACCGAGAATAAAACTGACTTCGGGACGCCGGACCGGTTCCTGACCAGGAAGAACCAGGAGCTGATCAATGCCTGGTACCGTGACAAAGCCTATATCTATGACAGCCGGATCATCGAAAGTGATGAAAAAGAGGATTTGCTGCGGACCATCCGGAAAGCGATCATGCAGTACGGCGTAAAAGTAGTACTGGTGGACAACCTCATGACTGCGATGTATATAGACGAAAGGCCGGGAACAGACAAATATGACTGGCAGGGAAGATTCGTCCGGGAACTGGCGGCGATCGCGGTACAGTTCGATGTCCTGATCCTCCTGGTGGCGCACCGGCGGAAGAATGCTTTTGGCGGAGATGCGAACGATGAAGTATCTGGATCTGGAGATATCACGAATCTGGCCGGGATTACCTTGGGATATGACCGGGGGGCGAAGGATGAAGTGGAAAAAGGGTTGATGCTGGAAGAGCAGAGGAAGCTGATCGTGGCGAAGAACCGGCTTTTCGGGAAGACCAACACGGCGGGGATCATCCTCAGCTACGACGAAAAGAGCAAACGAATCTACGGCAAGCGCGACGATGTGAACCGGCAGTTCGGCTGGGAGACGGAATACGACCCGGCGGGAGGATTTGAATATGCGGATATGGAAATACCATTTGATTAAAAATTTGCGGCGGTTGTATGTCCGGCTGTCAGGGAGAAATTGCGACACCTGCCGGCACTATGATGGTCGGTTCGGGGAAGACTGCTGCTTCCAGTGTGAGCGGAACATAAAGGCGGTGAATTATGACAGAGAATGAACTGAGAAGATATTTTGACATGTTTACGGACTGCTGGAAGTTCTTCCGCCGGAATGTGGGCCGGATGGATGATCCGGAATTCTGGCAGCAGGTCGCAGACGATAACTGCGAGACATGGGCAAAGCATAACCATGACCCGCTGATGAAGACGCTTCTGGCGGCAACGACAAAGGAGATTGAGCGGATATATGACGGGAGGAATACGAAATGACGGTGCTTTATGACATATACAATAACGGGCGCTTAATCGGGCCAAATAAGACCCTGCGCCAGATTCGGCAGCTATTCGGCGATGGTGTTGCCGCTATGCTGCAGACATCCGGATCCGTAACCTATGAAAAATACCAGATTGTAAAAAAGGGGTAAGTGTAATGGATTGGACGAAAAGATTTACGGAGCCGGGAAGAGACACTTCTTTCCGGGTGGTAGGGCTGAGCACGATCTACGACCGGCAGCCGCCGAAGAGCCAGAAGCTGAGCATGGCGCTTGCAAAACTCTTCCGGATGGAGCAGATGGGTGCCGATTATTATCTGGAGCACCCGGAGCACCTGGAATACTGCTCAATCTGTGACAGCTCTTTTAGAGTGCCGGATGATGCGGAATATAAGTACTGTCCATACTGTGGAAAGGAGCGGTGACTATGAAAGTAGAAGAAAAGATCCGGTATATCGCAGAGCACAATGGTCTGGAAAAGGCCCTGGATAAACTGGCAGAGGAATGTGCTGAATATGCCGCGGCGCGGATCAAGCATAATCTCGGTGAGGACAACGGGGAATACCTGGAAGAGCTAGCGGATGTATTTATAATGCGTGCAGAGGTTCAGCTGCTTATGCCGGAGGAAATGAAATGCCAGATCTCGGAAGAGATTAACAGAAAGCTGGATCGGCAGATAGAGAGGATACAAGATGAAATCTCTGAAAGAAATAAAATCTAATGGAAAACTGGAAATTCTGCGGGAAAGTTTTGATGGAATGTCTGGCATGTTACATATGACTGGACTTAAAAACTGCACCATCATAGCAAGCTGGGCAGGCGGATGGGAACATGTTTCGGTGTGCCCGTCCAACAGAGTCCCGACTTGGAATGAAATGTGCCAGATTAAGGATATGTTTTGGGATGATGATGAGGTTGTTATGCAGCTTCATCCGGCAAAAAGCAATTATGTAAATTTGATGGAAAATTGCCTGCACTTATGGAAACCGATACATAAAGAAATTCCGGTTCCGCCGACTTTGTATGTTTAAGAAGGAAGAGAGAACATGTACATAAAAGAGGACGATTTAAAGCTGAATGAATGGCAGTTTTCGCAAAGGAAGTACCTGCCATATGAAATAAAAATTCGGCTTTCTGAAACCCGTATCCGCGAATGGTATGACAACTGGGACGGACAGGTATATCTCTCCTATTCTGGCGGCATTGACAGCACAGTACTTTTGCATATGATCCGTAAAGTGATCGGGGATCATGTGCCGGCAGTGTTCTCCAATACGGGGATGGAATTTCCGGAGATTGTAAGATTTGCGCGGAAAGCGTCAGGGGAGTATGTAGAGATCGCCCCGCGGGATAAGAACGGGAAAAGAATCCTGTATCGTGATGTGGTAATGAAATATGGATACCCACTGGTGAGTAAAGAGACAGCTATGAAAATCAGAAAACTGCGTCATGGAAATCTATCTGATCGATACAGAAATTATCTCCTGAATGGGGATGAACGTGGGAAAATGGGAGTCTTATCCAAAAAGTGGAGACCTCTTTTAACGGCTCCGTTCGATACCAGCGAGAAATGCTGTGATGTTATGAAAAAGGCGCCTTTTAAGAAGTATCACAAGGACACTGGAAGAGTTCCATACATCGGAGTGACCCAGGATGAGGGAATTATGAGGGCGAGACAATATGCCCACACCGGTTGCAACGTCTATGACGGAAATACAGTCAAGAGCCAACCTATTGGATTCTGGACGCGGCAGGATGTGCTCAGATACGTAACGGAGAACGATATAGAAATCTGCTCTGTATACGGAGATATCGGAAGACGGTCAAATGGAGAACTATACACCACAGGGGAGCAGCGGACCGGTTGCATGTTCTGTGCGTTCGGTGCTCACCTGGAATCAGAGCCGAATCGGTTCCAGAGAATGCAGGTAACGCATCCTAAATGCTATGAAAAATGCATGCGGCCGCTGGATCAGGGCGGACTGGGGATGACCATTCCGCTGGATTACATAGGGATTCCATACACAACCTGGGAAGGACTGGGACAGATGAACCTGAAAGAATTCATGAATGTAAAGGAGGGCTGTAATCCGGCGGATGAACGACTTTCTGCAAGAGAACGATTTGAGAAGAAATCTTGGAACCAACTTGGAACAAGATTGGAACCAACTGAATAGTTAGTGGAGGGTTGAAAAATGGTATTAGAGAAGATTCTGAAAGAGATAGAGGAGAAAAAGAAAAAGCATTTAGATATTGTGAAAATAGAGGTTGACCCTGTGGAGATAACCATACATAGAGAGCAATACAAAGGTTTAAGAATGGCGGAGGATATCATTCGCAAGCACATGAATTACGGCTGGATTCCGGTATCGAACGATCTTGCGCCGGAAGATGGTGAACAGGTATTATGCACAGATGGGGAATACGTATACCTGGTTGAATATGACGCAGATTTAGACGCACCGTTTGGTGATATAGACGGTATTACGGCTTGGAGCCCTAGTCCTGAGCCATACCGCCCAAAACAGAAGGGGCAGGAGCTAAACTAACCTGAGATTTGGTGAACAAGGAGAAACGGATGAGCGGAAGGCCAGAAATAACAGCATTTTTGTCGCTGTCTGCTGAAAAATATATAAATCCTCATGGGGATACAAGAATCTATTGGGCCAAAGAAGTTACTTTTGATTATGCAACGACTCACGCAGTAAGGGTAGACTACATGAAATTCAAACCGGTAAATAATACTGTGAGTGGGATAGAAAAGGGAGATTTTTACTGTTATGAGATCAAATCGTCAACAGAGGATTTCCACTCAAAGAATGGTCATAATTTTATTGGAGACTATAATTACTACATTATGCCGGAAGATGTGTATGAGAAGGTTAAGAACGAAATCCCTTATTACGTAGGGGTATTGGTGCCAGAGAAAAAGCATTATCAAAAAGAGTGGTATGATTTGAAATCTGTGAAAAGGGCGCATAGAAAAGATAGAAGCAGACCGGCATTGGAAATGCTCCTGATGATGTTTAGATCAGCATCAAGAGAAAGAAAATCTGAGATCTAGTAAAGAAGGTGAGAAGATTGATCAATGGAGAATTGATCGTAGATAACTTTGCCGGAGGCGGCGGTGCCAGTACCGGGATCGAGATGGCGACAGGATACAGTGTAGACATAGCGATCAATCATGATCCTGAAGCCATCCGGATGCATAAAGCGAATCATCCGTCTACACGACATTATTGTGAATCGGTATGGGATGTAGATCCGGTAAAGGTATGTGGCGGTCATCCTGTGGCGCTGGCGTGGTTTTCGCCGGATTGCAAACACTTTTCAAAGGCCAAGGGAGGGAAACCGAAGGATAAAAACATCCGAGGACTTGCATGGGTAGCATGCCGGTGGGCCGGACTGGTCAGGCCGCGGGTGATAATGCTGGAGAACGTCGAAGAGTTCAAGACCTGGGGCCCTCTCAACCGGAATCACCGGCCGGTGAAATCCAGGCAAGGACAGACCTTTTGCCGGTTTGTCCAGCAGCTTCAGGATCTGGGATATGAGGTTCAAACGCGGGAGCTTGTAGCTGCAGACTATGGAGCGCCGACCATGCGAAAAAGATTCTTCTTGATTGCCAGATGCGATGGACGGCCTATCGTCTGGCCGGGGCCGACACATGCGCCGATAGACAGCGAAGAGGTGAAGTCTGGAAAACTGCAGCCATATGTTGGAGCGTATACACAGATCGACTTTTCCATGCCGTGTCCGTCCATCTTCGATACGTCGGAAGAAATCAAGCAGAAATACGGTATCCGGGCAGTGCGGCCGCTGGCAGAAAAAACTATGCGGAGAATCGCGCGGGGACTGAAAAAATTTGTACTGGATAATCCAGAACCGTTCATCATCCAGTGCAATCACAACGGGGAGCGGAAGCCGCAGGACATCAAAGATCCAATGCCGACGATCACCGGGAAGCATGGGTACGGAGTCGTTATGCCAATGCTGATCCAATATCATTCTGAAACTGCACAAGATGAAGTGCGTGGGCAAGGAATCGCTGATCCGATTATGACCGTGGACGGGTCGAATAGATATGGTTTAGTAACATCATTCCTGCATAAGTATTTTGACGGCGGCTATACAGGAGCAGGTGACCGCCTGGAAAATCCGTTGCCAACGGTAACGGCGTGGGATCATAACAGTATCGTAACCGCAAATCTGATCCAGATGAATAATCATTGCGATGGGAAAGACATCACAGAACCGCTTCCGACGATTACGGCTGGGGATGGACATTTCGGAGAAGTCAGGGCGTTTCTGGTGAAATATTACGGAGGAGAAAGCACAGGACAATCTATAACGGAGCCGTTGGACACGATAACCACGCATGACCGGTTCGGCCTTGTAACGATACAGGGCGTGGATTATCAGATAGTAGATATCGGACTTCGGATGCTGGAACCGAGAGAGTTATACGGATGCCAGGGATTCCCGAAGGACTACATAATCGATCATGGGTATGATGGGAAGAAGTATTCCAGGTCAGAGCAGGTAAAGCGCTGCGGGAATGCTGTCTGCCCGCCGATACCGGCGGCGCTGGTGAGGTCGAATCTCCCGGAGTTATGTGTGGCGGAGCGGATGCCGAACATGAGCATTGGGGAAGAACAGACAGGTCAGCTGAGGTTTGCGTGATGTGAAGAGAGGGGATGAAATGCAATGGATAAAGTGGATATTGAAAAAGCACAGAGACTGCTGGATCAGGGTATGAGGCGCGGAGAGGTGGCTATCCGGATGGGCGTTACATATAACGTCATATCAGGCATGATAGCCCGTAAAGTACTGAAAGATCCAGATACTAGAAAGCGATGTTATGTAGAATATAAGCCCATGCTCCAGCGTCGCCCGATTACAAAGCAGGAATTAGAGGAATACCGGGAAATACTAAAGATAGGTGATCCGGTAGAAGCTGAGTATGATGGCGCGGTCAGGAAATTTGAGGTCACGGAAAAGTACAGATATTTCTGCATGCTGCAGAATTCGAGATGCCGGACGTCGGCTACATATGTGGATCTGGTGTTGAGATACAGAGGGAGGGGTACCAATGAGACAGAAAGTGAATCTATATAATGTGCTGGATCTTGAAGGGAAGGTACTGCATAGGAATGTGTCCGCCCGTGAGATCGCAGAAAGAACCGGGCAGAGCCAGTCATTTGTGCTCCGTGCTGTCCAGCGCGGGAACATCCTGTCAAAGAAATACAGGGTTGAGCTGGCCCAGGAGCGCATACCGGATGGAAATGATCTGGAAAAATTGAAGTTGCTTGAAGAATGGGACAAGACCAGGGCGCCGTTCCTGCGGGTGAGATGGGTAAAAGAAATGGGGAAGGGAGTGAAGTGCCTGAGATGACATACGAAGAAAAAAAGGAGTTCCTGTCTGGATACATCGAATGCAAAAGACAGATCGCAGCACTGATCCAGGATTGGGAGTATTGGCTGAACATAGGGACATCTATGGGAGCCAGTTCCGGCGAGGGACATGGCAGCGGGACGGGAAGCAAAGTTGAAACGGCAGCCGTGAAAATAGCCGATATTCAGCGGGAAATTGAATTTAACATAAATGACTGCGATAAGCTCAGAAAAGAGGTCAGAAACGCCGTGGAACGACTCAGAACGAGTAAATATAAGACCGCTTTATATGACATATACATCGCGGGAATATCCAGAGACACCGCAGCCAATGAGCGGGGCATAAGTGTGGGACGGCTTAACGCCATGCTTCATCGGGCCATAGATCAGCTGGATATTTAACACAGACCGGGCATTCATTTGCCCGGTAAAAAAATAACTTTGAACCGAACATCAGTTCTAAAACAGGCAAGAAAAACGGCGACCGGTACGCCAATACCAGCCGCCATATAAGAGCTATACTCTTTCAGCACCAACTAGATTATAGCACTTGCCGCCAAATTTCACAAGGAGGAAAGTGTTACCATGACGAAAAAAGATATTTTCAAAAATGATATTTTAATGGCTATGAAGCATCACCTGAAAGCGGATCAGATGGCGATCCTGGAAAACGTGCTCTCAGAAGCTCTGTACCGCGTTGACATCGTGGAGATGGAATGTCTGCCGGCGACCATTGACATGACCAATGAATATATCCTGAGTCTTTATGAGCTTAAGAAAGGATCGCGGCTGTCTCCGGATACTATGCGGGCATATATGATCACCTTCCGGGAGTTTTTGCGCTACGTGGACAAGAATCTGCTCCAGGTAACACAGGAGGACGTTGAGCATTACCTGCGGACAAAATATCGGGAAGGGAACGGAAACGCATCCCTGAATAATAAGCGTCGGAAGCTGTCCGCACTCTTTGAATGGATGAGAAAAAGCGGGCTGATCTTGAGAAATCCGGTGGAAAATATCGAGAAATTTAAAGAGATCCTGGCTCCGATCGACCATATGGAGGCGGAAGAGGTGGAGCAGCTGAAGAATGGATGCCGGACGAAACGTGACCGCGCGCTGATCGAATGGATGCGCTGCACAGCCATGCGAAAGGGGGAAATCCCGGAGATCACGATCAACCAGATTGACTGGCAGAAAGGCCGCGTGATGATCTATGGATCGAAGGGAAAAGCATTCCGGACGGTCTGTCTGGACGCCATTGCCCTGAAATATCTGCGGGAATATATCGTGGATGAGCGCGGCCTGGATCTGCGAAGTACTCAGCCGTTGTTTACACATAACAGAGGGAATACCACACAGGCTTTGAGCAAAAGCGGGATATATTCCGAAATTAAGCGTATTGCGGCTGCTTCAGGGTTGGATCGGCGCGTGTATCCGCACTTATTCCGGAAGACCACCGCAACCAACATCATCCGGCGCGGCGGGACGGATTCTGATGCCGGGGAATACCTGGGCCACAAGCCGCAGGGAGTCGCGGCACGGCATTACGCATTTCGGAGCGAAGATCATACTGTAAAGATCTTTGAATCTTATGTGGCAGCAGTGTAATATATTAATAGAGAAATATTATATAAAATATCAACATGCTATCAACATATTATCCACATATTTTTCAACATCTTATTGAAAATCATCCATGGAAATGTTATAATTCCTATACAAAACAAAGGAAATTTGAGATTGTGAAAGGAGAATTGAACATGTGGTATAGAGCATTAGAAGTGGCCAGATATATCATTACAAAGTGTTCGGAAATGGGTCTGCCTGTAAGCAATCTGAAATTGCAGAAGATGCTTTATTTTTTATGGGTGGATTACTATAAAAAAACTGGAAGAAAATTGTTTGCAGATGAAATATGCGCTTGGAAATTGGGACCGGTGGTACCGGAAGTGTATTATGAATATTGCCAGTATGCGGGAATGCCCATAAATATGTGTTATGTTTCAGAAATAAATAAAGAAGATGAGTCTGTATTGGATGAATTGATATTAAAGTATGTTGGTGTTTCCGCGAGCGAATTAGTAAGCAGGACTCATGCATCTGGTACTGCTTGGGATTATATTTTCGATAATGGAAAGGGTAATAGGAAACCTATTCCATTTGATCTGATCATCAATAAGGAAATGAATTAGTTGTCATGCTGATTGAAGAGCAAAGGAGAAGGCAAGACCTTCTGAAAGCACGTATTTTAGAATTAGCAAAAGAGTCTTTGGACGAATCGGAGATACGAAAAGAAGTCTTGAGACTATTGGATATTTACAGTGGTGGATTCCGTCACAGTTATGCGGATTTTTTCCCTATTATATCGGAGATCTCTCAAAATGAGCAGATATATGCCTTGGACTTTCTCACCAATAATTTATCGTGTATCTGCAAATGCATAGAAGATGATTTTGAATCAGGTAAGAATGAATTTACAGAGATACATTCTCAAATAAATAAACTCTGCGATCATTTAAACCTGGAAATAGGGAGATGGAATTATTACTCCAAAAATGAAAAGAAAATAGAGGATTTGGAGTTAAGGAGCGTAGACCTGAATGAAGAAATGAAAGTTGCAGAACGAAAACTTACAAAGGCCTCTAAAAAAGCTTCATCGATACAAACGGAACTAATAGCTGTACTAAGTATTTTTGCAGCTATCGTTACAACTTTTTCAGGGAGTTTCACTTTCCTTGGAAGTGTCATGACTTCTATTAATGGAGCAGAGCACTATGAAGCTGTTGTAATGGCAGCTATAGTGTGTGGTATGGTTATTTTCAATACGTTGTTTTTAATGATGTACATGGTTGGCAAAATCACGGAAAGGAATATATATGCCAGATGTGTTACTGAAGACTGTAGTTGTGAGAAAAAGTGCTGTGGAATTACCAAGGTAAGGAAAAGGTTACCATATGTATTTTGGTTTAATTTAATATGTATAGCAGGATGCATTGTTGATCTCGTGATTTGGTGGTTTGATATGGCAGGATATATTGGATAATAAAAGGGGTTGAATGCCTCTTTTATTTTTTTTCGAAATAATGCAAAAATTTTGATACCCCCCTGGGTGCTGAACAAATGCGGGAAGAAATCCGGATTATCTTTCTTCTGGATTTTGTGCCGATTTTAGTTTCAGATTGGAGAAAAAATGGATTGAAGGGGATGCTATGAGTTATCCCCTTCAGGAAGAATGAACAGTTTCTTTTGACGCTCACGGCCGGTTATTTTCCCTTGTCGAAGAATGAGCCGCTGAACCTTGTTGAAGTCTTGTACAGTCCGGATTGACTCATAATTTCCCTTGTAGATGGTCCCCTTATAAACATTGTACCCGGCATATATTGGACGGGTCAGGATCTTATGAATAGATTCAGGATTAGGAATCTTCCCACGTTTTCCGCGAAAGCCCATTTCCCGACAGAGCGCGGCGACTTCAGAGATATTCTTGCGAAGCAGATAATTATCAAATACAAAATTGACATATTTAGCCTCTTCCGGGTTGATCCGGAAAGAGTCTTTCCCGGCCGGATCATATCCAAGGACATCGGTGCATGTGCGCTTTCCCTGCCGTGCCCGTTCCAACATCCCCAGAGCCACGTTCTCCGCCGTTACTTCCCGTTCAAACTGCGCTACGGTCCCCAGCATGGAGCGAACCATGCGACCGGCGGGAGTATAACTGTCAAACGCTTCAGAGTAGCTTATAAGGGCTATGCCGAGCTTGTCCAACATCTCACATGATGCTGTCAGGTCTGCCAGACTCCGGGAAAACCGGGTCAGCTTCCAGACCAGAATCAGATTAAATCTTTTTTCCTGTGCGTCTGCCAGAAGAGCGATCATCCCGGGCCGGTGCCGGATATCTTTGGCGCTTATGCCCTCATCGCTGTAGATCTTATAGACCTGGTAACGATGGGATTTACAATAATCCATCAATAACCGCTCCTGAGCGTCCAGGGAGTAGCCTTCTTCGGCTTGCTCGCGGGTGCTAACCCTTGTGTATATTGCCGCCGTTAATGTGGTTTTCATGGCTTTGCCTCCTTCTGGTAATAGTAATTTTGCAGACTCCCAGCCCTACACCCGGCGCGCGTCCCGTCCCGTGGCTCTGGGTGTAGGGCTGCGGTATGCTGGATGGTATCGCCCAACCGTTAAGCGCCGGATAACTTCACCGGGGCGGTGCGTGGTTGACAGTAACCGGCTTGCCGTGTCCCTGTAGACGGGTACAGGATCAAGGGCAAGTGCTTTCAATTCCTTCCGTTTTCAGGAGGGAAACCGCCGCCGGGCATCGCTCCCGGCTGGCATCCTCTGCGGCGGTCAGTTATTCAATAGCATCAATTTTCTTGATTGGGCACCAATCTGGTTTTTTATTTTCCAAATCCCGCATTTTATATTTATTTAGATCATGCAATCCGTTATAGTCTGCCCAGCATATGTAGCGGCATTCTTCTTTGTCGTAATCAAAAAAATCACATGATACGCATGATTTCGGTATTTCATTTACTACAATAATCCCTTTCATGTTTATTTTCCTTTCCGCCTGCCATCATCAGCTCCGGGAGGCGATCCCGCGGAGGACGGGGAGCTTGCCCCCGTTTCGGCTTATGCTGTTAAAACCTCGGATGGGTCAAACCGGAATATAAACCCGTGCTTGAATTTGCTGTAATATCCTCCCCGCTCTTTCATTGCCTTGTTTTCGGCGATGTATGCAGCTTTATCCAGATTCTCAACGATACGTACAACCCAGAGTTCCGAACCGTCGCGCGTGTCTTCGCCTTTTGTGATTTTGTATGTATATCCGCTTTTTTGTTCTAACTTTTCAGGCTCTGGCTTTTTGTTTTCAGTGGCTTTCTTCTGTTCTGCCGGGGCTGTGGATTTGCTTTTGATTCTTGCTGTTTTCGCGACGATTTTTATATTCTGTCCGTTGTTCTGAGCACATCCGAAATAATAAAAATCTACGTCAAAATAATCAATCATGCCATCACAATCGCTGTAATTGTAGGACTTTACAAAGCTGTCTACATCTTCAATAACCGACTTTGTAACCTCGTTCAGAATTTTGTAAAAATTTCCATGTTCGGCGGTTATACGGTTGTATTCGGCTTTAAATTCTTCATCTGTCCAGCTGTTAAGTGCCCAGTAATTATTTCTATTTGCCTTCCGGAAAAACTCGTTTTTGTCGTCCTCGTCCAATTCGTCGGCGGTTTTGTAAATTTCAATCGGGCTTTCTTTCAATTCAACATGTAATTCCTGGCACATGGAAGCATAAGAAGTGCGGACGCTGAATTTATAAGTCGGATATTTTTCTTTGACGTATGCCCGGACGATCTGAGCGACTTCTTTCAATGATCTGTTCCAGTCGTGGTTACTTCCTTCCCATCCGTTCATTGTGTAAAACTGTTTCCGGGTGCTGTCGGCTGTCTCGTTGATGACTTCTCCTGTTGTTTGCTCCGTGCGGTTCTTCCAGATCGGAAAAAGTGCGTCATATTCAACATTGATTTCTTTCATTTTCTCAGCGTCGCCGCCGTTGTCCGGGTGGTTGGCCTTCAGAAGCGTCCGAAACTGTTTTTTCAAATCCTCAAAACTCTTTACATTTTTAAAATACTTTGCCATAATATATTTACTCCTTTCGTGGGGTGCCGCTGGTTCAGTTTCTCAGGCCGTCCAGCGGCTTTCTTTTTCATCCTTTTTCCTGCTTTTACTCTTCAATCTCATGTCCCGCCTCGGTGAGAATCCGTACAGCCGCTTCCAGATACCATTCTTCCGTTTCTTTTACGGTACTCGGGAAAAAACCTGGGTCCATGTCTGGATGATACAAAATCCTAATAGAATCTGATCTGTATACTTTCCAGCTGTTTACATCCAGAAAGCAGTCCGCCCATATTTCACCGTCGTCTGCGTCAATCATCATCTGGTATGTGTGTCTCCAGTCACGGCGCAACCATTCGCGCGCCTCTTTGTATTCCTTCCTGATCTGTTTTGCAAGTTCTTTCTTTTTGATCGTCATTGTGTTTTCCTCCTGATTTCCTTTTGTTGATTATATATTACTAAAAATAGTACGAAAAATCAATTGACAATATTACTAAATATAGTACGAATTTTGAGACTGTATTTCATACAATATTACTAGAAATAGTACGACAAAAAAGAGCTTGACATGATACAGAATTTATTACTATAATTAGTAATAAAAATGTATTTGGGATGATACGAAAAAAGGTTCTATATATAGAAAGAAGCGTGTGAAGATGGGAAGAAAACAGACAGAAGAGGTAAATATAAGTTTTCGTAAATTGGGTGAATTACTGGAAAGAAAAGGGAAGAAGTGGCAGTATTTAAGAGACAACGGCATTTCTCCAGGTATTGTGGCGAAGATGAAGGACGGGACCGGACATACTGATACACGGACAATACAGAAGGTCTGCGAGTTGCTGAAGTGTCAGCCCGGGCAGATCATGGAATATATTCCAGCAGCTCCAAAAGACGAGAAGGAAGAAGATACCGCGCCAGCTCCGGCTGATTCGGATGAAGAGTTGCCGGCATTCTTCCAGGAGTAGAAAGAATATATCCTTGACAGAATCTGAATATTATGTATTATAATAGAATCAGAAAATTAAAGAAAATTAAAAATCACTTAGGTATAAGCCTAAAAATATATTGCGGATTCGTGAACCGTCAGAGATTGAGAAATCAGTCTTTGGCGGTTTTTCTTGTTTCTGGAGGTCAAAAGGATGATTTGCGATGAGTTCAGGTGTCAATATGCGAACGGGGATATATGCCAGCCGATCAGCGGCGCGTGTGTGTCTGATCGGTGTGATTGCTGGGGAATATGTGCGACATGTCAGGATCTCAACGCGGATCAATGCGAAGGCATCCGGAAAGAATGGGAGGAATTAACAGGTGAGCGATAATACAGTATTTACGGATTCTGGAATAGAAGTATATGAGGATAATATATATTGCCCTGGATCGGTATATCAAAGAGCGCGGGAGATCCGGCGATATAGGGGAGAGATCGGACGATATCGGGCAAATGTGACAAAAGTGCAGTTGATCGTGACTGGATAACATGATATTGTAGTATTAGCCAATTGGGACGCAAAAGACAGCGTCCCTTTTTTATTGCCTGGAAGGAGGTGGAGAAATGGCACAGAGGACCGAAGAGGAGAAGAGAGCAGCGAGGGAGCGGAGCAACGCGAATCTTATGACGCCGCAGGAGGTCAACGCGCGGAAGACGCCCGAAGAGAGGCGAGAGAGCGCCAGCAAAGCGGGCAAAGCGTCAGCAGAGGCCAAGAAACGGCGTAAGACGGCGCGCGAGATCTACGAGGCCATGCTTTCCCGTCCTGCGTCTGATCAGGTGATGGGCGGATTACCTGATCTGCCGGAGGGGGCAACAAATTACGACGTTATGTTAGCGCGAATGATGTTTTCCGCGCAGAAAGGAAGCGTAAAAGCGGCACAATTTGTCCGCGATACAGCAGGGGATCAGCCGACGACCAAGGTTGAGGCTGATATAGGCATGACGGACGGAGACAGGGCGCTGCTTGAAAAGGTAGCGGAACGTATCAAAAAGGATAGCAATCAGTAGAACATGACGCAAAATTATTCTTTTGCGACGCGTTGAACGTGATTTGCTAATGCCAATAATACAACCAGTATGTAATTGATAGGGATAGGGCGGGAGAGTCCGCACTCTGCGCACACCTGACAGCCAGTGACAGCAGGTAAGGGCGCAGAATATTTTATATGATGATCATGCAGGGGCGCGCAAATTTTTTTTGCGTGCTTTTTTGGTGGCTACTCATAGACCCGTACCCACCCCAGGGGCATCCCCTCCCATCGGGATGCAGGTCGCTTTATTTTACCTCCTGTATATCCATCAGAAAATTTATAAAATTTTGAGACCGGGTGACAAAGGTGACAGTAGAAGAAATTCGCGAGAAGGAAATTGAATATTGCCGAGATCATGTGGAGTATTACATCGAAACGTATTGCCACATTGAGGATAAAGATGCGGAAGAGCTTATTCAGCCGTTTCATCTGTGGGAAGCTCAGAAACAGGCCCTGAAAGATATTCATGAGCATCGTAAGATTGCAATCTTGAAAGCGCGTCAGTTGGGATTCTCCTGGCTGGTTATGAGTTACGCTTCATATCTCCTGCGGTGTTGGACTGGAAGGACTGCAATAGGGCTTTCTCGATCAGAGGAAGAGGCGAAAGAGCTTGTTCGTCGTCTGGCAGTGATTTTTCGTTATATGCCCGAACTGATTGCTGAATATGGGAATGTACCACAAGGTTGGAGCGGACCTGTTTTTAAGAGAAATGATCTTATTCTAACTATATTTTTTTCAAACGGTCCAGAAAGCGTATTCAAAGCTTTCCCATCGTCGCCGAATGCGGCACGATCTTTTACCGCGGATCTTCTGGTGTTTGATGAGTGGGCATTCCAGCAATTCGCCGAAGAAATCTGGAAGGCAGCATTTCCGGTCATAAACCGTCCATTTGGCGGAAAAGTCGTAGGACTTTCCACGATAGAACGCGGCAGCCTTTTTGAGCAGATTTTTACGGACCCGGATAACGGGTTCTATAAAATTTTTATCCCGTGGTATGCAGACCCAAAACGTGATGAAAAATGGTATGAAGAAACGAAGCGGGCTATGGGGGACGATATCACGCAGGAATATCCAGCAACGATTGAGGAGGCTTTGGAAGTTCCGGGCGGTGCATATTTCCCGGAGGTTCGTGCAGAGACACATTTGACGACAAAATACCCGGAAGGAAATGTGAGAACTTACGTATGCATTGATTATGGTCTGGACATGTTTTCGGCGCATTGGGTGGCGGTTGATGAAAAAAATCATGCTGTAGTTTACCGGGAGTATGATTCTCCGAACAAGACGATCGGAGAAGCGTGCGACATACTGCGGAGTCTTTCAGAGGAAGAAAATGTAGAATTATTTTTGGCGCCGCCGGATTTATGGAACCGGGATCAGATCACAGGAAAGTCCCGCGCACTGCACTTTGCTGAATATGGGATAACGCTCACAAAAACCTTGAATCGACTGGAAGATGGATGCGCAGCTATGAAGGAATGGCTGTATGTCCCGAAAGATGGAAAGCCGGCACTTCAGATTATGGAGAACGCAGCTCCTAATCTTTATCGATGTCTTCAAAAGATTCAGAAGGACAAGCGCCGCCCCAACATTTACGCGAAAGATCCTCACGACCTGACTCATGACGTGGATAGTCTTCGCTGCTTCTGTGTTTATTGGACGGATCCCGCGGATCCAGAGAAACAGCGGAAGAAAAAGAAATGGACGGCGGATATGTATGAAGATTATGAGAATGCTAGCGAAGAGGATAAGCGGAAACTTTTAAGAATATACGGAGAGCCGGAAGAATGGTAGGGAGAATTAAGAACATGATCAAGAACATGAAGAATCCTGAGCAGTTCCGCAGGCTGCGGATGTGGCAGGGCAGGCTGGATATAGCACTTGCGGCGTATGATCTGGAACGCAGGCACATGGATACGAAAGAGGCATATTACAATGGAACCCGGGAGGTCCAGAAAAATCCCAATTCTAAAAAATCCCCGACGAAGCTGGCCAGTAATGTTCGGAACATTGTCTATGAGCTGATTGAGTCACAGGTAGATAATTCAATTCCGATGCCGAAAGTGCGACCAATTCATCCGGAAGACATTGAGCTTGCGAAAAGTATAGAAAAAGCGCTGGTCAACGAGATTTCTAAGATCAAGTATAAGGACATAAATGATGAGCAGGAAAGGGTCACACCTATACAGGGCGGTGACTTTTTTCATGTCCAGTGGGATTCTACGTCAGGAATGCACTGTACTTTGGGAGATGTCTCTGTAGAAGAGGTGCATCCAAAGCAGGTAATACCGCAGCCGTGTGTAACAGAACTGGAGAAGATGGATTATGTGTTTCTCATCTTTTCTCAGACAAAAGATTTTATAAAAAAACGGTACGGCGTGAATGTGGAGGATGCTATAGAGGATCGTCCGGATATCCGTAATCAGAACGATACTACGTACAATGACGATATAGTAAGCCAGTATATCGCATATTACCGCAATAAAAACGGCGGGATCGGGATGTTTTCCTGGGTGGAAGATTACATTCTGGTGGATTTTGAAGACTATCAGGAAAGAAAGCTGGAGCGCTGTAAAAAATGTGGCGAGATCAAGACCGCTGATGTGTGTCCGGTATGCGGCGGGAAAAAATTTGAGGAAGTTTCAGAAGATACGGAAGAAGTTTTCTCTGATATCCCGTTATCAAACGGAAATTTTATCCGTTCCGTTATAGGGGCAGAAGAAATTCCAGTGACCGATTCTGAAGGGAATGCTGTATATGATGAAAACGGGATTCCGTTGGTGGATATGCGGCCGATTCACGAACGAATTCCGTATTATAAGCCAAATGTGTTCCCGCTGGTGATCCGGAAAAATATATCAAAAAGTAAAAAATTCCTGGGCGGCTCTGATGTGGATGTGATCATAGATCAGCAGGACACTATAAAGAAGCTGGGAACGAAGATCAATGAAAAACTACTGCGCGGATGGTCATTTGCGACGTTGCCGGAAGGCCGAGAGATTACCTGCAGCAAAAATGAAATGAATATAGTCCGGGTACGTCCGCAGGATGTGAGCCTGATCGGTGTTTATAACATGCAGCCGGATATCTCCAAAGACCGTGTGGCTCTGGAAGACAACTACGACTGGGCGAGATCATCCCTTGGGATCACTGATTCTTATCAAGGGAAATATGATTCATCGGCCACATCAGGAACAGCAAAGCAGTATTCCATCAATCAGGCTGCGGGACGTCTGGAGTCAAAACGGATCATGAAAAATAATGCCTATGCTGCTCTGTACAAAATGATCTTCCAGTTTTGGCTGTCATATGCGGACCAGCCTATTCCTCTGAGTTACAAAAAGGAAGACGGGACATATGAATTCTCTCATTTCAATCGGTATGATTTTCTGAAAAAGGATGATGCAGGGGAATGGTACTGGAACGATGAATTTATATTTGAGACGGACACAACATCCTCGATCATGACAAACCGTGAGGCTATGTGGAATGCGGCTGACGTGAAGTATCAGGCAGGGGCATTCGGACCCATTGGTGATCTTGAATCGTTGGTGCTTTATTGGAAATTTATGGCAAAAGCGAATTATCCGAATGCCGGGGAAATTTTATCTGATATTCAGACTCGACTGCAGGAGCAAAAAGAAATGCAACAGGCATTACAGGAAGGAGATGTGCAAAGTGAAGTGTCCGCTATGCAATTTGGAAATGGCGATCCAGTCATCCCGGTATGAAACGCAGGACGATGACAGCCCAGATAAAGAAACGCAGTTGTTTGTGGTTATGGATCTTACTTGCAGGGACAAGAAGTGCCCTAATTATGGGAAAGTGGTTCAAACAGTGAAAAATCCACTTCCAGTCAACAACACCTGAAAGGGTGTTTTTTTAATACATTTTCGCAGGAAGAGCGTAAAAATCCGGGAGGTATTTATGAGATTTAAAGAGATTCCGATGAACTTACAGATGTTCGCAGGCGAAGAAGTGCCGGAAGTCGCCGATCCGGCATTGGAAACAGAAGGAATCGGGGGAGAACCCTCGGAAGGCATAGAAGGTGAAGGCGGAAAAGATCCGGAAGTCGCCGACCCGGTAATTGACCAGAATGCCGCATATGCTGCTGCGCGCAGGAGGGCAGAGCAGCATTATAACCAGCAGATCGCGAACCGGGACGCAGAATATGCCCGGAGATTCGGTCATTTGCGTAACCCTGAAACAGGACAGCCGATACGAAGCGAAAAGGATTATTTCGCCGCACTGGATGCACAGGAGCGGCTTGGGGTCCAGGAACAACTCAGATCCCAGGGCGTAGACCCTGCGATGTTGGATCGGGTGATCCAGAATAACCCGACAATCCGCCAGGCGCAGCAGGTGATCCACCAGGCGAGGGTGGATAAAGGGAATCAGATGCTGGATGCCCAGATCAAAGAAATTTCCGAATTCTATCCGGAGGTGAAGTCCCTGGAAGATATTGCAAAGATGGATACATTTCAATCTTTTGACCGATATGTGCGAAGCGGGATGAACCTGGTTGATGCGTTCAGATTGGCGAATTTTGATGCCCTGGTCGGTAAAGGGGCAGCGGCATCTAGACAGGCGGCAATTAATTCCGCGAAAAGTACCGGTCATTTAATCCCGGTTGGTGGCGGGGTCAGTGGACCAGAGGGAGAAGTAGAAATCCCGAAAGCCGAATTGGGATTATGGCAGGACATGTATCCAGGCCTCAGTTATAAAGAACTCCGCACAAAGTATAACCGGACATTATGAGAAGGGAGAATTATCAATGTTTGCTTTTAAAAAATCCAATGTAAAACCGGAAGTCCCGGTGATCAAAACTTTGCCGACCACTGCATCTACAGCGTATAAGATCGGCGACGCGCTGGTACTTACTGGCGGGAAACTGGCAAAAGCCACGGGAACGACGATCCCGCGGTATATCTGCGCATGCAATTATTCTGCCCCGGCAGAGAATCCGGAAGACATCGCAGTGTACCTGATCGCTCCTGGAATGGAGTGGGATACGACTTTTGCGGCAGATGCTTCCTCTGTCACGGAAGGATCGAAGGTAACTATTCATACGGATGCAGCGCAGGTTACTGCCACCACAACGTCTGGGATTGTGACGATTCTGAAAAAGTACGGCACTGGGGCAAGTGGAACGGCGGTAAGAGTCACTTTTGATGGTGCAGTTCCTGCAGCGGCTGCAGGCTGATTTAAAGGAGGTAGAAAATATGGCACTTATTTTTTCACAGAACAGCGGACTGAATGATGATCTTTGGAAACCTGTTGGTCAGGTAATCAAAAGCGTTATGATGGATGCTGATACCGAAAAAACACCATACGACAAACTGGTGACGGATCTTTGTAATGAAGAGAAGTCGAAAAAATATGCAGAGAAGAACACAGGTCTTACTTCCACTGGAACCTTTCAGCTGGTAAACGAAGGCGATGTGCCGGATCTGTCTGATATCCGGGAGACTTTCCCGAAATTGATCATCCATTCTACATTCATGGATGAGATCGCATGCACCCGGCAGATGTTGGATGATGGTGAGATCAATACTATGAAAACCATGTCCCGAAACCTGGTTATGGGGTATAAAAGGACACGCGCGAAGCTGGCAACGAATGCCGTAGCGACGGAGGGAGCAAAGTACTCTATGGGAAGTCGTGAGCTGGATAAAACAACCGGCGACGGAAAAGCTCTGTTCGATACTGCGCATCCGGCAGCAAAAGAGGGAGTCGCTGTTCAGAGTAACGTGTTTACGAATGAGTTCGGAAACGATTCGGCTATGCTTATCCGGCTGGCGAATATTGGACGTAACTTTAAGAATAACTCTGGTGAGGTTCAGGGCTATACGTTCGACACCATTATTCTTCCCGGGAATGTGCCGGATCTGGAAGATCTGGTAAAGAGGATTATCCGGTCTGAACTGATCCCGGGATCCAACAACAACGATGTCAACACCCAGAAAGGTTTATGGAACCTGATCGTCCTTCCGACATGGCAGGTAGCGTCCGGGAAGAAACCCTACATTATCATGTCCAGCGAGGCGAACAAGGAACTCCGCGGCACCTTGTTTTATGACCGTGTTGGTCTGGATGTGAAAAACTGGGTGGATGAGCATTCCCGCAACCTGCTGTGGAACGCATACTGCCGTATGTCCTGCGGGTTCAATGACTGGAGACATATGATCATGGGCGGTGCGGATGCCGGAACCACACTTTCCTGATTGGAGGCGTTATGGTCGAAAAGGGATTGCAGAAAGGGGCTGTCTTCACGGAAGGCAGCTCTTTTTACAAAGTAGAAGAGGTATTACCGGATGGGAATTATATATCCAGAAGGATCAGTGAAGAAGAAGCTGAAAAGCTGCGGATCAAAGATTCGGTGCCGAAAGAAAGCACGGAAGAGGGAGCGCCGTCAGAAGCCGTCAACAAACAGGTGAAGAAGACAGGCGGAGGAGAACCGGAGTAAGAAAAACAGCGCAGCAGAAAAACCGCTGAACGGGTTAGGACGGTGATTATATGACGTGGGGCGATATAAAACTTGCCACTATGCAAAAAATGTTTTCTGCCGATGGCACAGAGATCCCGTCAGATGATTCTTCAAAAGATTATTTGGCAGGGATGCCTTATGTAGCAAATGAATGTCTGCAAATGATCTGCACATCAAAAAAGTATATCGTGAAGTCTGTAGAGGTGGATTCTACAGACGGTGAACAGGTGGGGCAGTTTCGCAGGTTCCGGATGAAGGATCTGGCAGAAGATTTTTTTGAATTTTATGGCGAAGTGTATATTACGGCCGGAAATTATCACGAAAGATGTGCCGAATACCGATCTGAGGCGCAGGATGTGCTCCTGATCCACTCTGATCTGGAGGGGACATATACGATTTATTATCGGGCGTATCCGCCGGCAGTGGCAGCTGCAACGGAAGATGATTATTCTTTTGATGGAATTTCGCCGGATGTGCTGGCGATTCTCCCGTTATATATGGCTTCCCAGCTTTACAAGGAGGATGATAATGGGATAGCGACATCTCTCCGCAACGAATTTGAAGTAGCATACGAAAGGCTTTCCCAGGATAATCCGTCCTATATCCTGGAATGTGAAGACGAAGGTGGTTGGTAATGGCAGTTTCATTCAAAGTCCCGTCCAGCCCGAGCAGGAGCATTATTACAATCGATGAGTTCTTGGGCGTGGATTTTACGAACAGCCCATCCAATGTCGACTTGAATAAATCTCCCAATGGGCAGAATATGATCCGGGACGTCCCAGGTAAGGTCAGAAAATGCATGGGTTATGAATTGGTCTCAGCCTATGACGGTCAGATCAACGGAATGCATGTAAGGCGCGGGGACGATCAATATCTCATCCACGCAGGGACAAAGCTCTATAAAGGCTCAAACGCTATATATTCAGCAATGAATAATACGCGGTCAAAGAGCTGGCAGTTTGGCGATGTGCTGTATATCGCTGACGGGAAAAAACTTTTGAAATATGATGGTTCCTCGGTCAGCACAGTGGAGTCATCTGCTTATGTCCCGACAGTGACAATCGCCAAAGCACCATCCGGCGGAGGGACGCAGTATGAGGCGCTGAATCTTCTTTCACCGGCGTTCGAGGAATTATTTGCAGGGACAGCAAATGATACAGCTTATCACCTGTCATTCGGCGGCCTGGACTCTACGGCAGTAGTTGTAAAGAAGCTGAACTCCAATGGCAACTGGGATACGCTCACGGAAAATAATCAATTCACGGTGGATCGAACAAATGGAATTGTGAATTTTACTACCGCCCCAGGCGTCAGCCCGATAACTGGTGAAGATAATATCCGTATCCGTGCTTATCGTACTGTATCCGGATATGCTGGCAGGATCAATAAATGTACAATTGGAATACTTTACGGGGTGAGTGGAGCATCAGACCGCTTATTTCTTTCTGGTAATCCGGATTTTGTGAATTATGACTGGTACAGTCAGTATAATGATCCGACGTTTTTTCCAGATACCGGATATTCTGTCCTTGGGAGTGGAGGATCTGCGATTGTCGGGTATTCCATCATCAATGACCGGTTGGCTGCACATAAAGATGATATGGAAATCGACCGGAACATTATTTTGCGCTTAGGCGAAATTGTCGAGGACGAGCCATCTTTCAAAATTGTAAATACGTTGCAGGGAGCAGGGGCAATTGCAAAATGGTCTTTTGGGTATCTGGCAACCGAACCATTATTCCTGACCCGGCTTGGAATATACGCAGTGACTCCGCAGGATATCACCGGTGAAAGATATTCACAAAATCGAAGTTTCTATTTGAATGGTAAACTTCTGGATGAGCCAAACCTGGAAGAGGCATACGCATGTACATATAAGGATATGTATTGGCTCTGCATAAACGGAAAAGTTTATATTCTGGACGGCCTTCAACCGATCCAGACAGACCGAAGCATGCCTTACGCGACAAGGCAGTATGTTGGTTTTTACCGCATCAATGTTCCAGCGCGGGTAATGTGGGTATATGATGGAGATTTATATTTCGGGTCTTCGGATGGCAAGGTATATAAATTCTTCTCTGATCCGGATTCGCAGGAATCCTATAATGATAATGGGGTTGCTATTCACGCAATCTGGGAAACGCCGGATTTTTATGGAAAGTTATTCTATAAAAATAAAACGTTTCGGTATATGGCGGTCCGGTTGGCGACGGCGTTAATGACATCCATCCGGATGTCAGTTTTTAAAAGAGGGATCTGGAGTTTAATCAAAGAGGATACCACGAGTGCAAGATATTTCAGCTTTGCACATGTGATATTCAGTAAATTTACATTCCGAACCGATACAACACCAAAGACTATCGCAACGAAGATAAAGGTAAAAAAAGTTGATAAGGCTAGGTTTAAGTTGGAGAATGACCATCTTAACGAACCATTTGGACTTTATGATATTGCCTTTGAATATATCGAGAACGGAAATTATAAGGGGTGATAACATGGCATTTACGAGAATCACAACGGCTGACACAACAGGAAAGGGCGTGGTAGGACTTCCAGATACTCCTGGGCTGGATACTACGAAGATGCAGCAAAAATTTGACGAACTGGCTTTGGATGTTGTCATCCCGAAGCTCAATAACCTCGTCAGCGAACTGGAAGCCGCTGCTGGTGCAGCTTCGCTTGGCGCGAAAGTCCCGGCGGGAATCCGGGCGCAACAGAACGTGCAGAGTATCCTGGATCAAATTGCCCTAGTGGCAGCAGACGCATCCTCTAAAGCCAATACTGCTTTTAACACTGCAACGGACGCAGCGAGTAAGATTAATTCTGTGGCCGAAACCGTAAATAACATTGCCTATATGGTTAATCCGTTTACCGGGCAAGTAGAGCCGATTAATCAGATCATCGAAAGTTTGTATGACAACATGAAGCCTGCGGCTCTGACCGCGGCAGCATACGCTGCGCTTCAGCTGACAGCAGATCAGTATGCAAGCTATCAGATTACGGCATATGATTATGCAAATTACGGTGCAAATATTTTAGGAAAATAGGGAGGAAGATATATGTCAACGGCAGCGAAGACACCAAATTATAACTTGTCCCAGGTAGCAGGATCTGATATTCCGGACTGGATTACAGACTATACATCGGACATGTCAAAGATAGATGCCGCATTAAAAGAGAATGCGGATGATATTGCCACTGTCAGGCCGGACGAATTCAGTGAAGAATCGACCTATGCAGCAGGGGATTACTGTATAAAGGACAATGTGATATATAAAGCCAAGACAGCAGTCGAAGCCGGAGCATTTGATATTTCGGACTGGACAGCAACGACGATTTTTGATGAGCTTTCGGGACTAAATCAAAAGATGTCCGATTCTGGGTGGCTGATAATACCAACTGATTATCAGCCAATAAGGTATCGAAAGATAGGAAAATGGGTTGAACTTATTTTTTGGAATGATAAATCTATACCGCAAGGGACTACGATTGGGACATTACCAGGGGGATTTAGACCTTCCATTCCGGGTTATCCAAATGCTATATATATTCAAGATTCTTTTCCTCATTCTGAATCAGCTTTCATATCTGTGGATGCATCAGGAAACATTTTGGCAGAGAGTGACATTTCATCGGGCTGGTCATATTTTGTGGCAACATATATCGCTGAGTAATTGCTTAGTCCAAGTTAATTTTAATAAATTAAATTTTGATTTAGTTCACTAAAAGGTGGTGATATACATAGAAGTAGATAGGATTAATTAAAACTGAATAGGAACTTGTCAACGAAGAGAGCTTCCAGAACTGGGAGCTCTCATTTTGTCAAAGTAAGGAGAAGAAAATGGAATGGTTGATCACGATCATCGCTGCAGCAGGGATTCCGACAGCGATAACAGGCCTGTTGTTTCGCCATTTGGAAAAACGCATGGATGAGAAAGACCGGGCGAGAGAACAGCACGAGTATCTGATCGTGAAAAGCATCAATGCTTCTATGGCGTTGGGAGAAGCAACCGCAGAAGCAGTACAACGTATTCCGGACGCTCACTGTAATGGTGACATGCATGCGGCGCTGGAATATGCGAGAAAAGTTAAACACGAACAAAAAGACTTCCTGAATAAACAGGCGGTTCATTCAATTATGCAGTGACCGGCTACTCAGTGCCGGAGAAAGAGGTAAAAATGAACATGGAACTTATAATGCAGTACGTCACTTATGTGCTGATGGCAGTCGGGTTGATGGCCTTTGTAGTGAGTGGGATCACACAGGTTATCAAGGAAATGCCGTTTCTTGTAAAACTTCCCACCAGTGCGGTTGCGCTCGTCGTATCAATGATACTGTGTCCGCTTGCGGTGATAATCGCGTGCCAGTATTTTAATATTGTGATTGTCTGGTATTATGTATTCGCCTCATTCATTGCGGCATTTATTGTTTACTTAGTCGCAACCGGAGGATGGGAACGCGTGACAGATATCTGGAACAGAACCAATATAATAAATGATCTGAGGGGCGGGAAACCGCGCTTTTTTATGCCGGCGCATCGGCGCGGTGATTGAAGAAAGGTAGGTCGGAGGTAAATATGTTTAGAGGAATTGACGTATCTGCATATCAGGGAAAGCCTGATTGGGCAAAGGTAAAACAGAGTGGTATTGAATTCGCGATTCTTCGTGTCGCGAACAGTAAAGGGCTGGACACATCATTTGAGCACAATTATGCCGGGTGTGAAGCGAACAATATTGCAAAAGGAGTTTATCGCTACAGCTATGCGAAGACCACAGAGGCGGCAGTAAAAGAAGCGTGGGAAGTCGTGAAGATTCTGGACGGCCGGAGATTGGAAATGGGTGTATGGCTTGATCTGGAATGGAGCGGGCTGCGCACTCTTGGAAAGAATGCGATTACTGCAATCGCAAAATCCTTTATTCAGGTTATTAAAGACGCGGGGTATTCCTGTGGGATCTATTGCAACCTGGACTGGCATGAGAATGTCCTGGATACAGAGGCGCTGAATGTACCGTTCTGGGTGGCGAGATATTCATCTGAGGATGATGGAACTATGAAAGAGAACCTGCGTCCGGGTGTAGGTGAATCTGGCTGGCAGTATTCCAGTAAGGGATGTGTGTCAGGAATCTCTGGCAACGTAGATCTGGATGTCTGGTATGAGAGCTTGCCGCAGGGAAATGATGGTGAAAAAGAAGATCGTGAGTTGGATCAGGAAGCCGTCCGAAGTCTTCAGGAAGCACTCAATGCGGACGGGATCACAGATGCAGACGGAAAAGCATTGATGATTGATGGAATCAAGGGACAGGACACGACCGCGGCGATCAGGAAAGTCCTGCTGCTTTCCGGAGCTTTTGACAGTCGTACCGCACGCTTTACCGTTGGAAGCACCGGACAGACTGTAAAATGGCTGCAGATGCGCCTGAATACGGTAATCGGCCCGCAGATCGTAGAGCTTTTGAAAACGGAGTATGGGCTGGAGGCTGACGGAAAATTCGGAAATGATACGCGGCTGGCGGTCGGATTATTCCAGGAGATCAGAGGCCTGAAACTGGATTACAAGGTCGGTGTCAATACGATCACAGAATTGTTATATGTAGCTTAATTGATTTTCCCCGGAGAAATCCGGGGATTTTTCAATATAAGGAGAGAAATTTTATGGCATTAAATTTGACGAAAAAGCAGTACGAAACAGAGATGGCAAGAGGCGAAGCCTTGAATAAAAAGTACGGGAAGAACAATTCTTCTTCATCGAATAAAAACACATCCAATAGAAACAGCGGAGGCTCAGGAAGAAATTCTGGTGGAAGTTCAGGATCTTCCAGCGGGGGTAGTTCGTCTGCTGGGAATGCTGCATATTATGCTCAGCTTCAGGCAGAGGCAGAAGCAAGGGCACGCGAAGAAGCGGAGCGTCTCAGAAGAGAACAGGAGCGTATTGCCCAAAACGCATATGATCGGAATATGGCGGCGCTTAATGATGCATATAACCAGCGTGGAGAGCTTTTAAAACAGAATTATGACAGCACTGTGGGGACGCTGAATTCCAGTTATGATGTGTCAAAGGGGAATGTAAACAATCAATCGAATCAGGCATTGAGGGAGGCATACATTAACCGTATGTTGTCTCAAAGAAATCTCGCTCAAAATATGGCGGCGCAGGGACTTTCGGGTGGGTTGGCAGAAAGCACTATGGCCGGTTTGTCCAATAACTATGGAAATGCCAGAAATAATATCGAAGAGACCCGCGCCAACAACCTGTCGGAACTGGAAAATACATACCAGAACAATCTGGCAACGGCATTGCAGAATTATAATAATCAGTTGGCGGAAGATTCTGCACAGAAAGCCGCGTACCAGATGCAGTTGGAAAGCGACCTGGCAAACCTGATTGCGTCATCTTATTCTGATATGTATGATAATATTCCGGCTTTGACGGAATCATATACAGCGGCGATGCAGGATCTTTTGGCGAATCAGGCGGCATATTCACCGGTAGAAGCAACGGTAACAAATAGGCAGGATCCTGTCTCAGTAAGTAGTCCAGTAGAGGACTATAGCTCCTGGAATAATTATGCCGCGTGGGCGAAAAAGGTAAAAGCTAATGGATACAGCGATGATCAGATCGCTGATATGTTGGTAAGAAACGGCGTCAATAATACAGGGGCGCTGCAGTATATTCTCAACCAGCTGTAATCATGGAGGTCAGGTATGGCGAATTATAGCATAGACGATATAGAAAAGATGCTTAATAAGCATAAAAACGTCACATCTAATACAGAACATACTCCATCGAAAAAGATGGAAGTATCAAAGCGCCTGAACAAAAGCGGGAGCCAAAGTGCCACATCTGGCCAGAAAGACGCTTCTGGAAAACAATGGTATAACGCTGGTGAGCTAAAAAGAAAACAGGATTCTCAACGTGCGGCTAAAACAGAGAAAAAAGTGAGGACAAGAAGTTCGGTCGGGAATGCACTCAGTTATTATAATGATCGGCAGAAGGATAGTCTTTCCGGAATGACCGGAGTAGCCCGCCAGTTAAAAAGAACCACTGCTGTACCGACAACGGAGAGAATTCCAAGCCTTGATACATCGAGTCTGGGAAAAGAGAGTTCCTCTCCGGTTCTCTCGACAGGCTCTGTTCAGAGGCAAGAAAGCATACCCGTCTTGACACAGGAATTTGAACCTCAGGAAGAAGTGTCAAGCACTTCTAACCCGCTTTATGGTGCTTTGAGTGGGAAAATGTCAGAAGAGGACCGTAAGGTAATCCAGGAGTATGCAAGCGAATGGTTGAGGGATTATAACCGGCGCATTGCATCTGGAAGTATTTCTCAGGCGCAGGCGGCAAAAGACGCTACGGATGAGACTTCAATGTATGCAACTATGGTTAGGCTGAAGAATAAAACAAATCCGCTGGCGGCTTTTGTAACCGGGATTATGGACTCCGCACAGAACCTGCCTGGTGTTGGAACTGTACGAGACTGGATCGATAATCTGACACCGGGAGGGAATCCGTCCGGAAACTTCATTGACCAATCCATAGAAGATGCCCGAACACAAAGCCCGCTTGCGCAGGGCGCCGGGAACTTAGCTATGGAGGTCGCAAAATATAACCTGGCCAGCGGCATTATGTCTGATATTCCAAGGGTTCAGGCGGCAAGAGAGGCGCTTTCCGGAAGGATTGCAAGTGCTTTAAGTCCCGGCGGAAATGCTGCAGCTGCAGCAGCGGCTGGAAATAGAATCCCGGAGCTCGTCGGAGGGGCAGCGGCGAATGTTCTGAGTGATCTGTCGCTGGATACTGTTTTAGATACACTTCCCCGTGCGGCGGATGATGTCAGGGCGGGTAGGAGCGCCGGTGAAGTGGCAGGGAATGTCGCGCGAAGCATTGGAACAAATTTGGCATATAATGTTGCGGGCGAGGGGTTGTCACAGATCGTTGGAAGAGCGCTTCGAAATAGAGCCAGAGGAACGGAGCTTGATCCTCCTGGAAGTCTTGAAAACGGCTTAGAACGGTCTGGAACGGCATTGAATGAGGCTGCAGATTCCGCAGAGACAGTAATGCGGAGGACGGATGGACTTTCGCCCTTGGGAAATATCCCGGCCAATGGGCGGACCGGCAGCGCGGTATCAGATGTAATGCCTCCATACAGAGTTGCCGCAGAAAGTGTGGATGATAGAACGGCGAGATTGACGGAAGAAATCCCGACTCTTCGAGATCCTGAAATATCTGCGCGCTCTGGCGAGGATCTATTAAATGGAAGCAGGTCCAGACGCACGGCAACAATTGACGGCAGAGATGTTGTCGAGGAGAGTTATGGTAATAATATTGCCAGGGGCAGAGTACAGGGTGTTTCCGATGAGATTCAAAACGAATTCATTGACAATCCGGCATTTTATGAAGTTCTGAGCAATGAAGAAACTTTACAGCGGGCACAGCGGATTTATGATTCTGGATCTGCAGAAAGCCAGATCTATCGTTTGCTGGACGCAAAATCTCCTGAAGCTGTCCCGTTGGCGAATAAGATCGTGTCAGATATGATTGATTCTGGCCGGAAGGACGAAGCTGTGGAGCTGCTGAGGACTGTCTCGCAGAAACTTCGTGAAGGCGGCCAGTTTACACAAGCTGCTGCAATTACCATGATGAAGAGTGATCCGGATACCGCATTGAGATATGCTGTCCGTGACATAGATAATATGAACGCGGCAGGCCGGCAGAAGTTTGGGAATCGTTGGACGGATTTTTCCTTGACGGATGATGAGATAGAAATGTTCGGAAAAATCAAACCGGGAGACACTGACGCGATCAAAAAGGCATATGAAAAGATTGGGGCGCGGCTTGCAAAGCAGTATCCGTCTACCAGGTGGGAGAAGTTTGTGGAGCTGTCACGCGTGGGCATGCTTTTGAATCCGAGAACACAGATCAGGAATATCGTATCGAACGCATTATTGCAGCCGGTCCGTTCTTTGACGGATCGTGTGTCTGCGCTCGGGCAAAACGCCATCCATTTGATAAATCCGGATTTCAAGGTCACTCAGTCCCTTACAGGAGGCGGAAAGGCAGAGAAAAAACTGGCAAGAGAAGTCTGGGATGGTGTGAAAGAAAGCCTTTTGGGGAGTTCTGCGTCAAAATGGGACTCTGGGCTGAAAAGTATCGCTGGAGATAAGCAGGTGTTTAAGGGCAGTCCGATATCGAAGATCTTTAACAGAATTTTCCCAGGGGCGATATCCAGAGCGAATGCAGCTATGGGGCGAAACGTGGATGATTCCCTGCTGGAGACGGTACGAAATTTCACATATTATCTTCTGGAAGCCGGTGATGAGCCTTTTGTCCGCAACAATTTTGTGAATCGCCTTGCTTCATATATGAAGGCACAGGAGATAACTTCCCTCGATCAGATCCCGGAGGATGCGATAACGCTCGCAGCGGATGAAGCGTTGAAAGCGACGTTCAAGGACGATAACGCACTGACACGGACTTTTTCAAACTTGAAGAAAAACACCGGAAAAGTTGGGGAAATCGTTATGCCTTTCACAAAAACACCTGCGAACCTTGCTATGAGAGGAATTGATTACAGTCCGGTGGGACTTGTCAACGCCTTCAAGATGGTAAAAGATAAAAAAGGCGCATCGGAAATCATGGATTATTTGGCGAAGAATCTGACCGGAACAGCAGCAATAGCTGCCGGATATGCTCTTGCCAAAAATGGTATCATTACGGGTGCTTTATCCAGCGATAAAGACGAAGCGGCTTTCCAGAAACAGCAGGGAGAATTGGCCTATTCGCTTAAGATCGGAGATAATTATTATACTTATGACTGGGCGCAGCCTGCAGCTATTCCGTTTATTCTGGGTGCATCCATGTACCAATCTATTGCCGAGTCAGAGGATGAATCAAAAACAGCTATGGACAGATTTGAACGTGCCGCAGATATGGCCGGACAAGCCGCGGTTAGCGTATCAAATTCCTGGCTGGAACTGTCCCCATTACAGTCGCTTGCTGATATTTTTGATACGGGAAATGGCGGATCTGTCCCGGAGAACTTCATCAATGAGGTGTTGGAATTTCCGCAACGGTTTATACCATCGGCTTTGGGCGCCGCCGCGCGTACAGTAGATCCGGTACAGCGCCAGACGTTTTCTACTGATCGACCAATTCAGACGCAGATTAACACGGCCATATCGAAGATCCCGTTCCTGAGTGAAACGCTTCCGGCAGCTTATGATACATGGGGCCAGGAAATCCGAAGAAGCGACAGTACAGGCGAAGCGGCATTCGCACAGATGGTTAATCCCGGTCAGCTTGGAAACTCTGCTGAAACGCCTATTGATGGCGAGATACAGCGGCTCTTTGATGAAACAGGGAATAATGCTGTATTTCCACGCAAAGCAGAGTGGAAAGTCGGGGATACCAGGCTGACCAATGAACAGTACAGCGCACTGCAGCGGGCGCAGGGCACACTTTCCTATGAGTTGGCGGAAGGCTTTGTAAATTCTCCTGAATATGAACAATTTGACGATGCTGAAAAATCTGAGATCCTTGGAGATATGTATTCTCTTGCAAAGGCAGTTGCTGAGAATGAGCAGTTCGGGAAAGAGATGAGCGCTACAAATCAGAAGCTCTATAAGATTTATAATGATCTTGGAGTGGAAGGAATTGTGCGTTATAACCTGTATAAAGGCATTAAGGACGAAGGAGGAGAAGGTGCTGCAGATAATGTTAAAGCGGCGCTGGAAGAAAGCAATATGAGTCTTTCCGAAAAGCAGGAAGTCTACGCGCAGTTGTATCCGAATACAAAAGAAGAGAATAACCCTTACACAGAAAAGAATTACGAAACGACAAATGCTACGGAAAGGATCAGCGCTTCTCTGGAATCTGATCTGAACAGATCCCAGGCGTATTCGCAGCTTGGTATTCTTCGCTTTGATTTTGATGATAAGATGGAAAGTTTTACGAAAGCTCTTGCAAAGCATGAAGTACAGGGAACGGAGTTGAGCGCGGAAAACCAGAAGTTGAAGACAATCTATGATAATGATGGGGCGGATGGGCTTGCCAGATATTACCTGTATAAAAAGAATGCCGACGCTGATGGGAATGGATCCCTGAGAAAAGATGAAATAATTCCATACTTGGATTCGCTGGGTCTTTCTCAGCAGGAGAAAAGGACATATTTCTCATATCTAAGCTCAGCAAAAAATCCATATTAAATCTGAGCCAGCTTCTCCTTAAGAGGGGCTGGCTCATTTACTATTTCAAAATATGAACGGCCTTGAAGATGATATATCTGAATTGACATCAGATATGTCAGGAAAACAAAATAAAATATCCAATCAGACTTTTAAATTTACACCGAATGATGCCGGTATTACTACCTCTTCAATACAGTGTTTCCGGTATGGGAATGTCTGTGTTGTTACAGGTACATTCACGCCTAATCAGGCAGGAACGCCACTCACACTTGGGAGTTTTAATGTACACCCAACACAAACTATTACATTTCCCATAAATGGATATGAGAAAGTTACGGGTTATGGGACATTAAGTTCATCAGGTTTATTTCAGTGCAATATTCCAGGAGCAATGGCAAACGCGCCTTGTGCTATTAATTTTGCATTTTTAACCACATAAAATCACTTTTATCCGAACAATTTATTTGAATCTGTATAATCTTACGACTGTTTCGTATCCAGATATTACACCTGGCCCAGCAGCAATTAAAATATTTCCTTGAATTCCTACACTTATGTTCCAGTTACCAGAGGACGTATTTATTAGAACAGGAATGACAGCTTTATATCCAGAAAGATAGTAGGTCTCAGATTTTTCACCATTAATTATATAGTCTGCAGAAACTCCAAAATAACTTGCTACTTTTTCTATTGAGCTATGACGTGGTTCCTGTTTTTTCCATTTCGTAACAGAACCTTTAGCGATTCCAATAGCTCTTTCAAGTTCAGATTGTGATATTCCTCGCTCCTTACATAGATTAATGATTCTATCATGTATTCCCATGTATTACCTCCAATGTTGAAAAAAATCAACAAAAGGTATTGACAAACTGATTAAAAGCAGTATAATAAAATCAATCGCTGATAAAAAGCAACGATAATTGATAAAGAGTTGATTTTTTTCAAATAATATTTCGTGGTAGTTATATTGTAGAATAAATTCAGCGAAAAGTCAATAAATAATTGAGTAAATTCAGCGATTAGAGGAGGTGGAAATGTGATTTATGAGAATGTGGAAGCTATAGCAATTAAGAGAGGCATTTCTTTAGCGGAAGTAGAGCGTAAGGCAAATTTATCTAAAGGAGCAATCACTAAATGGAAGACAGCAAGTCCGACAATAAAAAGCCTTTTGGCAGTTTCCAATGTTCTTGAAGTGAGTATCGAAGATCTGACAAAGAGCGAAGGGAGTGAATCTAATGATTAAAGGCGCAAAGACAATTGCGGAATATGCTATCCGGTCATATTTGGAAAACAAATTCCAGATGGAAAAATTCCGCTTGCAGGTGGATGGGAATAATGCGGTGCTGGTCGATATGAACGGGGACACGCTGAGGCTGAGGTATGACAGCGAAAGGCGCTCTGTATCCATCGTAGAGTAGGAGGAAGGGAGTGAACAGGATGCCAAGATTACAGCCGAGTCTTGATGAAATGCGTGACAGAGAATCCCGGGCGGTTATGGCGGACGGGCAGGCCTGGAAAGCATACAACGATGAGGAAATGGGAAAATTTTTGGCGATTACTCGTCCGACATACCAGAAGCGCCGGCGGCAGCCGGATACCTTTACCATGAGGGAATTCCGGGCAATGGTTCGGGTTCTTGGATTAAGTGATGAGGAAATTGTCCGATTTATAAGGGGTAAACGGAAATGAGAAAAGCAGATCTGAAAGATGGAATGATATGTGAATTGCGGAATAATATCCGGGGTATATGGTTGAATGGAAGAGTAAGGACTGTTAAGAGATGGTTCAGCGATATCCGGGAGGATCTTACGAATGGTATAACCCCCAATTTTGACATCGTGAGGGTTTATGAAGCGTCTGACATTGGGTGTATAGAATATATGCTTTACGATGTTGGGAAGCTGATTTGGGAGAGGCCGGCGATACCTATTGATGATGGGAAGGAAGAAGAGCCTATTGTTGCAATGACAGTCAATAAGTTGATGCATAAATTGCGTAAGGATGGAAAAGAACCAACGTATATTTATGAGAATTATTCTGCTCTGAGAGACTTGCTTCGCTCGCAAAATGAATTTGATATTCAAACACAGGGAATCAATGAAATGATAGAGATCGTTTTTAAGAGAACCTGTTATGCAAGATCGCTTGCTGGATATTTCGCAGGGCTTTACGAAAGCGGATACATCACAGAGTCAGAGTATCAGCAGGTGGCAATTGATGCGGGAGTGGTGAGATATGTATAAAGTCGTATGTGCCCTTCTCATTGGAGGCGTGTTCCTTTGCTCAGCAGATAATGTCGCGGTAGTTGGTGTTGGAGTGGTTATGCTGACAGTGGGAATGATACTGGCAAAAAAGTGGAGGTTATAACGTGGAAAGGCGCCCATTGACATTTCAGGAACATCAGAATCTGGCGTGCCGGATTCGCTCAGAACTTCAAAGACAGTGCCTGAGCATAGCGGATCTGGCAGATATGACTGGATACAGTAAGCGAAGTATATATCGGCTTTTGGATCCGATCCAGACGGTAAGCTGGGATCTGGCATATGAGGTGTTTAGGGTACTGGAAATGGAGGACTTATGATACATATCGTTGGTAATTATTATGTCGGCGCAGATGAGCTTTGCTATACCGTCTATCAGAAAAGGAAAGCTGTTCGTGACGGAGAACAGACCGAAGTAGTGAAGCCGATTCATTATTTCGGGACATTTGATAAAGCCGTTATGGATGCGGTGGAGCTTTACAGAAGGCGGAAACTGGCTGACCTGGACGGAGAGTTAAAAGAAGCCATAGAGTCCCTTAAAACGGTAAATAACGAGTTGAGAGACCTTTTACAGGTGGTGGGCGAATGAGATTTTTCAAGGATAATAAGTGGGTGTTTCTGGCGCTTCCAGGTGCAGCACTTATATGGACCATATGG
>DWYM01000058.1 GCA_019118665.1 Candidatus Mediterraneibacter intestinipullorum
GGAAGGCTTGTTTTTCATCGCTGTTCCGGCGGTAAATACCCTTACGTTTCGCTCGCTGGCCATGTAGTCCATGATTGCGCGGCAGCTCTCAAAGGCATATCCCCTGCCTTGATAGTCAGAATGAAAACAAAAGCCCAAGTCGTAATTTCCGTTATCTTCGTGAAAACAGATATACCCAATCATGACATCATGGAGCACAACCGCATAGAACAGCTGTGATTCGGCAAACTGTCTGGTCAGTTCGGTGATTTCCTCATCTCCAATAGGCAGGGGCATATCGTAAATGGCATATTTGGATTCCCGAAAATCAACGGCGATTTTCTGCATGGCTTGCCAATCATCCGGAGTAAGTTCTCTTATCAGTAATCGCTTCGTTTTGAGTTGCATTTTCCTATTCCCCAATCCAAAAATTCCTGTTGATTATAGCATATATTAGGAGCTTCAACAATTAAACAAAGAGATGATCAAGATCCTTGCTGCCGGGTTCTTCAATAGGGACGACAGTCTTGTTAACAAGGAAGGTCGACCTCCTCGAGAGGTCGTGAATTTAATGGTTTAAATTTCTTGATAAAATCAAGAGGATAAGGAGGCGCTTAAAATGACACTCCTCTCATACTAAAACGGAGATAGTATCGTTCCAATTATTAACACCCTCATATTAAAAACCGAGCACACTCGATTTTTTTATTGCTATCCCCTGTACCCCTGTGATATAATCCTATTAATTTCAACAATAAGATAATAGAAATGGAAGGGATGAGTATGAGCTTTATATCGTATTTAATCAATGGATTGAGCCTTGGAAGTGTGTATGCGATCATAGCCCTTGGATATACCATGGTATACGGTATCGCAAAGATGCTGAACTTTGCCCATGGAGATGTTATTATGGTCGGTGCGTACACGGCGTTTATCGCGATGACGCAGGCAGGGATTTCTCCGGTCGCCAGCGTGGCGATGGCAGTCTGTGTGTGTACCCTTCTCGGTATTGTGATCGAGAGGATAGCCTATAAACCTCTGCGCAACGCCTCCTCGTCGCTGGCGGTGCTGATCACGGCTATCGGAGTCAGCTATCTGCTCCAGAACATCGCGCTCCTTGTATTTGGAGAGAATGCAAAAACATTCCAGTCTGTGATCAAATGGAAAGGCATATCTCTTGCAGACGGCCAATTAAATATTTCAGGAGAGACGATCGTTACGATCATCGTCTGCCTTATCATCATGACTGTCCTGATCCTTTTTGTACAGAAGACAAAACCGGGTCAGGCAATGCGCGCTGTGTCTGAAGATAAAGGGGCTGCACAGTTGATGGGGATCAATGTAAACGGAACGATCGCGCTGACGTTCGCGATCGGTTCTGCGCTGGCGGCTGTCGCCGGAGTGATGTACTGTTCCGCCTATCCGACGCTGTCCGCATACACAGGGTCAATGCCGGGCATCAAGGCATTCGTGGCAGCCGTCTTCGGCGGCATCGGATCGATCCCGGGAGCTTTCATCGGAGGGCTTCTCCTCGGTGTGATCGAGATCTTCAGCAAGGCGTATATTTCATCTCTGTTGGCGGATGCGATCGTGTTTGCGGTGCTGATCATCGTGCTCCTTGTTAAGCCGACAGGGATCTTAGGCAAAAAGATTCAGGAGAAAGTGTAGGTGTCAGGTATGCTGAAGAAAATGAGTAAAAATACAAAAAACAGTTTGATCACTTACGGCATTGTTATCGCTGCTTATATCGTCATGCAGATCCTGATCAGTACAGGCAGTATTTCAAGCCTTCTTGAAGGGCTTATGGTCCCGCTCTGCTACTATATTATCCTGGCGGTATCGCTGAACCTGGTAGTGGGTATCCTGGGCGAGCTGAGTCTCGGACACGCGGGCTTTATGTGTGTCGGCGCGTTTTCCAGCGCATTCTTCTCAAAATGTATGCGGGATGTGATCACAGTTGATATTGTACGTTTCCTGCTGGCTCTCATTATCGGTATCGTTGTGGCGGCGATATTTGGCATCCTGATCGGAATACCGGTGCTCCGCCTGAAGGGAGACTATCTTGCGATCGTCACCCTTGCTTTTGGCGAGATCATCAAGAATCTGGTAAACGTCCTGTATATCGGCAAGGATTCGAATGGGTTCCATTTTTCTACAAAGGACGTGCTGGCGCTGGATATGGAGCCGGACGGCACGGTCATTGTGAACGGACCGCAGGGGATCACTGGGACGCCAAAAGACGCTACGTTCCTGATCGGATTTATCCTGATCCTGATCACCCTGTTTATTGTGCTCAACCTGATCAATTCCCGGGATGGGCGCGCAATCATGTCTATCCGTGACAACCGGATCGCCGCAGAGTCTATCGGGATCAATATAACGAAATACAAACTGATGGCATTTACGATCTCCGCGGCGCTTGCGGGGGCGGCGGGCGTGCTTTATGCGCATAATCTGTCCACGCTGACGGCTACTACGAACAACTTCGGGTATAATCAGTCGATCATGATCCTTGTATTCGTTGTCCTGGGCGGTATCGGAAACATCAGAGGTTCTGTCATTGCGGCTGTTATCCTGACGCTGCTTCCGGAGCTGCTCAGAGGGCTGGATGATTACCGTATGCTCATCTACGCTGTCGTTCTGATCTTTATGATGCTCTTTAACTGGGCGCCGAAAGCGATCGAATGGAGAGAGCGGTATCTTAGATTCGGGAAAAAGAAAAAGGAGGCTGTACAATAATGGCATTACTGGATGTAAAAAATCTTGGCATTTCATTTGGCGGTCTCCGTGCAGTGAATGCATTTGACATATCCATCGAAAAAGAAGAGCTGTATGGTCTGATCGGACCCAACGGCGCGGGAAAGACTACTGTTTTTAACCTGCTGACAGGCGTATACAAGCCGGACAGCGGAAAAGTCCTTCTGGACGGAAAGGATATCACCGGAAAGAAGACTATAGAGATCAGCAAAGCGGGGATCGCGAGGACATTTCAGAATATCCGTCTCTTTAAAAAGCTGAGTGTGCTGGACAATGTAAAGACAGGACTTCATAATAAGCATCATTACTCTACGGTGGAAGGGATTTTGCGTCTTCCGGGATATCGCAGGGTAGAAAAAGAGATGGATGAGAAGGCCATGGAGCTGCTCAAAGTGTTTGATCTGGAAAAGTCCGCGCATATCGATGCCGCGAATCTTCCGTACGGACAGCAGAGAAGGCTGGAAATCGCGAGAGCCCTGGCAACAGAGCCGAAGCTCCTTCTTCTGGACGAGCCGGCGGCGGGAATGAATCCCAATGAGACAGGCGAGCTGATGGAGATGATCCGATTTGTCCGCGAGGAGTTCCACATGACGATCCTTCTGATCGAGCATGATATGAAACTGGTGAGCGGCATCTGTGAGAGACTGACAGTGCTGAATTTCGGGGAGATGCTTGCCCAGGGCAGGACGTCCGATGTTTTAAATGACCCCCAGGTCATCACGGCATATCTTGGAGAATAGGAGGAGACGTTAGTTATGGCAATGCTTGAAGTAAATGATCTTGAAGTATATTACGGTGTGATCCAGGCGATCAAGGGCATCTCCTTCCATGTAGATAAAGGAGAAGTCGTTGCGCTGATCGGAGCCAACGGCGCGGGCAAGACAACGACCCTGCACACGGTGACAGGTCTGCTCTCACCAAAGAGCGGGCAGGTGCTGTTTGAGGAAAGAGAGATTACGAAAGTGCCTGCTCATAAGATCGTGTCCATGGGTATGGCCCATGTGCCGGAAGGGCGGCGCGTGTTTGCGGAACTGAGCGTGTATGAGAACCTGAAAATGGGGGCTTACACAAGAAATGATAAAAGTGAGATCGAGGAAAGCCTGAAAAATGTTTATAAACGCTTTCCGCGCCTGGAAGAGCGAAAGAATCAGATGGCAGGGACGCTGAGCGGCGGTGAGCAGCAGATGCTTGCAATGGGGCGCGCGCTTATGTCCAGACCGAAGATCATCCTCATGGATGAGCCTTCCATGGGGCTTTCTCCGATCATGGTAAATGAGATTTTTGATATTATCCGTTCTGTGAGCGAGAGCGGCACTACCGTGCTTCTTGTGGAGCAGAACGCAAAGAAGGCACTTTCCATTGCAGACCGGGCGTATGTCCTGGAGACAGGAAAGATCGTTCTCGAAGGAAATGCAAAGGATCTTCTGGAGGATGATTCTATTAAAAAGGCTTATCTCGGAGAGTAAAGGAGGCGCAGCTTTATGAAAAATATTGTGATCACCATCTCAAGACAGTATGGGAGCGGCGGGAAGACCATCGCCGCCATGCTGGCAAAAGAGCTTGGCGTCAACTGCTACAGCCGTGAGATCCTGCGCATGGCATCGGAGGACAGCGGCATCAATGAACGGCTCTTTGGCATGTCCGATGAAAAGGTCCGGCATGCAGGATGGTTCCGGCTTTTGAGCCGTCCATATGAGGGAGAACTGCTTCCGCCGGAGGACAAAGGCTTTACCTCAGACGACAACCTGTTTAATTATCAGGCAAAGATCATTAAAGAGCTGGCAGAAAAAGAGTCATGCGTCATTATCGGAAGATGTGCGGACTATGTGCTGAAGGATTATCCTAATGTGATGAGCGTGTTCGTTCACGCGGACAAGAAGTTCTGTCTTGAACGGGCGATGGAGCGCCACAGCATGACACAAAAAGAGATGGAGAGATACATTCAGAAGACGGACGAGTACAGGAGCGATTTCTACCGCTATCACACAGGGCACGAATGGGCGGACGCGAGAAATTACGACCTCTGCTTAAACAGCGGGAAGCTGGGATTTGCGAAGTGCGTGGAAGAGATCAGATCCTATATGAAAATACGCTTCGGAGAATAGAAAATCTGTATTTGCCGGGGAGACTGCCGGTGAGTAGATCATCCGAAACCATAGGAGAGTAGTATCTAAGACATATTCAGCGCGGGTATGTGGATGGCTTCGGTCCCGCTCCATGGAATAAGAAAAAATAACGAAATCCGGAAATATGCTAAGGGCAAAGCTGAGCAATGGGTAACTCGCCTTCGTCTCAGAAATTCCCATTGCCCAGCTTAACGCATATTTCCGGATTTCTATTTTTCTAAATTCCATTCCGAAGTCATCTCAGTCACCCACACACTCGCGCTGAAAGATTTCTAGTGCCAAGAACAGGAAAATATGTTAAACTTCTATTTGCGGGAGGAGATCATCGTGGAAGCGTACACAAGTTTTGCATCAGTATATGATAAGTTTATGGACAATGTCCCCTATGAAGAGTGGGGAGGATATATACATGACCTGCTGTGCGGATATGGCGTGCGGGACGGTATCGTGCTGGATCTGGGATGTGGTACGGGTACGATGACAGAGCTCCTGGCGGGATACGGCTATGACATGATCGGGGTGGATAACTCAGAAGACATGCTGGAGCTTGCCATGGAAAAGCGGATCGCGTCAGGACATGACATCCTCTACCTGCTCCAGGACATGCGGGAGTTTGAGCTGTACGGCACAGTCCGGGCAGTGGTGAGTGTGTGCGATTCCGTGAATTATATCACTGAGCCTGAAGAACTGCGGGAGGTGTTCCGCCTGGTGAACAATTATCTTGATCCGGGAGGCATCTTTCTTTTTGACTTTAATACGGAATACAAGTACCGGGAAGCCCTGGGCGACCGCACGATCGCGGAAGACAGGGGAGGGTGCAGTTTCATATGGGACAACTGCTATTATGAAGACGAGCAGATCAATGAGTATGACCTGACACTTTTCATCAGGGAAGGCGCAGCAGCCGGGCGAGATGAAGCAGCAGGGGAAAACCGGGAAGAAAACGGAGCGCTGTACCGGAAATACCGGGAAACTCATTTCCAGAGAGGGTATACTCTGGAAGAGATCCGGGAATTGATAAACAGTGCAGGACTTGTTTTTGATGCTGCTTATGACATGGACACCCGGGGGGAGGTCACTAAGACCAGCGAGCGGATCTGCGTCATCGCCCGGGAAAGCGGAAAGCAGACAGCCGAAAAGAACAGATAAGGATAAGTGGGCATTCAGACCGAACAGGGTAATTATTTGACGGAATCGAAAAGATTCGAAGATTAGGATGCACAGATAGGATACACAGACAGGAGATTAAAAAATGGAAGATCATATTGTAAGAGCAGCGGCAGCAAACACGCAGATCCGTGCGTTTGCGGCGGTTACTACAAATCTTGTGGAAGAGGCGAGACAGCGCCATGGCACGAGCCCGGTGGCGACAGCGGCCCTGGGACGACTTCTGACCGGCGGGGTGATGATGGGGAGCATGATGAAGAATCCAACAGATATGCTCACTATCCAGATCAAATGCTCCGGACCTATCGGCGGCCTGACAGTGACAGCCGACAGCCAGGGAAATGTAAAGGGCTATGTCCATGATCCGGATGTGATACTGCCACCGAAGAATGGCAAGCTGGATGTGGGCGGCGCTCTGGGGCAGGGCGTCATGACCGTGATCAAGGACATGGGGTTAAAAGAGCCCTATTCCGGGCAGACGATCCTTCAGACAGGGGAGATCGCGGAGGATCTGACCTACTATTTCGCCACGTCAGAGCAGGTACCCTCTTCCGTGGGACTGGGAGTGCTCATGGAAAAGAACAATACAGTAAAATGCGCGGGTGGATTTATCGTACAGGTAATGCCGTTCATCGAAGACGAAGTACTGAATAGGCTGGAACACAATATCAATAATATCCAGTCAGTGACTTCCATGCTGGACAACGGCCACACACCTGAGGAGATGCTGGCCCAGGTGCTGGAAGGACTGGATCTGGAGATCACGGATACCATGTCGTCAAGATTTTACTGCAACTGTTCGAAAGAACGGATCGAGAAGGCGATCATCAGCATCGGAAAGAAAGATATCCAGTCCATGATCGATGATGGGGAGGATATCGAAGTGAAATGTCATTTCTGCAATACAGCGTATAACTATACGGTGGATGAGTTGAAAGAGCTCCTGAAAAAGAGCAGATAAGCTCTCCGGCAGCAAGGCGGGAGAATCCGGACAGAGAGGTGGAGAAAAAATGAGACATGGATTTGTGAGAGTTGCGGCAGCCACGCCGGACATCCGGGTGGCGGATGTGGAGTTTAATACGGAAAAAATATGTGAGGCGATCGGGAAAGTCTGCGGGATGAGAGCGAAAATAATCGTATTCCCTGAGCTGTGCGTGACCGGATATACATGCGGCGACCTTTTTGCCCAGGACGCTCTCCTTGAGGCGGCGCGCCACGCTCTTCTGCGGATCGCGGAATACACGGCGGACAAAGACATCCTTGCCTTCGTGGGGACGCCGCTCCCTGTCAGGGGGAAGCTCTACAACGTAGCTGCAGCCATGAACCGGGGAAAGATCATCGGCTTTACGACCAAGACCTTTCTTCCGAACTATGCGGAATTTTATGAGATGCGGCAGTTCACTCCCGGACCGGATCAGGCGGGATACATTCTGTTTGAGGGGGAACAGGTGCCCTTTGGGCCGCAGATCTTATTTGAAGCTGACGGCGTGGAGGATCTGATCGTGTCAGCGGAGATCTGCGAGGATGTATGGTCTCCTGTGCCGCCCAGCATACAGGCGGCGATCGAGGGGGCGACTGTCATCGTCAACTGTTCTGCCAGCGATGAGACCATCGGCAAGGATGCCTACCGGAGAGAGCTAATCGCCGGTCAGTCTGCCCGGCTGATCGCGGGGTATGTATACGCAAATGCAGGTGAAGGAGAATCCACCACGGACGTGGTGTTCGGCGGGCACAACATCATCGCGGAAAACGGTGCAGTCTTAAAAGAAGCCGGAAGATACCGGAACGAGATCATTTACTCTGAATTTGACCTGAGTCGTATTGTGAGTGAACGGCGCAAGAATACGACGTTCCAGGCTGATCCTGACGGAACGCTGATGCGTGTGCCGTTTACAGTCGGCAGGGAAGAAGTGCGGCTCTCAAGGGTATTTCCGAAGAAGCCTTTCGTCCCATCGGATGAGAGAGTGCGCGCAGAGCGGTGCGAAGAGATCCTGACCATCCAGGCGATGGGGCTGAAAAAGCGCCTTGCCCATACCAATTCAAAGACCGCTGTGGTGGGGATTTCCGGCGGGCTTGACTCTACCCTGGCGCTCCTCGTGACAGCCCGGGCTTTTGATATGCTGGGAAGAGATAAGAAGGATATCATCGCAGTGACCATGCCCTGTTTCGGGACTACGGACCGGACGTATCAGAATGCCTGTGAGATGACGAAGAAGACGGGCGCGTCTTTAAAAGAGGTTCCCATCGCCGAAGCGGTGAAGGTGCATTTCAGGGATATCGGGCAGGACCCGGAGAACCATGACGTGACCTATGAAAATTCTCAGGCAAGAGAGCGCACTCAGGTCCTTATGGATATCGCGAACCAGACAGGCGGCATGGTGATCGGGACAGGGGACATGTCAGAACTTGCCCTGGGATGGGCGACTTACAATGGCGATCATATGTCCATGTACGGCGTCAATGCCTCTGTGCCGAAGACGCTGGTCCGCCATCTTGTCAAGTACGCGGCGGATGAGACAGAGGATGAGGAGCTGAAAAATGTGCTCTATGACGTGCTGGACACTCCGGTGAGCCCGGAACTGCTCCCGCCCAGAGACGGTGATATCGCGCAGAAGACGGAAGACCTTGTAGGGCCTTATGAGCTGCATGATTTCTTCCTGTACTATATGCTCCGCTTCGGATATGAGCCGGGCAAGATATTCCGGCTGGCGGAGACTACATTTGCCGGAGACTATGACAGGGGGACGATCCTGAAGTGGCTGAAGACATTCTGCCGTAGATTCTTCTCCCAGCAGTTCAAACGCTCCTGTCTGCCGGACGGACCGAAGATCGGTACTGTGGCGCTCTCTCCCAGAGGCGACTGGAGGATGCCAAGCGACGCGTGCGCGGCAGTGTGGATGAAGGAACTGGAGGAAATCCAGATTTAGGGAAGCAAAAGAACAGAGATGCGAAGAACGGAGGAGAAAATGGATGAAGCTGATCAAAACAGAAGACGCGGTCGGAAGCGTGCTCTGCCACGACATTACCCAGATCATCCCGGGGGTGGTCAAGGGCGCGGTCTTCCGCAAGGGACATGTGGTGACGGAAGAAGACATTCCTGTGCTTCTCTCTGTAGGCAAGGAGCATCTCTATGTGTGGGAGAAGCAGGAAGGGATGCTCCATGAAAACGACGCGGCGGAAATCCTCCGCCAGGTCTGTCAGGGTGAGTTTATGACAGCTTCAGAGCCGAAGGAGGGTAAGATCGAGCTGACCGCGGAGACGGATGGGCTTCTGAAGATCGACCGGGAGAAACTAAATACAGTCAATGGGATGGGGCAGATGGTGCTCGCCTCACGACATGGAGATTTCCCGGTGAGAAAGGGCGATAAGATCGTGGGAATGCGGGTTGTCCCCCTGGTGATCGAGGAAGAGAAAATGGACCGGGTGAGAGAAATCTGCGGAAATGAGCCTATATTCCGGCTGATGCCGTTTCGAAAGATGAAAGCCGGGATCGTGACCACCGGCAGCGAGGTGTATCACGGCCGCATTGAGGATAAATTTACTCCAGTGGTCAGGGGAAAACTGGAAGAATACGGAGTGGAAGTGCTGGGCAATACGCTGTGTGACGACAGGGCGGAGATGGTCACAGAGGCCATCAGCGCGTGGATCAGGAAAGGGACGGACATGGTCGTATGTACCGGCGGGATGAGCGTGGATCCGGACGACCGTACTCCGCTTGCCATCCGCAACGCAGCGGATGAAGTGGTCACATACGGCGCGCCGGTGCTGCCGGGAGCCATGTTCATGCTGGCATACAGACACCGGACGCCGGAAGGTACAGGCAGTATTCCGGTTATGGGGCTGCCCGGATGTGTGATGTATGCGAAACGGACGATCTTTGACCTGGTGCTTCCCCGGATCGTAGCGGGCGAAAGGCTGTGCGCGAAGGATTTTTCGGTGCTGGGCGAAGGCGGGTTATGCCTGAACTGCTCCGTGTGCACCTTCCCGAACTGCGGGTTTGGAAAGTGAGATCTGTGCCCGCCACCTTCCCGGCGACTGCCCATACTTCCGCTTAAAGATACGGTTGAAATAGGACAGATTATCGAATCCGCACAGGCCCGCGATCTCGAGGAGCGGAGCGTCCGAAGAACGGAGCAGGCGCTCGGACATGGTAAGGCGGTAGTCATTCAGATATTCGATGAACCCTACGCCCATATGTGCTTTAAAAAATTTCATAAAGTGGGACTTGCTGTAATATGTCAGCGCTGCCATGTCATCGATGGTGATGTGTCCGGCATAGTGCTCTTCCACATATTTCAGGATGGTCTTCATTTTTTCAAGAGATTTCGTCTGCAAGGCAGAAGAGGTCTCTTTTTTCTGCCGATTGGAGATAAGCAGGAAGAAGAACTGGAATAAATGTCCTTTGATAGCGAGCTGGTATCCTTCCGGATGGGTTGCGCTCAGGAGATCGATCTGCCGGATGCACTCTGATGCGGACTGATACCAGGACAGGGCGGGCGTCAGGAAAGTCTCGGACTGGATCCTGCCTTCCATGAACGGCGTGATAAACTGTGAAGCGCACAGGTCATCACTGCCTGAGATGAGCAGGTCAGGCCTGAAAATGATATTTTCGTACTCCATCACATAATGAGCGTCCTGCTCGATCGAATGGAGCTGCCCGGGACGGATAAGGACGATATCCCCGGAGGTTACGGATTTTTTCAGGAAATCCGAGGATACAAAGCCCCGCCCCTTTTTGATGACGATCAGCTCTGCCTCCGAATGCCAGTGAAGAGGCACGCCGGGAAAATCCCGGGGGATGGAGCAGAGATAGGTGTTGTAGGGAAAATCCGGGGTTGTATGGGATTTCGCCTCGTGGTAGTTCTGGTATTCGCTGATATTCATAAAAGTGTCTCCTTACCGGTTGAAAGTCTCTCCTTATCGCTGCGTTTGATAGTATTGTACAATGAAAAGAAAGAATATTGCAAGAAATATCCGCAGAAACATATTATACTGCTAAGCATAGGTTTAAATGATGTTTCGAAAGGAGATTATCATGAAGATTCAGGAAAGATTAGAAGCATATATGGGAAAGCCGGTTTCCCAGGTGTCCAATGAAGAGATCTACGGCGGACTCCTCACCATCGTTCAGGACATGGCGTCAGAAAAGGAGAGGACGGACAGCAAAAAGAAGCTGTATTATATTTCCGCAGAGTTTCTGATCGGGAAACTGCTCTCCAACAATATGATCAACCTGGGCATCTATCAGGAAGTAAAAGAGATGCTGGCAGACAACGGCAAAGACATCTGTGAGATCGAGGAAGCGGAAGCAGAGCCGTCCCTCGGAAACGGAGGATTGGGAAGGCTGGCCGCCTGTTTCCTTGACTCTATCGCCACACTGGGGCTTGCCGGGGACGGCATCGGGCTGAATTACCACCTTGGGCTCTTTAAACAGGAGTTTGAGGACCATCTCCAGAAAGAGACTCCGAATCCGTGGATGGGAGAGAAGTCCTGGCTGAAAAGGACAGATGTCACATATCCGGTAGAGTTTAGGGGACTGAAAGTCAATGCCCGCATGTACGATATTGAGGTGACAGGGTATAACAATAAGACGAATAAGCTCCATCTTTTTGACCTGGATTCTGTGGATGAGGGAATCGTGCATGACGGAATCGATTTTGACAAAGAGGATATCAAAAAGAACCTGACACTCTTCCTCTATCCGGATGACAGCGACGAACAGGGAAGGCTGCTCCGTATCTATCAGCAGTATTTCATGGTCAGCGCAGGAGCGCAGCTCATCCTTGACGAATGTGTGGCAAAGGGAAGCAGCCTATATGACCTGCCGGACTATGCGGTGATCCAGATCAATGACACGCATCCCACCATGGTCATACCGGAACTCATCCGTCTGCTCGTGGCGCGGGGACTGGACATGGATGACGCGATAAATGTGGTGGCAAGGACATGCGCGTACACGAATCATACGATCCTGGCCGAGGCCCTTGAGAAATGGCCGGTATTTTATCTTAAGAAAGTCGTTCCACAGCTTGTGCCGATCATTGAGATACTGGATGATAAAGTGAGGAGAAAATTCAACGATGAGAGCGTTACCATCATTGACCGGAACGATACGGTACACATGGCGCACATTGACATCCACTATGGCTTCAGCGTGAACGGCGTCGCGGCGCTCCACACGGACATCCTGAAGGATTCCGAGCTGAACAACTTCTACAAGATCTATCCGGAGAAGTTCAACAATAAGACCAACGGCATTACATTCCGACGCTGGCTGATGCACTGTAATCCGCTGCTTACTGAGCTTCTGGATGAGACTATCGGAGAGGGATACAAGAAGGATGCGGCAGAGCTGGAGAAACTGCTTGCATACAAGGACGATGAAAATGTCCTGAATAAGCTGCTTGACATCAAGTGCAGAAACAAAGAGGCGCTGGCAGCTTACCTGAAAGAGACCCAGGGGCTTGAGATCAGCCCGGAGACCATCTTTGACATCCAGGTGAAGCGTCTCCATGAATACAAACGCCAGCAGCTCAACGCCCTGTATATCATTGACAAATATCTGGAGATCAAGGCAGGAAAGATCCCTTCTGCCCCCGTGACAGCGATTTTCGGGGCAAAGGCAGCCCCCGCTTATGTGATCGCGAAGGATATCATCCATCTGATCCTCTGTCTCCAGGAAATCATCAACAATGACCCGGAGGTCAGCCCATACCTGAAAGTGGTCATGGTGGAGAACTACAACGTGACAAAAGCAGGAAAGCTGATCCCGGCATGCGATATCTCCGAACAGATTTCTCTTGCTTCCAAGGAGGCAAGCGGCACAGGCAACATGAAATTCATGTTAAACGGAGCGGTGACATTGGGAACTGAGGACGGAGCGAATGTGGAGATCCATGAGGCTGTGGGCGATGACAATATCTTTGTGTTCGGAGCTTCCAGCGACCAGGTCATCCGGCATTATGCAGAGGCAGACTATGTGGCAGGGACCTACTATGAGGAAAACCCGGCGATCAAAGCTGCCGTTGATTTTATCACCGGAGAGGAAATGTTGAAAGTGGGCTGCGAGGAGAACCTGACAAGGCTGAAAAATGAGCTTATCAATAAAGACTGGTTTATGACCCTTCTCGACTTTGACTCATATAAGGAGACAAAAGAAAAGGCGCTGGCAGCTTATGCGGACAGAAGAGCATGGGCGAAGATGACGCTGGTCAACATTGCGAAAGCGGGATTCTTCTCATCTGACAGGACGATCGAAGAATACAATAAAGATATATGGAAATTACAGGAGGAAGAATAAGATGAAAAGAGCAAGCGGAATCTTGCTGCCCATATTTTCCCTGCCGTCAGAGTATGGGATCGGATGCTTCTCAAAGGAAGCCTATCAATTCGTGGATATGCTGAAGCAGGCAGGACAGAGCTACTGGCAGATACTGCCGCTTGGACCGACTGGTTATGGGGACTCCCCATACCAGTCTTTCTCCACATATGCAGGCAATCCATATTTCATTGATCTGGAGACATTGGTCCGGGAAGGGCTCCTGACAGAATCGGAGTGCCGGGAATATGATTTCGGTGGCCAGGCGGACAGTATTGATTATGAGAGGATCTATAAGTCCAGGTTCACAGTGCTGAAAAAGGCTTATGACCGGTTCCGGGACCGCATGGCAGTCGGACATCAGGAGCGGGAAGCATATGAGCGGTTTGTAAATGAAAATGCTTTCTGGCTGGACGATTACAGCCTTTATATGGCAGTCAAAGATAAAAACGGCGGGGTAAGCTGGAACGAGTGGGATACCCCGCTCAAGAACAGGGATGAAAAAGCCCTGGCAGCGGCAAGGGATGAACTGGCAGAGGAGATCAGCTTCTATAAGTTCCAGCAGTATGAATTTGACTGTCAGTGGAAAAAGCTTCATGCTTACGCAAATGAGCAGGGAGTGAAGATCATCGGGGACATTCCGATCTATGTGGCGTTTGACAGTGCGGATACATGGGCGGCGCCGGAGTTGTTCCAGTTTGATGAGAGCAACGAGCCCACAAGAGTGGCAGGATGCCCGCCGGATGGATTTTCCGCTACAGGGCAGCTCTGGGGCAATCCGCTGTATGACTGGGAGTATCATAGAAACACCGGATATGAGTGGTGGATCCGGCGGCTCGGGTACTGCCTGAACCTCTATGACGTAGTGAGGATCGACCATTTCCGGGGCTTTGATGAGTATTACTCCATTCCATATGGAGAAAAGACAGCCATAAACGGAGAATGGATGCCCGGACCTGGCATGGATCTTTTCCGCGCCATCGAGGAAAAGCTGGGCAGGCCGGCGATCATCGCGGAAGACCTGGGATTCCTCACGCCAAGCGTGCTGAAGCTCTTGGAAGACAGCGGATTTCCGGGCATGAAGGTGCTCCAGTTTGCGTTTGACGCAAGGGAGTCGTCCAACTATCTCCCCCACACTTATCCAATGCACTGCGTTGTCTATACAGGCACCCATGACAATGACACTACAAGGGGCTGGTATCACACGGTGGGAAAAGAGATCAGAGATTTTGCGAAAGAATATATGTGCAAGCCGAGGCTGGACGAGGACACCCTGGCCGGAGACTTTATTGCTATGGCAATGGGCAGCGTTGCAGATCTGTGCGTGATCCCCATGCAGGACTATCTCGGTCTCGGAAGCGAGGCGCGCATCAACATCCCGTCCACACTTGGCGGCAACTGGGCGTGGAGGATGAAGGAAGGGCAGTTTGACGAAGAGATGGCGGGGGAGATACTCAGAGTGACAAAACTCTACGGAAGGATTTAAAATCTGGATTTGATTTGACAATTGGGCGGGGGGATTATATAATGAGCAAAGAAACAAGGG
>DWYM01000059.1 GCA_019118665.1 Candidatus Mediterraneibacter intestinipullorum
AAACCGCGCAAAAAAAGTGCAAATGAAATTCCGGTCATTCACACTCTAAGCGGTCTAATCTTATCACAGATCGCATATATTGTCAAAGGCTGCAGTACTTTTACGCCATTGCTTTTGTCGTTTTCTCCAAAACTGTTGACAGTATCCCCTGCCGGTGTTATGATTTTCCTAAATACAGAAACGGAGATAGAGGTCGCATTTTTCATAAGTAGGATGACGGATGTGTCAGGCACAGAGGAACTCATCAGAAAGGGGAAGATGCCGAAGGGACGGAGCGCCTGAAGCTCAGTTCCTGGGCATGACGTGAATAACGGCATGACTGTCATCGCAGGATGGAGAGCTATCTGGTATACATGGTGTATATTTCGAGACGGCGCATCTTGCCGTTTCTTTTCATGTTTACTATATCCATATTAAAAGGAGGAAAAAGAATGGCAATTTTTAAGGGTGCAGGTGTAGCTATTGTTACTCCCATGAAAGAAAACCTCGAGATCAACTATGACAAACTGGATGAAATACTCGAAGAGCAGATTGCCGAAGGCACAGATGCTATCATCATCTGCGGCACGACCGGCGAATCCGCTACTATGACTGAGGCAGAGCACAGCGAAGCGATCCGCTTCACGGTCGAGCGGGTGAAGCACAGGATCCCGGTCATCGCGGGAACCGGTTCCAACTGTACGAGGACAGCGATCGAACTGTCTCAAGAAGCAGAAAAAGACGGAGCTGACGGTCTTCTGCTCGTGACTCCCTACTATAACAAAGCGACGCAGAACGGACTTATCACCCACTACACACAGATCTGTAACGAAGTTAAGATCCCTGCCATCATCTACAACGTGCCCAGCCGGACCGGCTGCAACATCCAGCCACAGACACTGGCGCACCTTGTAAAAAATGTAGATAATATCGTTGGCGTGAAGGAGGCTTCCGGGAATATCGGGGCTGTGGCGCAGATCATGCATCTCTGCGACGGAAACATTGACCTGTACTCGGGAAACGACGATCAGGTCGTGCCCCTCATGTCGCTTGGCGGCATTGGCGTGATTTCTGTCCTGTCAAATATCGCGCCTGCTTATGTACACGATATGGTTTACAAATACCTTGACGGAGACGTGGAGGGCAGCCGGAAGATGCAGCTCGACGCTGTCCCGATATGCGATGCTCTCTTCTGTGAGGTAAACCCGATCCCGGTCAAAGCAGCTATGAACCTGATGGGAAAGGAAGCAGGGCCGCTGAGAGCTCCTCTGACAGAGATCGAGCCGGCACACAGAGAAGAACTCAAGAAAATAATGAAGGATTTCGGAATCCTCTAAGGGCAGGATGATCTTCCCTGTTCAGCACGACTCAGAAAGACGGTGCGGCATGAGAAATATCTCAAAGCCGCACCATCTTTTTCTTTCTCCTTTGTTTATTATCTCCTTTTATTCTTCCGCGACTATTACTCTCACAAAAGTCTCTCCGCCTGTCAGCCCTTCCCCGCACGCACAGGTCTCCCCATCTGCCTGTAGGATATAAGTCCGGTCTGAAACATATGGATCCGGCTCATCTGACAGATATCCCGAATATTCTCTTGCCGATGAAAATGACAGCCGGTCAGGCCAGACCATCTGCACGTTCTCCCTCACCTGTACCAGCTCCTCAAATGAGCCCGCCACATGGGTATTCACCCCGCACTGCTGTTTCCCATTATCCCCCCACATCCAGAGCGCCCCATCTGTCCGGATCACAGCCATTGTCCTGGTCCCTGCCGTGGCAAATACCGCATGATCCATCGCCTGTTCAAATCCGCTGTATTCCCGGATCATATTTCCGTTTTCATCATACAGAGAGCCCGCACACCAGACACTTCCGTCTTCTTTTAGGAGGATCAGTCCATATGCGCTGCACTTTGCATACTGTACATCCTCCATCAGTTCTACAGGCACAGCCCCAGCAGCCACATTTTTGTCTCTGTATAGTAGAATCTGAATCTGCTGCGCACATACCTGATATATTCCTTCCCACTTTCACTGCTGGGCTCCGCGCTGTCCCGGGAAAGGTCGAGCCGCAGTCCTTCTTCCTCCTCTGAGAAATTCTGCTCATAGCACTCCCCGCAGTACCGCATGAGATGATGCCTCACAGAGCGCACGCCGTCTCGTGTCAGATACAGCTTCGGTATTGTAAGGCCCTCCCCCGCTCCTGCAATGCGATAACTGTCAGCATTCTCTTCCACGGATGTGATATCATTATAGTAATAGAACTTTCGGATCCCATCATGGTCCTCTGTCATCAGGAAATCTGGTGTAAATGTGCCGGCATACCATCCCTTCCCGCACTCCCGGTTCTTCTTCTCATAAGTCTTTTGTGTCCAATAGGACTGCCACTTCACCATGCCCAAAAGAGGCAGGAAGTATACGATAAAAGACGCCAGAAGGCTGTCCAGGGCCGCTCCACCGAAGAGGACCGCTCCGACAAAGAGCACCACTGCTGCCAGAATCCCCGCCGCCACATGATGCCTGCCTTTTCGTCCTTCATGATATTTTCTGTATTCATATGGAACCGGATCACAGATAAAATCCGGTCCGCCTCCATTTACTTCCGGCCTATTCGCACCTTCTTCCGGCATTCGCGCGCCCTCCTGCTCTTTTTTGTCCATTCCGTCTCCCCCTCTTTATTTGATCCCCGGTACAAAGAAATGATAGTCCTCATCATCCGCTGTGTCCCGCTCCATACTCATTGCCGGGGCATCCAGGCCCACGGCAGGATCTGTGCCGTAACCCACAGGCACAAGAAGATACGCTCCCTCCCCCTTCATGACGCGGTAAGTCTCCTCCAGCTCTGCCCGGACGTCCTCCCCCATGCCGGAATCATCGGGATAAGTCTCAATCAGATTAACTTTGACCACACAATCATAGCTGTCCCCGGCAGCCAGTTCCATGTGGAGGATCTGGCAGTCCACATCCACGCCGTTCACCGCGAAAAGCTTCTGCCTCTCTTCGATACCGCAGCGCACGATCCAGAAAATGTCTTCTTCATCCGTGACCACCTTGATCCCGCCATAAGTATCAGACTCAAACTGGCTGAGCGTGGGATCATTTTTCAGGGTCTCTTTCATGGTATCCCTCAGCTCTCCGCCCTTCTCCTCTTTTGTGGGCATATCCGTGATTTCCATGTCCGAGCCCTCCGGCAGGCTGGTGCGGGTAAAATATACCAGCGCGGATTTCTCCATTGTCACCTTGCACAGAGCGACCGTACCGGATTCCACCATATCCGTGTCATCCCCTACTACGCAGTCATCCAAGAGCACGAGCGTCCACTGGGGAAGCCCATTTTCGCACAGGGCAATGGCAAGCGTCCCGAACTGTACACAGTCGTCAGCTTCATAGGTCTGCTCTCCTCCGGACGGTGACACGACCGTAATCCCTTCAGGTCCGGTCTTCAGCTCCCATCCTGCTGTGTTCTTTCCCTCCGCGCTCCAGCCGCCCTGAATCACGTTGTACACATAATAAGTGTAGATGCCGTCTCCTCTGTCTCCATAGGTCATGACATACTGATGAGTCTGTCCGTCATCCGGGGACCGGTATGTAACAGCGCAGGCATCGTCTGCCAGCCACTGGAGCTTCATGTCTTCTTCTGCTGTATAAGGAAATGTATCTGACATCCTTGCGAACCAGAGGATCTGATTCTGATAGGTTATTACCCTGCCTGTGCTTTTTTCATATTTTAGCACCATCATATGTCCATCCGGGGAGATACTGATCACACTCTTCCGGGCGTTGGACCCTGCCCCGGTATATATGCCGGATGCAAGGAGCGCGATCAGGACGATCCCGGCCACACTTCCGCAAATGATACGCACCGTTCTGTTTTGCACCAGCACGCATACCCCGAAAGCTGCCAAAAAGATGGCGATCCCAAAAAACAGATAAGGCAGCCAGTCGATGATATATTCAAACTGAGTCCTTCTTCTCACATACAGATATGCCGCCTGCATACAGAGTACAAGAAACAAAGGAAGAAATAAAACTCCCGCAACAATGATCCGTTTTGCAGAAAAACCGGAGTTGCCCCGGTCTTCTCGTTCTTTCCTGTCTTCCTTGTCTCTTTTATCTGCCGCCGGACGCCACTTCTCCGTCATCCCTTTCTCCGGGCGGCTCTCTTCCTCAAATTCCCCGGCCAGCAGCTCATCCACGCTCACCTCCAGGATACGGCTCAGTTCCTGCAGCACACTGATATCCGGCATCCCGCCTCCGGTATCACATAGTTAAAGATATTGGTATCATTCAATCAATTTTGCCGATAAAGCGGTAGAAGATTTCTACCTCCTGTTCCCGGCTTCCGTCCTCACCTTTGACCGCTTCATGGACAACGATTTTTTCAATCAGCATATTCAAAAGTTCGGCGGTCAGTTCTGTTGGATTGACGCACTCTTTCAT
>DWYM01000060.1 GCA_019118665.1 Candidatus Mediterraneibacter intestinipullorum
CAGATTGCGATCGTTGAAGGGGTACTTCCATATATTTATGAAATACTGTTAATTTTAATAGTATTTTTTGTGATGGGAAAAGAGAAGATATCCTGGTCTTGGAAACGGATAAAAGTGCCGGGTATTCTTCTGATTTTATCAATAATTTCATATATCCTATTTATTTTTAATAACCAGTTTCAATATTCTGAGGCTGTAACACATTATTCCGCTATGGTTGACCGGGAGAAGATGGATTTATACTTTGCAACGCTGATTATGAGTGGAAATCCATGGTTCTATGCTATCTTTGCGATCATTCTATGGTGGTTTATGCGTCGTCTGACAGATCCGACACAAGATTCTGGGAAAACGAAAAAGGAAGGTACTTTTAGTTTTATTGGACAAAAGTCACAAAATCAAAAGGAGCTTACTGCCCTGTTATCAACCTCAAATGATACAGAAGCGGGAATTATAGCAGACATATTAAAACAGAATGGTATTTTTACCGTGATCCGCGACAGAGAAAGCGGTGATGTCATGAGACTTTATATGGGAAATTCTATTTTTGAAAAAGAAATTCTGGTAAATAGCGGAGAATATGACCGGGCAAAAAGACTGATAGAAAATACATATACAGGTACGGAAGAAGACATGTCTGAATATGAAGAACTGGCAAAACAGAGAGAAATCAAAAGAAGAACATTTTTAGTGCTTGCGGCAGCGCTTATTATTATATTTTTACTGCTTGCTCTGGTCATTCAATAAAGCCTGGATGATGAAAAAGCCGGTGCAACAAGAGGGCGGATACGAAAATGAAAAGCAGAGGAAAGATATGTTGTTTATAAAAGATAAAGGCAGATACAGCAAAAGCAGTTCTGCACCCGGCCACAGGAATATGAAACAGTTATGATCCGCCTCGAGTTTCCGGGCATAAGTCAGATCATTAAATGCGTGATACTCAATATTTTTCTGCAGGGACTGCTCGGATTGAGTTTTGTGTTTATCTATATTTTTGCGGAGAATGTGAGCGGGCTCTATTTTATGGTGCTGCTGGGGATATGGATTTTTCTCTCTGCAGGCGAGTGGACGAAAAATCCGTTCAACATAGCAAATGTGCTGTTTGAAGTGAAAAGAAAGAATACGGTTGACGAGAAGGGATACGGTTGATACGAAAGAATACCGTCAACAAAAAAAGACTGACGCCGGGGATGGGACTTCTCCCGGCTGTCTTTGCATCACGGCAGAGTTTGTGGTATCCTAGTATGTACGGTATGCTATATTAAAAAATAAGTATATTTATCCATGAAAAGATCAGGAGGACCGGCATGAAATTAGATAAACTCTTGGAACGTTTAGAATATGAAGTGGTGCAGGGCAGTGACAGGACGGAAATCACCACTCTGGTAAATGACTCGCGAAAGGTGGAAAACGGAAGTGTTTTTGTCTGCATCAGCGGGGCAGTGTCCGACGGACATAAATTTGCTGCGGATGTAGCTGCAAAGGGCGCAGCTGCCGTTGTCGTGGAGAAAGAGGTGGAAGTGCCGGAAGCTGTGACAGTTATCAAGGTCGCGGACACAAGATATGCGCTGGCTCTCATGTCGGCGGCATATTTCGGATATCCGGCGGATAAGCTGAAGATCATCGGCGTCACAGGGACAAAGGGCAAGACAACGACTACTTATATGATACGGTCCATCCTCGAAGGGGTGGGGCATAAAGTAGGTCTTATCGGAACGATCGAGGCGGTCATCGGGGACGAGACGATCTCGGCGGCAAACACCACGCCGGAGTCCTTCACCATCCATCAGTATTTTGCCCGGATGGTGGAAGCAGGCTGTGACAGCGTAGTGATGGAGGTATCGTCCCAGGGGCTGATGCTCCACCGGACGGCGGGGATCCCTTTTGAGATCGGGATATTTACAAATCTCGGAAAAGACCATATCGGACCAAATGAGCACAAGGATTTTGAGGATTATAAAAGGTGCAAGGCGATGCTGTTTCAGCAGTGCAGGCTGGGCATCGGAAATGTGGATGACCGATATTTTCCGGATCTGTTCAGAGACGCCGCATGCAGGGTGGAGACATTCGGGTTTTCCAAAGAGGCGGATCTGCGCGCCGAGAACGTGGAGCTTGTATCCAGACCCGGATACCTGGGAGTGGCATATCGTGTGGCGGGCCTTATGGATTTTGATGTGGAGATCGATATCCCAGGTACGTTCAGCGTGTATAATTCCCTGACCGCCATCGCGGTGTGCAGGCATTTTGGGGTATCTCCGGAAAAGATAAAGGAAGTGCTGAAAAAGGCAAAAGTAAAAGGACGTATCGAGATGATAAAGGTATCCGATGAGTTTACCCTGATGATCGATTACGCCCACAATGCGATGAGCCTGGAGAGTCTGCTGACCACGCTGAAGGAATATCATCCGAAGCGGCTCGTGTGTCTTTTTGGCTGTGGAGGCAACCGCTCAAAGGACAGAAGGTATGAGATGGGTGAGGTGTCAGGCCGGCTTGCGGATCTGACCATCATTACCTCGGATAATCCCAGGTTCGAAGAGCCCCAGGCGATCATCGATGATATCAAAGTGGGGATCGGTAAGACGGATGGGAAGTATGTGGAGATCTGTGACCGGAAGGAAGCCATCAAATATGCTATCCGGCATGGGCAGCCGGGAGATGTCATCGTGCTTGCGGGAAAGGGACACGAGGACTATCAGGAGATAAAAGGCGTGAAATATCCTATGGATGAACGCGTTCTGATCGCGGAAGTGCTGGAGGAATTAAGAAAAGGAAGATGATCGGGTGTTTGCGGACGTTATCATAGACATACAACACGAAAAACTGGATAAGATCTTTCAGTACCGCGTCTCGAAGGCACTGGAAAAAGAGCTGGAGCCGGGGATGGAAGTGCTGGTGCCCTTCGGCAAAGGCAACCGGCAGATCAAGGGCTATGTGACCGGGCTGTCAGAGACCTGTGATTATGACCTTTCCAAAGTAAAGGAGATTGTGGAAATCTCAAGAACCGGGGTGGAGATCGAGGCGAAGCTGATCGCCCTTGCCGCATGGATGAAGGAGAATTACGGCGGGACGATGATCCAGGCGCTGAAGACGGTCCTTCCTATCAAGCAGAAGGAGAACGCCAGGGTAAAGAAGCGCCTCCGCCTCCTCCTGGACAAAGGGACGGGGGAAAAACAGCTCCATTATTACCTGGAGAAGCACCAGAAGGCGCGGGCAAGGCTGATGGCAGCGCTCCTGGACGATCCGGTGCTGGAGTATGAGCTTGTGACCAGGAAACTTAATATCACAGCCGCTGTCATCCGGGCGCTGGAAGAACAGCGGGTGCTTGCCGTGGAATCAGAGCAGGTGTACCGCAATCCGGTGAAGGCGGCAAAGGAGCAGGAAAAGGACATTGTTTATACAGAAGAGCAGACGCAGGTCATTGACTGTTTTCGGAAAGATTATGCCGCCGGGGAGCGGAAGACTTATCTGATCCACGGCGTGACCGGGAGCGGCAAGACGGAAGTTTACATGGAAATGATACGAACAGTGGTGGATATGGGAAAACAGGCAGTCGTGCTCATTCCGGAGATCGCCCTGACCTATCAGACCGTGATGCGGTTTTACCGGCGGTTTGGGGACGGGGTGTCCATCATGAATTCCCGGCTGTCAGCGGGAGAGCGGTATGATCAGATGATGCGCGCGCGGGCAGGGAAAGTGGATGTCATGATCGGTCCCCGCTCTGCGCTTTTCACTCCGTTTCCCGACCTGGGACTGATCGTGATCGATGAGGAGCACGAGCCCACCTATAAGAGTGAACAGACGCCCCGGTATCATGTCAGGGAGACTGCCATAAAACGAGCGCTGCTGGAAGGAGCCGGCGTGGTGCTTGGGAGCGCTACCCCTTCCATGGAAGCGATGTACCGGGCGCGAAGGGGAGAATATACCCTCTTTGAGATGAAGAACCGCTCCCGGATGCAGGATCTGGCAGACGTATATACCGTGGATCTGAGGGAAGAATTAAAGAGTGGAAACCGTTCGATCTTAAGCCGGAAGCTGGCGGAGCTGATGAGGGAACGGCTGGATAAGAAAGAGCAGATCATGCTGTTTTTGAATCGGAGAGGGTATTCCGGATTTATTTCCTGCCGGGAATGCGGACATGTGATAAAGTGTCCCCACTGCAGTGTCTCTCTGTCTGTCCACCGGGATGGGCGGATGCGATGTCACTACTGCGGATATTCCATGCCCAGGGTGACAGCGTGTCCCGAGTGCGGTTCCCCGCATATCGGAGAATTCCGCGCCGGGACCCAGCAGATCGAAGATATCGTAAAAACAGAATTTCCCCGGGCAAGAGTGCTGCGGATGGATATGGACACCACACGGCAGAAGGACGCCCATGAGAAGATACTCTCGGCCTTTGCCAATGAGGAGGCGGACGTGCTGGTAGGCACGCAGATGATCGTGAAAGGGCATGATTTCCCGAATGTGACGCTGGTGGGCATCCTTGCGGCGGACATGTCACTTTACACGGCTGATTACCGTTCCGGGGAGCGGACATTCCAGCTCCTGACTCAGGCGGCCGGGCGCGCCGGGCGCGGAGAGAGGCACGGAGAAGTGGTGATCCAGACGTACAGCCCGGAGCACTACGCCATCGTGACGGCGGCGGCTCAGGATTATGAGGTGTTCTACGAGGAAGAGATCCGTTACAGGGAACTCATGGGATACCCGCCGGCAGAGAATCTTCTTGCCATATTCGTTTCCTGTGAGGATGAGGCGCTTCTGGAGAAGGGCTGCCACTACCTGAAGGAATACATCCTGCGGGCCAGAGGGCAGACCGGGGCGGAGGTCATAGGACCGTCAAGTCCGGGCATCGATAAGATCAAAGACGTATACCGCAGAGTGCTCTATGTAAAGGCGGAAAACTATGGGGCCCTCGTGGGGATAAAAGACAGGGTAGAAAAGTATATTGAGATAAATTCAGGGTTTGACAAGATGAGGATACAGTTTGATTTCAACCCTATGTAAGGAGGAAATTATGGCAATCAGAGAAGTTAGAGAGATCGGGGACGATATCCTGACAAAGCAGTGCAAGGACGTGCCGAAGATGACGCTGCGGACAAAGATCCTGATCGGGGATATGCTGGATACGATGTATGACAGATGCGGGGTAGGGCTTGCGGCGCCCCAGGTGGGCGTGCTCAAACGGATCGTCGTCATTGACGTCGGGGAAGGTCCGATCGTGCTGATCAACCCGGAGATCATTGAGACGTCCGGAGAACAGACCGGGGAGGAAGGCTGCCTGAGCGTTCCGGGCAAATGGGGGATCGTGACCCGGCCGCAGCATGTGAAAGTCCGTGCCCTGAACCAGGATATGGAGCCCTTTGAGATAGAAGGCGAGGGCCTTCTGGCGAGGGCCTTCTGCCATGAGATCGACCACCTTCAGGGCGAACTCTATTTGGATAAGACAGAGGACGGACTCCATGATGTGAACTATGACAGTGAGGATGAAGAGGAAACGGAGGAGTAAGACGATGCGCGTGATATTTATGGGGACGCCGGATTTTTCCGTTGGGACTCTGGAAGCGCTGATCGCGGCGGGGCATGACGTGTGCCTTGCGGTCACCCAGCCGGATAAGCCCAAGGGAAGAGGGAAGGAAATGCAGTTCCCTCCGGTGAAGAAGATGGCCATAAAGCATGGGATTCCGGTGTATCAGCCGAGAAAGATCCGTGAGCCGGAATGTGTGGAGACACTTCGAAAATATAATGCGGACGTGATGGTCGTCATCGCGTTCGGACAGATCCTGCCGGGGACGATCCTGGAAATGACGCCGTACGGATGCATCAATGTCCATGCATCCCTGCTCCCGAAATATCGGGGAGCCGCCCCGATCCAGTGGTCTATCATCGAAGGGGAAGCTATAACAGGCGTGACTACCATGCAGATGGATGAGGGCCTGGACACCGGGGATATGATCATGAAAAAGGAAGTCCCGATCGCGGAGGACGAGACCGGAGAGAGCCTCCATGACAAGCTGGCAGAGGCGGGGGCGGCGCTCTGTGTGGAGACGCTGAAGGCGCTGGAAGATAAGACCGCCGTGTTTGAGAAGCAGGGGGAGAGCCCCACTGCCTATGCGAAGATGCTTACAAAAGAGATGGGAAATATCGACTGGAGCCGGTCCGCCGTGCAGATCGAGCGGCTGGTCCGGGGATTGAACTCATGGCCCAGCGCCTATACCCACTGGGATGGCAAAGTGATGAAGATCTGGCGGGCAAAGGCAGAGGCTGATCAGGCAGAGGCCGGGCAGCCGGGTACTGTGACAGAGGTTGATAAGGATAGTTTTGCGGTCCAGACCGGGGACGGTGTACTGAGAGTGTACGAGGTGCAGATCCCGGGCAAGAAGAGAATGGATACAGGTGCATTCCTGAGGGGGTACACAATGGAACCGGGGACTTCTCTTACAAGAGAGTGACCTGGCGGTTCTGTGAGAGCAGGAGGTTGATATCATGTTATATTATTTTTATGACTGGACATATATTCTTGTGGTGATCGGGGCAATGATCTGCCTGGCGGCTTCCGCCCGGGTGAACCGGGTGTTCGCCCGGTATTCTTCTGTGCGGAGCCATTCCGGGATGACAGGGAGAGAGGCGGCGGAACAGATCCTGCACAGGAATGGGATTTATGACGTGCAGGTGATACACATCCCGGGAAACTTAACCGACCATTATAACCCGGGGAAGAAGACGCTGGGACTTTCTGACACGGTGTACAATTCTTCCTCCGTGGCTGCCATCGGCGTGGCAGCCCATGAGTGCGGGCACGCGGTACAGCATGCCACAGGGTATGCGCCCCTTTCCATCCGGGGAGCGCTGGTGCCTGTGGCGAACATCGGTTCCATGGCAGCGTGGCCGCTGATCATCCTCGGCCTGTTCATGAACGGCCAGACATCGGTTATGTTCATCAACCTGGGCATCCTGCTCTTTTCCGCGGCAGTGCTTTTCCAGCTCGTTACCCTTCCGGTGGAGTTCAATGCATCCGGCAGGGCGGTGAAAGTGCTGGAGAACTCAGGGATGCTATATCCTGAAGAGGTGGATTCCGTGAAGAAGGTATTAGGAGCGGCGGCCCTCACTTATGTGGCAGGCGCGGCGGCGATGATCTTACAGCTCCTGCGTCTCCTTATTTTGACAGGAGGAAGGAGAAGGAATGACTAAGTCGGTGAATGAGCGGGAGATCGTGCTGGGCATCCTTATGGAAGTGACGGAAAACGGCCAGTACAGCCATAAGGTGCTCAGGGACGTGCTGTCCAAATACCAGTATCTTACGAAGCAGGAGAGGGCGTTTATTACCAGGGTGACAGAAGGGACGCTGGAGCGCCTGATCGAGATCGACTATATCCTGGACCGGTTCTCCAAAGTCAAAGTAAAAAAGATGAAACCGGTCATCCGGGGCGTGCTCCGCAGCGCGGTCTATCAGTTGAAATATATGGACAGTGTGCCCGACCGTGCGGTGTGCAGCGAGGCGGTGAAGCTGGCGGCGAGGAAAGGATTTTCCGGGCTGAAAGGATATGTGAACGGTGTGCTCCGCAGCGTGGCAAGAGGGCTTGCGGATGTGAAATACCCGACGGAGGGCGTACAGGCGCTGTCCGTGAAATATTCCTGCCCGGAATGGATCATAGAGCTCTGGCAGAAATCCTTTGATGAGAACGTCATTGAGAACATGCTGGCGGATTTCCAGCAGGAGAAACCGCTCACAGTCCGGTGCTGTTTAAACCGTGTCACCCCGGAAGAACTGAAACATATCTTTGTCCAGGAGGGCGTGACAGCAGAACCCCATCCCTATCTTCCCTATGCGTTCCGCATATCTGGCTTTGACCATCTGGAAAGCCTGGAGAGCTTTCAGGAAGGCATGTTCATGGTGCAGGACGTCAGCTCCATGCTGGTTGGAGAGCTGGCAGGACCCCGGCCGGGGGCGAATGTGATCGATGTTTGCGCGGCACCCGGGGGAAAAGCGCTCCATACAGCGGAGAAGCTTTTTATGACGGAAAAGCTTTCTTCGGCGGGCGAGCTTTCTGAGGCAGAAAAGCTTTCTTCAGCGGACAGGCTTTCTGCGGCGCGGAAGCGCACACCGGACCGTGGCCATGTGGAGGCAAGGGACCTGACAGAATATAAGAAAGAGCTCATACAGGAGAATATTGACCGTTCCGGACTGGACAATATCTCGGCGGCGTGCAGGGATGCTTCTGTCCCGGATGAAAATTCGGCCGGCGCCGCGGATATCGTGATCGCGGACCTGCCCTGCTCGGGGCTGGGTGTGATCGGGAAAAAGACGGACCTGAAATACAAGGCGTCGCCGGAAGGGATCGGGAGCCTTGTGGTCTTTCAGCGGAAGATATTAAGCTGTGTGAAAGATTTTGTGAAGCCGGGCGGAGTGCTCCTGTACAGCACCTGCACTGTAAATCCGGCGGAAAATATAGAGAATGTACACTGGTTTCTGGAGCAATACCCGGATTTTTCTCTGGATGATATCCGGGGAGAACTCTGCCCGGAGCTAAGAGACAGTGTCGTGGAAAAGGGCTGCATCCAGCTCCTTCCGGGCATACATAAGAGTGACGGTTTCTTTATCGCCCGATTAAAAAGAAAAGCCGCTGAAGAGAAAAAGGACTGAAAAAAAGGACAGGAACAGACATGAAAAAGGACATCCGTGCATATGGATATGAAGAATTAAAGACAGAGATGCTGAGTCTGGGCGAGAAGGCTTTCCGGGCGGGACAGGTCTATGACTGGCTCCATGTGAAGCTGGCGGACCGGTTTGATGAGATGACCAATCTCTCAAAGGATTTAAGACACCGTCTGCAAGAACAGTATGAGATCCTGCCTGTCAGCATGGTGGAAAGGCAGGTTTCAAAACTGGATGGGACGAACAAATTCCTGTTCCGTCTGTATGATGGGAACATGGTGGAAAGCGTTCTCATGCGGTATAAGCACGGCAATTCCGTCTGTATTTCTTCCCAGGCGGGATGCAGGATGGGGTGTGTGTTCTGCGCGTCGACGATCGGCGGTCTCAAGAGGGATCTTTCTGCCTCGGAGATGCTGGGGCAGGTCTATCAGATCCAGAAGATCACAGGGGAGAGAGTCCACAATGTCGTGATCATGGGAACCGGGGAGCCTCTTGACAATTATGACAACTTCCTGAGGTTCGTCCGCATCCTGACAGATGAACACGGCCTGCATATCAGCCAGAGAAATGTCACGGTATCTACCTGCGGCATCGTGCCCAGGATGCTGGAACTGGCGGATGAAAAGCTCCAGATCACCCTTGCGCTGTCCCTGCACGGCTCCACTCAGGAGAAACGGCGCGCCCTTATGCCTGTGGCGAATAAATACAGTCTTTCCGAGGTGCTCTCCGCGTGTGACGCCTATTTTGAAAAGACAGGGCGCAGAGTTACTTTTGAGTACAGCCTCGTTCATGGAGTCAATGACACGGATGAGGACGCGCGGGAGCTGGCGGCTATCTTAAAGCCCCGGAACTGCCACCTGAACCTGATACCGGTCAACCCGGTCAGGGAGCGTGATTTTGTGCGTCCAAGCAGGAAAAATGCCCTGAATTTCAAAAATAATCTTGAAAAAAGCGGAATAAATGTTACTATAAGAAGGGAAATGGGCTCTGACATCGACGGAGCCTGCGGCCAGCTCAGGCGCCGCTATGCGCAGGAGGACGGAGCGGAAGCTTCCGGCTGCGGGGAAAACCCGGCGGCAGAAGGCGAATGCGGGAGAGCAGGATGGGAAAGCCACAACAGACAGGATTAAGGAGACAGATATGAGGACATTTGCGATAACAGATGTAGGAATGGTGCGACAGGTGAATCAGGATTATGTCTTTACGACAGACAGACCTCTGGGCATCCTCCAGAATCTGTTCGTGGTGGCAGACGGAATGGGCGGACATCAGGCAGGCGACTATGCGTCAAAATATACGGTGGAAGTGCTCAGGCGGGAGCTGAAGATGAGCGAGGGTGAGGATGTGGAGAAATGCCTGGTAGCGGCGATCAAGACAGCCAACCGGGAGATCATCAAGGAGGCGGCTCGCGACGAACACCTCAAGGGGATGGGGACAACCGTAGTTGCGGCGACGATCATGAACCAGATGATGTATTTTGCCAATGTAGGAGACAGCCGTCTGTATCTGATCAATCAGGGGATCCAGCAGCTCACGAAGGACCATTCGCTTGTGGAGGAAATGGTGCGGCTGGGAGGCATCAAGCCGGAGGAGGCCAAGCACCACCCGGATAAGAATATCATCACAAGGGCGATCGGGGCGAAAGCGGATGTGGACGTAGACTTTTATGAGCACCGTCTGAAGCGGGGAGACATCATACTGATGTGTACGGACGGACTGAGCAATATGGTGGAAGATGAAGAACTCTTCCATATCGTCCAGGGAGGAAGGGATATCGTGGAAGCAGGCCAGGCTCTTGTGGATGCTGCAAAAGAAAACGGCGGTACGGACAATATCGGTATTGTCCTGATAGAACCGTTCGCGGACGAGGTGAGTGTATTATGATCAGAGAAGGAGTTTATTTAGGAAAGAGGTATGAGATACTGGGACGTATCGGTTCCGGCGGCATGGCGGATGTCTACAAGGGCAAGGACCATAAGTTGAACCGGTATGTGGCGATCAAAGTGCTCAAAAGTGATTACCGCACAGACGAGGTATTTATCAAGAAGTTCTTGAGCGAGGCGCAGGCAGCGGCAGGGCTGATGCACCCGAACGTGGTAAATGTCTATGACGTGGGCCAGGACCGCGGCCTGTATTACATGGTCATGGAATTGGTGGAAGGGATCACGCTGAAGGATTACATTGAGAAGAAAGGAAGGCTTTCAGCGAAGGAGACGATCAGCATCTCCATCCAGATGGTGACAGGTCTCCAGGCAGCTCATAACCAGCATATCATACACCGGGACATCAAGCCTCAGAATATCATCATTTCAAAAGACGGCAAGGTAAAAGTGACGGATTTTGGCATTGCCCGCGCGACGACCGCGACACAGACTATCAGCACCAGTGTCATGGGCTCCGTACACTATACATCGCCCGAACAGGCGCGGGGAGGCGTGGTGGACCAGAAGAGCGACATTTACTCCATTGGCATCACCATGTACGAGATGATCACGGGAAATGTGCCATTTGACGGAGATTCCACGGTGTCAGTGGCTCTTAAACATCTGCAGGAAGAGATCGTATCCCCGGCGGAAGAGGTGCCGGATATTCCATACAGTCTGGAATGCATCATCATGAAATGTACGCAGAAGAATCCGGGACTGCGCTATCACGACTGCGCGGCGCTCCTGCTGGATCTGAAGCGCTCTCTCGTAGACCGTGAGGGTGATTTTGTCGTCCTGGGAGCGGCAGGCGGAGATACGGACCGCACGATGGTCATGTCCACGGAAGAACTGGAACAGGTTCAGGCCCGGGGACGGAATGACTATGATGATGACGATGACTACGATTATGACGACGAGGATGAAGAGGAGCGCGTGCCTGTCAGACGGCAGAGCAGGGGCAGGAAGAAAAATGACGTCAATCCGGATACAAAGCGGATCATGCGCATCCTTATGATCGTGGCGGGTGTGGTCATCGCGCTGCTTGTTCTTTTCCTCGTTGCGAATGCGGCCGGATTTTTCTCAGGACCCGGACTGGTGGCGAATGAGGAAGACATGGTGGAAGTGCCGGATGTGCGCGGTATGACATATGACGAAGCGCAAGAGGAATTAAGGAAATATGATCTGGGCATCAAGAGAGCATCGGCAGAAGAGCCGTCCAATGAATATGCAAAAGGAGAGATCAAGAGCCAGGATCCCGGAGAGGGTGAAAAGGTAGAGAAGAACTCGACCGTCACTGTGGTCATCAGCAGCGGAGAGGCTGCGGAGAAGGTGCAGGTGCCAAACGTGGTGGACCGGAGCGAGGCGGACGCGGAGAGGATGCTCCAGGATGCAGGGCTGAAAGTGACCCATGGTGAAGCCCAGTACAGCGACAGCATTGCGGAGGGCAACGTGATCTCATCTAATCCGGTGGCAGGCACGGAAGTGGATGAAGGGACCAGCGTCACGATCGTTGTCAGTCTTGGGAAAGAGTCCGTAAAAGTGCCTGATATCAGAAATAAGAGCGCGGCAGATGCGGAAGCGGCCCTCGCAGCCCAGGGGCTTACAGGGAGCGCCAGCCAGGATTACAGCGACAGCGTTGCCGCGGGCAGTGTAATATCACAGAGTCCGGAGCCGGGGGCATCCGTTGAAAAAGGATCCACGGTCAGCTATGTAGTGAGCCTGGGACCAAGGACGCAGACAGTAGAGGTGCCGGACGTCCTGAAATCATATCCGGACGTGGCGCAGAAGCTCATGAGTGAGGCAGGACTGACTGCGGCATACGGAGGGGAACAGTACAGCGATTATCCCCAGGGAACTGTTTGCCGTGTGAACCCGGAGGTAGGAGTAAAAGTGGCAAAAGGCACCACAGTGTATTACTGGGTGAGTATGGGGCCGCAGCCGTCCGGGGGCGATGGACAGGATGAATCAGAATAGATGCAGGAGGCTCTTTTTCAGCCGGAAGGCAGAAAGACCAACAGATTATGCAGGGTAAGATAATAAAAGGAATTGCCGGATTCTACTACGTTCATGTAGTAGAATCCGGTGTTTATGAGTGTAAGGCAAAGGGCGTCTTCCGCAAAGACGGCCTGAACCCCCTCGTGGGCGACAATGTGGAGATGGAAGTCACCCACGAGAAGGATATGGAAGGGAATATAATGAAGATCCTTCCGAGAAAGAATGAGCTGGTGCGTCCGGCTGTGGCAAATATCGATCAGGCGCTGGTAGTGTTTGCCGTGGCAAAGCCGAAACCGCACTTTAACCTTCTGGATCGTTTCCTTGTCATGATGGAGGCAAAGGAGATCCCGGTGGTGCTCTGTTTTAACAAGGCGGACATTGCAAAAGATCCGGAAATTGCCGCGTTAAAGAACATTTACGAAGAATGCGGGTATCCTCTTTTGTTCACCAGTGCAAAAGAAGAGGAAAACATAGACGGCCTGGAGGAATGCCTTCGGGGAAAGACGACCGCCATTGCCGGACCGTCAGGCGTGGGAAAGTCTTCTCTGATCAACCTTCTGCAGGACGAAGTAAAGATGGAGACCGGAAGCATCAGCCGGAAGATCGAGAGAGGAAAACACACCACAAGGCATTCGGAACTGATCATGCTGGGGAAGGATTCTTATATCATGGATACCCCGGGGTTCAGCTCCCTCTATGTAGATGATATCGGGAAAGAAGAGTTGAAATACTGTTTCCCGGAGTTTGCGCCCTACGAAGGAAAATGCCGTTTTAATGGGTGCGGACATATCCATGAGCCGGGCTGCGCGGTGAAGCAGGCAGTAGAAGAGGGAAAAATACACAGGGTACGGTACGATGACTATGCCATGATGTACCGCGAGCTGCAGGAAAGAAAGAGGTATTAGATGACAGAAAATATTTTGGCGCCGTCAATACTTTCGGCGGATTTTAAGGTCCTGGGAGAACAGTTGGAGCAGACGGAGGAAGCGGGCGCGCGGTACATTCATTTTGATGTGATGGATGGGATCTTTGTCCCCAGCATTTCCTTTGGAATGCCGGTGCTCTCCTCGGTGAAGGGCGCGACGTCTCAGGTGCTGGACGTGCATCTCATGGTGACGGAGCCGGTCAGGTATGTAAAAGAATTTGCCGCGTGCGGCGCGGATATCATCACCATACATCTGGAGGCCTGCGAGGATCCGGGGGCAGCGCTGGATGAGATCCACAGTTGCGGGGCAAGAGCCGGGATCTCCATCAAGCCGGCCACTCCGGTGGAAGAGCTCATTCCCTATCTGGAGCGGGCGGACATGTTTCTAATCATGAGTGTTGAACCGGGATTCGGCGGACAGGCTTTTATCCCGGAATCCCTGAAGCGGATCAGACAGCTCAGGGGACTGCTGCAGGAAAGAGGTCTGGAGAAAGACCTGGAAGTGGACGGCGGCATTTACCATTCCAATGTGGCGGAGGTGCTGGACGCGGGTGCGAATGTGATCGTGTCCGGTTCCGGAGTATTCAGGGGCGACATCAGAAAAAATGTGGCGGAATTTATGGAGATATTGAGGAATCATGAGTAAACGGACTGTGATAGTGAGCGGGGGGATGCTGGAAGAAGATTTTGTGCTCCCCATAATAAAAAGTGAAGATACGGAATTTGTGATCGGGGTGGACAGAGGACTTAAATTTCTCTATGACCACGAGATCAAGCCGGATTATATCGTGGGCGATTTTGACAGTGTACCGAAGGGGCTGGTGGAATACTACCGGAAGGAGGCGGACGTGCCGATCCGGGAGTTTAATCCTGTGAAAGACGCGTCGGATACAGAGATTGCCCTGCGGCTCTGTATCGGTCTGAACCGGAAGCAGATATGGATATTGGGTGGGACAGGCAATCGCATCGACCATCTGTGGGCAAATATCCAGTGCCTTCAGATCGCGCTGGACGCGGGGGCCGATGCCCGGATACTGGACAGTCATAATCAGATCAGGCTCCTGGACAAAGGGATCACTCTGAAAAGGGAAGAGGCGTTCGGGAAATATTTTTCGCTTTTCCCGATGGAACTCCCTGTGGACGCGCTCACGATCACAGGAGCAAAATATCCTCTGAAAAATCATTTCCTGAGACCGGATGACAGTCTCTGCGTCAGCAATGAATTTGAGGAAGATGAAGTGGAGATCTCGTTTGTGTTCGGCAAAGTGATACTGATGGAGACAAGAGATTAAAAAGAGACGCGTGCAGGGGCATCGCGGAGATATATCACAGTTAAGAGGAGACAAAGATAAATGAAATTAGGAATTGTAGGATTACCGAATGTTGGAAAGAGCACGTTGTTTAATTCTCTGACAAAAGCGGGAGCGGAGTCAGCAAACTATCCGTTCTGCACGATCGATCCGAACGTGGGAGTCGTGACAGTGCCGGACAAGAGGCTGGATGTGCTCGGAGAAATGTATCACACAAAAAAGATCATCCCTGCGGCCATCGAGTTCGTGGATATCGCGGGCCTTGTAAAAGGAGCGTCCAAAGGAGAGGGGCTGGGAAACCAGTTTCTTGCCAATATCCGGGAAGTGGACGCTATCGTACATGTGGTGAGATGTTTTGAAAACAGCAATATCGTGCATGTGGATGGGAGCATTGACCCTCTGCGCGATATTGAGACGATCAATCTGGAACTGATCTTCTCTGATCTGGAGATCCTGGAGAGAAGGATCGCAAAGACGGTGAAGCTTTCCCGGAATGACAAGACTGCGGCAAAGGAGCTGGACCTTCTGAACCGGGTAAAGGCTCATCTTGAGGATAACAAGATGGCGAAAAGTTTTGTCACGGATGATGAGGACGAGCGGGCCTGGCTCGCGGGATATAATCTGTTGACCGGAAAGCCGGTGATCTTTGCTGCAAATGTGTCGGAAGATGACCTTGCCGACGACGGCGGGGCAAATGCGGGTGTTCAGGCGGTCCGTAAGTACGCCGCTCAGGAGGGCTGCGAGGTGTTCGTCGTGTGCGCGGAGATCGAGGAAGAGATCGCCCAGCTCGATGACGATGAGAAGAAGATGTTCCTGGATGACCTGGGGCTTGAAGAGTCCGGGCTTGAAAAGCTGATCAAGGCGAGCTATCATCTCCTGGGCCTGATCAGCTATCTGACGGCGGGTGAGCCGGAAGTGCGGGCGTGGACGATCAAAAGAGGTACAAAGGCGCCCCAGGCGGCGGGCAAGATCCACACAGATTTCGAGAGAGGATTCATCCGCGCCGAAGTGGTCAGCTATGATGACCTGATGGCCTGCGGTTCCCACACTGCGGCAAAAGAAAAAGGACTGGTCCGCCTGGAAGGAAAAGACTATGTGGTACAGGACGGCGACATCATGCTGTTCAGGTTTAACGTGTAAAACCCAGTTCAGCCATGTGTCTGAGTGTGAGCAGGGAGCGTGCTTGCACGTTCCGGCGAACATACAGACACATGGAGTGAGCGCCTGCACATGAGCAAAGAAGCGGCGCAGCCGCAGTAAGCACGTCAGTGCGACTTTGCGAATGGCGCGCCTGAACGGAAGGGTGGAACAGGCGCAGCCGCAGTAAGCACGTCAGTGAGGAGTTTAGAAATGCATTATGACATCAGTTTCCCGAATCTTGGCATCAGTCTGGATCATGTGGGAAAAGATATTGATATTTTCGGATTTAAAATCGCATATTACGGTATCATCATCGGCGCCGCCATCCTGATCGGATTCCTGATCGCCACACACGAGGCGAAGCGGACGAGACAGAATCCGGAAGATTATCTGGATATGGGGATCATCGGCGTGATCGTTGGAATTGCCGGGGCAAGGCTCTACTATGTGGTATTTTCCTGGGATATGTACAGGGACAACCTGCTGGATATCTTCAATCTGAGGGAAGGCGGGCTGGCGATCTACGGCGGCGTGATCGGCACAGTGATCGCGGTATTTGTCCTTGCGAAAGTGAAGCATCTGTCGGCTTTTCAGATTTTTGATACAGTGGCTCTGGCGATCTTAAACGGACAGATGCTGGGCCGATGGGGCAATTTCTTTAACAGGGAGGCTTTCGGCGAATATACGGACAGTCTGTTTGCCATGCGGCTCCCTCTGGACGCGGTGCGCTCCGGGGATGTCACAGAGACCATGCGACGTCATGTTGAGACCATAGGCGGTGTTGAATATATCCAGGTCCATCCTACATTTTTATATGAATCTGTATGGTGCGCGGCGCTCCTTGTGATTCTTGTGCTGTACCGGAAGCATAAGAAGTATGAGGGCGAGCTGTTTCTTCTGTATGTATTCGGCTATGGACTGGGAAGAGTGTGGATCGAGGGGCTCCGCACGGACCAGCTCCTTCTTCCGGGAATCGGTTTTCCGGTGTCCCAGCTCCTTGCGGGCGTGATCGTTGTGGCAGCGGGCGCGGCTCTTCTGTACCTGCGGAAACACCACAGGCGGATGCCTCTGATGAAGAGTGGAAAGGTGTATGAGCCGATGCCGGATAAGATCGAGGGCAGTAAGCCGCCGAAGAAGAAAGACAGGATATTTAAGTTTAAGGATAAGTAAAAGAAATGAAAGAGGTGCATTTACGCGCTGCGGAGATAATAAATAAAGGCAACTGACCGGCTGGACATAATGTATGACGGGAATATCTGACGCGGATAAACTGCACCCCAAAATATACAAAAAACAAACAGCCCTCTATGGACTTTTGCCATTTTTAGAGATATAATAAAACTACATGTGTATATATGTATTTTCTATGTAAAATCTAAGGAGGAACAAGAAAATGGCAAGAAAAATGAAGACCATGGACGGTAATCAGGCTGCTGCTCACGTTTCATATGCGTATACAGAAGTCGCAGCGATCTACCCGATCACACCGTCATCCGTTATGCCGGAGCATGTTGACGAATGGGCAACAGAAGGCAGGGAGAATATCTTCGGACAGACAGTTAATGTCGTAGAAATGCAGTCCGAGGCGGGCGCGGCAGGCGCTGTACACGGATCTCTGTCAGCAGGCGCCCTGACGACAACATTTACAGCGTCTCAGGGACTCCTGCTCATGATCCCGAACCTGTATAAAGTTGCCGGCGAGCAGCTCCCGGGCGTGTTCAATGTATCCGCGCGCGCGCTGGCAAGCCATGCGCTCTCTATTTTTGGCGATCACTCAGATGTTTACGCCTGTCGTCAGACCGGCGCCGCGATGCTGTGTGAGTCCAGCGTCCAGGAGGTCATGGACCTGACTCCGGTCGCTCACTGTGCGGCTCTGGAAGGCAAGCTTCCTTTTATCAACTTTTTTGATGGATTCCGCACATCACACGAGATCCAGAAGATCGAGACATGGGATTATGAAGACCTGAAAGATCTGGTAAGCATGGATGCGATCGATGCTTTCCGTGCCCATGCGCTGAACCCGAACCATCCGTGCCAGAGAGGTTCCGCTCAGAACCCGGACATCTTCTTCCAGGCAAGAGAGGCATGCAACCCATATTACGATGCCCTTCCGGGAATCGTCCAGAACTATATGGACAAGGTAAATGCAAAGATCGGTACAGACTACAAGCTGTTCAACTACTACGGAGCAGAGGATGCAGAGCATGTGATCGTTGCTATGGGTTCTGTCTGTGACACGATCGAGGAGACTATCGACTACCTGCTCGCGGCAGGCGAGAAGGTCGGCGTTGTGAAGGTGCGTCTGTACAGACCGTTCTGCGCGCAGGCTCTCATCGACGCGATTCCGGATTCTGTTAAGAAGATCTCTGTTCTCGACAGGACAAAAGAGCCGGGAGCGCTTGGCGAACCTCTGTACCTGGATGTTGTTGCGGCGCTCAAGGGAACAAAATTCGACGCGGTTCCGATCTACACAGGACGTTACGGACTTGGCTCCAAGGATACGACACCTGCTCAGATCGTTGCTGTATATCACAATGATGAGAAACAGAAATTTACGATCGGTATCGTTGACGATGTGACGAACCTGTCACTGGCAGCGGACGAGCCCCTCGTTACAACGCCGGAAGGCACGATCAACTGTAAATTCTGGGGACTTGGCGCTGACGGTACAGTCGGAGCGAATAAGAACTCCATCAAGATCATCGGTGACAACACAGACATGTACGCGCAGGCTTACTTTGACTATGACTCCAAGAAGTCCGGCGGTGTCACAATGTCCCACCTGCGTTTCGGTAAAGAGCCGATAAAATCTACATACCTGATCCATCAGGCAAACTTTGTGGCATGCCACAACCCGTCCTATGTGGACAAGTACAACATGGTTCAGGAACTTGTTGACGGCGGTACATTCCTTCTGAACTGTCCGTGGGATATGGAAGGACTTGAAAAGCATCTGCCGGGACAGGTGAAGGCATACATTGCAAACCACAACATCAAATTCTACACCATCGATGGTATCAAGATCGGTAAGGAGATCGGACTTGGCGGACGTATCAATACAGTCCTTCAGTCTGCGTTCTTCAAACTTGCCGCCATCATTCCGGAGGAAGAGGCGATCGACCTGATGAAGGCTGCCGCAAAGGCTACTTACGGAAGAAAAGGCGACAAGATCGTTCAGATGAACTATGACGCTATTGATGCGGGCGCTAAGCAGGTCGTAGAAGTGGCAGTTCCGGACAGCTGGAAAAACGCTGCTGACGAAGGACTTGCTGTGCCGAAGGTGGACGAGAACGGAAGAAAAGATGTTGTTGACTTTGTTAAGAACATTCAGGCAAAAGTAAATGCTCAGGAAGGAAATTCACTTCCGGTATCTGCGTTCAGCGACTATGCAGACGGCTCTACTCCGTCCGGTTCCTCAGCATACGAGAAACGCGGGATCGCAGTGGATATCCCGATCTGGCAGCCGGATAACTGTATCCAGTGTAACCGCTGTGCATATGTCTGCCCGCACGCTGTTATCCGCCCGGTGGCTCTGACAGAGGAAGAGCTCGCAAAGGCTCCGGAAGGAATGGAAGCCATCGACATGATCGGTATGCCGGGTATGAAGTTTGCCATAACAGTATCCGCGTACGATTGTACAGGATGCGGTTCCTGCGCGAATGTGTGCCCGGGCAAGAAGGGCGAGAAGGCTCTCGTTATGGGCAACATGGAAGCAAATGCCGGCAAGCAGGATTTCTTCAATTACGGAAGAGAGATCCCGGTGAAGCCGGAAGTTGTGGCAAAATACAAAGAGACCACTGTGAAGGGAAGCCAGTTCAAACAGCCGCTGCTTGAGTTCTCAGGCGCATGCGCGGGCTGCGGTGAGACACCGTACGCGAAGCTGGTCACACAGCTGTACGGCGACAGAATGTATATTGCAAACGCGACAGGATGCTCTTCTATCTGGGGGAACTCCTCACCGTCCACACCTTACACGGTAACGCCGGAAGGTAAAGGACCGGCATGGTCCAACTCACTGTTCGAGGACAACGCTGAGTTTGGTTACGGCATGCTGCTCGCTCAGAACACGATCCGTGACAGAATGAAAGCAAAAGTTGAAAAGATCGCTGAAATTGCAGAGAAAGAAGAAGTAAAGGCTGCTGCAAAAGAGTACCTTGACACATTCGGATGCGGCGCTACAAACGGAACTGCTACGGACAAGCTGGTAGCGGCTCTGGAGGCGTGCGACTGCGACCTTGCTGAGAAGCATGAAGTTCTTAAGAACAGAGACTTCCTCGCTAAGAAATCCCAGTGGGTATTCGGAGGAGACGGATGGGCTTACGATATCGGATTCGGCGGTGTTGACCACGTTCTCGCAAGCGGCCAGGATATCAACATCATGGTATTCGACACAGAGGTTTACTCCAATACAGGCGGACAGGCGTCCAAGGCAACTATGACAGGAGCTACGGCGCAGTTTGCCGCAGGCGGTAAAGAGACGAAGAAGAAAGACCTTGCGGGCATGGCAATGAGCTACGGCTATGTGTATGTTGCACAGATCGCTATGGGCGCTGACTTCAACCAGACAGTCAAAGCCATCACAGAGGCTGAGGCATATCCGGGACCGTCACTCATTATCGCGTACGCTCCGTGTATCAACCACGGTATTAAGAAGGGTATGAACAAAGCTCAGACAGAGGAGCAGCTTGCGGTAGAGTGCGGATACTGGAATAACTTCCGGTTCAATCCGGCGGCTGAGGGCAATAAGTTCTTCCTTGACAGCAAAGAGCCGAAACAGGAAGAGTATCAGGCATTCCTCGATGGAGAAGTCCGCTACAATGCTCTGAAGAGGGCAAATCCGGAGAAAGCTGCCAGACTGTTCGCTCAGAATGAGAAGGAAGCTATGGAGAGATACGCATACTTGAAGAAACTGGTAGACGTATATGCGGCTGATGCTGAGTAAGAGGGCAGAATGCCGGATGAAGATATAAAGACGCAAAAGCCGGGGAGCATAAACTCCCCGGTTTTCTGCGTCTTTTCTACGTTCACGACTGTCCTGCGTTCATGACTGCCTTTTATGCGCTCACGATGACTGTCTGGTATCCGGCTCTCTTCAGCCGCCTTTCCATAGCTGCCGCCTCATCCAGTGTGGGGAAGGTACCCACAGTGACGCGGTAGAGTCCCCCGCCCTGGCTGGTCACTGCCGGGAAATCCTGCTGGAGAAGCTCTTTCTGAAGCCGGTCCGCGTACGCGCCGTTTCGGAAAGCTCCTGCCTGCACAGTGTACTGAGGGATCCCTTCGGAATGTTCCGGACTATTTCCGGTATTATTTTCCTGACCTGTACCGTTTTCGATGAGTCCGTTCATCTGAAGGGTGTCGAGGATGCCCTCCGCGATGGCAAGGGCGATGTCATCGAAGTTGTCGTCGAAGATCTGATTATCCGCGTCAGAGTTGATAAAGCCGACTTCCACAAGGACAGCGGGCATGCGGGTGCGGCGCAGGACGACCAGCCCGGGGCGTTCTTTGACTCCCAGGTTCGCGAACCCGACTGTTTCGAGCTGCTCGTTTATGTTCTCCGCCATCTGGAGTTTCAGCCCGGACTTGTTGTAGACAAGGGATTCAACACCGGAATAAGTGTTGGCTTCCGGGCTGGAGTTGCGGTGGAGGGATATAAAAAAATCGACTCCTGCCTCATTTGCCTCCATAGCTTTCTGATAAGGGGATTCATATTCGTCTGTCGTGCGGGTGTACAGCACATCAAGCCCGCGGTTTTGCAGAATCTCACCAACGGCGAGGACAAGGGCAAGGGTGTCGTCTTTCTCCTGTCTCCCATTATATACGGCTCCCGGATCGCGGCCACCGTGTCCGGCATCCAGCATGATAGAATATGGCATGATTGTAGTTCCTTTTCTGCTTGATCTATAATACAATATGCGCGGGCAGAAAAAAGGTGACTGCCTGTATTGGCAGCCACCGTCTGAGTCTTATCCCCATTATAAGATCTGCTGTGAGCGTATATTTTATCCCACTGTTTTTGATGCTCCGTTTTCCGCGCCGGTATTTTCTCGCGCATCAGAGCCGGCTGTTCCGGATCCATCGGCGTGTCCGCCGGATTCTGAACTGTTTCCACCGGGCTCAGAGTTGTTCGCGGGCGCGTTCTCTGTATGAGTGTCTGAGATGGCTGCGCCACTGTCCCCTTCCGTGTCCGGGGCAGCTGCGCCATTGTTCCCATCCGTGTCTGAGGAGGACGGTTCGGGCAAATACACATGGACGCTTTCCACACGGTTTTTGTCCAGAGATTTAACGACGAGCCGGATGCCGTCTTCTGTGATGACTTCGTCTCCCGCTTCAGGCAGACGGTCGTCCAGATATTCGATGATCAGCCCGCCCAGGGAATCATAATCTTCTGAGGAGAGCTGTGTGTTGAGGCGGTCATTGACATCGTCAATATTTACAGAGCCTTCAATGATATATTCCCGGTCAGAGATCTGGTGCACCAGGTCATCCTCTGTCTCGTCATACTCATCGTGGATCTCGCCGACGATTTCCTCCAGAATATCCTCCAGTGTGATCAGTCCGGCCATCTCGCCGTATTCATCCAGGACGATTGCAATATTAAAGGTAGACGCTCTCATCTCTACAAGAAGCTCGGAAATACTTTTGTACTCGTATGTGAAATGAGGCTTGCGCATGATTTCCCTGATCTGGAACGGCTGGCTCCTGTCATAGAGCAGAAGGTCTTTCATATTAATGATGCCGATGATATTATCCTGCGTGTCTTCATAGACCGGCAGGCGGGTGAACTTGTCTTCCCGGAAGATTTCGATCAGCGCCTCATAAGTATTGTTTACATCCGCAAATGTAACGTGTACCCGGGGGACCATGATGTCCTTCGCGTTAGCATCGCCCAGGTCGAACACGTTGTAGATCATTTCCTTTTCATCAGATTCAATTATGCCGTCCTCGTGGCTCACATCCACGATGGTCCGCAGTTCGTCTTCGGTCATCCCCTTGTCAGACGCGTCCGGGTCTACACGCAGGAGCATCATGATGCCGCGTGAAAACAGGTTGATGATAAAGATGACAGGGGTCATGACTGTCATGAAAAAACGTATGACAGGAATGTATCTCAGTGCCAGTTTCTCTGCGTTTATCGTAGCATAATTTTTCGGCGTGATCTCTCCGAATACAAGGATGGCAACGGTGAGGACGGCAGTCGCGATACTGACCATGTAGCCGCCGAATGTATAGGCAAGGGATGTGGCAAGCGCGGATGCGGAAAGATTGACGATATTGTTTCCGATCAGAATGGCGCTGAGCATCTTGGCAGTGTGGTTCTCCGTAACATCAAGAACCATCGAGGCCCGCTTGTTCCCCGCCTCCGCAAGGGTGCGCAGCCGGATCTTGCTCACTGACATAAGCGCTGTTTCATTGGAAGAGAAAAATGCTGAGAGCATTAAAAGAATCACAAGTATGATTAATTGAAAACTGTCACCAGAATCCACGGTATTAATTTCACTCCTTTAAAATATAAAAAATTGCCGTAATACGGCATGTAAAAATATACAGATACGAAACCAGTATACACTGTTTTCACAGATTATGCAAGATTTCTGTCTGTTGTCTTTACTTTGAAGCCCGAGTGCTCTATAATGTCTAAGAAATCAAAATTCAAAGTGAATGGAGTAATCAATGGATCTATACAAAGAATTATGCGCGGCTGCAGGCGCGGAAAATGTGCTTGCGAACGAGCCGATGAGCAGGCACACGACCTTTCGGATCGGCGGGCCGGCTGACTATTTCGTCACCGCCTCCTGCGCGGACGAGATCAGAGAGATCATAGGGATCTGCCTCAGAAATTCGGTGCCTTATTATATCATGGGGAATGGGAGCGATCTTCTTGTAGGGGACAGAGGATTCCGCGGCGTGATCATCCAGATATTTAAAAAGATGAATAAGATCCGTGTGGAAGGCGAGCGGATATTCGTACAGGCGGGAGCGCTTCTTTCCAAGACCGCGGCAGCGGCATGCGAGGCGTCCCTTACAGGCATGGAGTTCGCCTCCGGCATACCGGGAACGATGGGCGGCGCCCTCAGGATGAATGCGGGCGCCTATGGCGGAGAGATGAAACATATCGTGGAGTCTGCCGATATCCTCACCACGGATGGAGAGGTGAAAACACTGTCGGTTGGGGAGCTGGGCCTGGGATACCGGACCAGCGTGATCTCCAGGAATGATTATGTGGCGCTGGAAGCAGTATTGAAGCTTCAGAAAGGAGACCGGGAGGCAATACGCGCCCGGATGGATGAATTAAAAGAAAAGCGTGTGGAAAAACAGCCCCTGGAATATGGCAGCGCGGGAAGTACATTCAAACGCCCGGAGGGGTATTTCGCGGGGAAACTGATCGAGGACGCGGGGCTTCGCGGCTACCGGGTGGGAGACGCTCAGGTGTCAGAAAAGCACTGCGGTTTTGTGATAAACAGAGGCGGCGCGACCGCAGCGGAAGTATCACAGCTGATGGAGGATGTGACGGACCGTGTGGAACAGAAATTCGGAGTGAGGCTTGAGCCGGAAGTAAAGAAGATAGGAGAGTTTTAGGGAATGCGTTTTGTTATCGTGACCGGAATGTCCGGGGCGGGGAAATCAACGGCACTGAAGATGCTGGAGGATATGGGGTATTTTTGCGTGGATAATCTTCCGATCCCGCTGCTCTCCAGATTTGTCGAGATGTTCGGGGAACCGGATGAAGATGTGAAAAAAATCGCCCTTGGGCTGGACGTAAGAGGAGGCCAGGATTTTTCGGGACTCAAAGAAGTCCTGGACGAGATGGATCAGAAGGAGATCGAGTATGAGATCCTTTTTCTCGACGCCCATGACAACGTGCTGATCAAGCGTTATAAGGAAACAAGGCGCCAGCATCCACTGAGCGGTTCGGGGAGAGTGGACACCGGGATCGCGAAAGAACGCGAGAAGATCATGTTCTTAAAAATGAGAGCGACCTATATACTGGATACGAGCAAGCTTCTGACAAGGGAGCTTAAGATTGAGCTGGAGAAGATTTTTGTCGAGGGAAAGAGCTTCTGTAATCTCTACATTACTGTGATGTCTTTTGGGTTTAAATACGGTATCCCACAGGATTCTGATCTTGTCTTTGATGTGCGCTTCCTGCCGAATCCTTACTATATAGATGGGCTGAAGGAGAAGACGGGAAATGATCCGGAAGTGCAGGATTATGTGATGGGAAATGAGAAATCCCGCGTGTTCCTGGATAAGCTGAGGGACATGGTAGAGTTCCTCATCCCGAACTATATCCTGGAGGGCAAGAACCAGCTCGTCATATCCATCGGGTGTACCGGAGGAAAGCATCGTTCTGTAACTCTGGCGAATGCTCTGTACCAGATGATGGAACAACAGGCAAATTATGGGGTGCGTATCGAACACCGGGATATCGGGAAAGATACGATTACAAAAAGGAAGTGAGGGAATGTCATTTTCCGGGAAGGTCAGGGAAGAACTGGCGGGAAATATCAGCCCGGCGAGGCACTGCCGGCTGGCGGAGACAGCAGCGTTTATCGGGATGTGCGGGACGGTCGTGATCAACAGCTTTGACAGGTACAGCATAAAAATACATTCTGAAAATATTCTTGTTGCAAGAAAAGTCTTTACATTACTGCAAAAAACATTTAATATAAAAGCTGATATCTCCGTCAGGAGAAATATCAAAAAAGAAAGTGTGTCTTATTCGGTTATTGTGAGGGACCATGAAGATGCACTGAGGGTCCTTCATGCGACAAAGATGATCGGGGAGAGGCAAAAGAGCACGGATGAGATCCATGCGTTTAGTCCTCTTGTGATACGGCAGACATGCTGTAAAAGGGCGTTCCTCCGGGGCGCGTTCCAGGCGGCGGGGTCTATGAGCGATCCGAAGAAATCCTATCACTTTGAGATCGTCTGCGCTTCGTCCGAGGCTGCCCGGCAGATCCAAAATGTGATCTGCAGCTTTGGACTTGACGCGAAGATCGTGTCCCGCAAAAAGTCGTTTGTCGTGTATCTGAAGGAAGGCGCTCAGATAGTGGATATCCTGAATGTGATGGAGGCGCATGTATCCCTGATGGAACTCGAGAATGTCAGGATACTCAAGGAAATGCGTAATTCCGTGAACAGGAAGGTAAACTGCGAGACTGCCAATATCAACAAGACAGTCTCGGCAGCAGTGAAACAGGTCGAGGACATTACATATCTCAGAGATACGGTAGGGTTTGAAAATCTGCCGGAGAATCTGGTGAAAACGGCTTATGCCCGCCTGGATAATCCGGAAGCGACCCTCAAGGAACTTGGCGAGGCTCTGACCCCGCCTGTCGGTAAGTCCGGTATCAACCACAGGCTGCGCAGGCTGAGTGAGATGGCAGACAAGGTAAGGCAGGAACACAAGGAGGATTATTTATGATTAAAACACCTGTTGTAGTAAAGACAGAAACGGGAATGGACGGAAGACCGATCGCACTGCTTGTACAGGAAGCCAGCCAGTACGCGAGCAAGATCTATATTCAGATCGGCGAGAAGAATGTGAATGCCAAGAGTATTATGGGAATGATGAGCTTAAGTCTTGCAAACGGAGAAAAGATCACTGTTGTGACTGAGGGTGAGGACGAGAAAAAAGCGGCGGAAGGCATTCGTACTTTTTTTGCGAACAATGCATGCTGATAAAATGAGAAGCTGTCGGTGAGCGGCCGGCTTCGGATAAATAAACGATATGATAGCTGGAGGCTGTGCGGAAGTGCAGCCTCCGTTTATGAAAAGAAAGAACCCCGGAGCATATGGGCCGGTGAATGTGATAAGGGATAAAGGCCGTAGGGACAGGAAAGGGATGTATTATGAAAAAAATGCTGTTTATATACAATCCGAATGCAGGGACGGGAATACTGAAACCGAAACTTTCTGACGTGCTGGATATTTTTATCAAAGGCGGGTATGAGGTGACGGTTTATCCAACTCAGAGCATTCATGACGCTGCCGAAAAGGTGCAGTCTTATCAGGAGAAACTTGACCTGCTCGTGTGCAGCGGCGGCGACGGTACTCTGAATGAGACTGTGGGGGGCATGCAGCGTTGTGGCATCGATATCCCGCTGGGATATATTCCGGCGGGTTCAACCAATGATTTTGCCGCCAGCCTGGGAATCCCAAAGGACATCTTAAGCGCCGCTGACACTGCGGTAAACGGCGTGCCTTTTTCATGCGACGTAGGGATGTTCAATGAGGAGCATTTTATCTATATCGCGGCGTTCGGACTGTTCACGGATGTCTCGTATGAGACAAAGCAGAGCATGAAAAATATCCTTGGGCATCTTGCCTATGTGCTGGAAGGGACCAAAAGGATCTTTAATATTCCTTCTTATAAAATGAAGGTGACTCATGACGGAGAGACATTTGAGGATGAGTTCATATTCGGGATGGTGACGAACTCCAGGTCCGTGGGTGGTTTTAAAGGGATCATCGGCACGGATGTGGTCTTTGACGACGGAGAGTTCGAAGTCACTCTGCTCAGGACGCCCAAAAATCCTCTTGAATTAAATGAGCTGCTCGGAGCCATCCTGATGAAACAGATCAACCCCCAGAGGATGTATGCGTTTAAATCGGGAAAGGTGTGCTTTGAGTGTGAGGAGGAGATCCCCTGGACGCTTGACGGAGAATTTGGCGGCGCCCACCGGGAAGTCCTTATAAAAGATAAAAAACAGGCCCTGAAGATCATGGTAAGGCAGGAAAAGGCGACGGGCCTGTCAGTGTCGGGGAAAATTGCGGAAAAATGAGTGGAAAATGAAAAAAATACTTGCATTATGAAAAATCATATGGTATATTAATACTCGCTGTAAGGCACTGCCGTACAGCGGATATTAATAAGGCTCCGTGGTCAAGAGGTCAAGACGCTAGCCTCTCACGCTGGAATCAGGGGTTCGATTCCCCTCGGAGTCACTGGACGAAATCCCGGAAGAGCTTGTTTTACAGGCTTTGCCGGGATTTTTCTTTTTCTGTTTTTTGTAAACAGGGCAGATGAGTCACCATCACATTCCGCTTGTTGTATGGAGAAACAGATCTGTCGGGACGAAGCTGAAGCGGAGAAAATAAGATTGTGTTTTCGTTCGGGATGGGATATAATAGAAAAAGATTCAAAACAATCAAACAATCCCGGCGGCCGTTCGCGCGTGATCCGGCAGGGAAGTTAGAATTGGAGGAAAAAAGTATGTTAGTATCAGCAACAGAAATGCTTCAGAAAGCAAAAGCAGGACACTACGCGGTAGGTCAGTTCAACATTAACAATCTTGAGTGGACGAAGGCGATCCTTCTGACTGCTCAGGAGTGCAATTCTCCGGTTATCCTTGGAGTATCCGAGGGCGCTGGGAAATATATGGCAGGATACAAGACTGTTGTAGGCATGGTGAACGGGATGCTCGAAGAGCTGAACATTACGGTTCCGGTTGCCCTTCACCTGGACCACGGCAGCTATGAAGGATGTTTAAAATGCGTGGAGGCGGGATTCTCCTCTATCATGTTTGACGGCTCACACTATCCGATCGATGAGAACGTTGAGAAGACAAAAGAGCTCGTTAAGATCGCTCATGACCACAATATGTCCATCGAGGCTGAGGTTGGCTCCATCGGCGGAGAGGAAGACGGCGTGATCGGAAAAGGCGAGTGCGCTGACCCGAAGGAGTGTAAGATGGTTTCAGATCTGGGAATTGACTTCCTGGCAGCAGGCATTGGCAATATCCATGGAAAATATCCGGCAAACTGGGAGGGCTTAAGCTTTGAGACTCTGGACGCGATCCAGCAGCTCACAGGCGATATGCCGCTCGTGCTTCACGGTGGTACAGGCATTCCGGAGGATATGATCAAGAAGGCGATCAGCCTCGGCGTTGCAAAGATCAATGTAAATACATAGTGCCAGATTTCATTTGCGGAAGCTACACGCGGTTATATCGAGGCGGGCAAGGATCAGGAAGGCAAAGGCTTTGACCCGCGTAAACTGCTTAAGCCGGGTACAGACGCGATCATGGCTACTGTAAAAGAAAAAATGGAATTATTCGGATCGATCGGAAAAGCCTGAAAATTTTTTAGAAGACCTGAATAAAAATTTGATGTAAAAAATACTTGCCTTTTCCGGGCAGTTGGGTTATACTGACTGACATAGAAATGAACAAGGGCGTTCCAACAGAGCTTGGAGTGCCCTTTTTTCATTCTCAAGCAGACAGGAAGGAAGGGATTTTCAATGAGTACAGAACCAATCAAGGTAGCGGAGATCTTCGGAGAAAATGTATTTAACGATATAGTGATGCAGGAGCGTCTACCTAAGAAGGTCTATAAAAATTTAAAAAAGACGATCGAGGAAGGCAAGGAATTGGATCTCGAGACCGCGGATGTGATCGCGCATGAGATGAAGGAGTGGGCGATCGAAAAAGGAGCGACCCATTATACGCACTGGTTCCTGCCGCTGACAGGCGTGACGGCAGAGAAGCACGATTCCTTTATATCAGCGCCCCTGCCCAGCGGGAAGGTATTGATGAGCTTTTCAGGAAAAGAGCTCATCAAGGGAGAACCGGATGCTTCTTCTTTCCCGTCAGGCGGCCTGAGAGCCACATTTGAGGCGAGAGGATATACGGCGTGGGACTGCACGTCACCGGCATTCGTCAGACAGGACGCGGCAGGCGCGACACTGTGCATCCCCACAGCATTCTGTTCCTATACAGGAGAAGCGCTGGATCAGAAAACGCCGCTTTTGAGGTCAATGGAAGCGATCAACAAAGAGGCGATCCGGCTTTTGAGACTGTTTGGAAACACTGCATCCAAGAAAGTAACGCCGTCTGTGGGCCCGGAGCAGGAGTATTTTCTTGTGGACGCAGAGAAATTCGAACAGAGAAAGGATCTGATCTACGCGGGCCGCACTCTTTTCGGAGCCATGCCTCCGAAGGGACAGGAGCTTGACGACCACTATTTCGGGACGATCCGCCAGAGGATCGCGGCGTTCATGAAAGACGTCAATGAGGAGCTGTGGAAGGTCGGCGTTACAGCGAAGACACAGCATAATGAGGTCGCTCCGGCACAGCATGAGCTGGCGCCCATCTATGCAGAGGCAAATATCGCGGTCGATCACAATCAGATCGTTATGCAGACACTGAAAAGGGTTGCGTGCCAGCATGGGCTGAAATGTCTTCTCCATGAGAAGCCGTTTGCGGGAGTCAATGGGTCCGGCAAACATAATAACTGGTCCATCATAACAGATGACGGCATCAACATGCTGGATCCCGGGAAGACGCCTCATGAAAACACACAGTTCCTGCTCGTCCTCACCTGTATCTTAAGGGCGGTGAACCTGCATGCGGACCTGTTGAGAGAGTCTGCGGCAGACCCGGGCAATGACCACAGACTCGGAGCGAACGAGGCTCCGCCGGCGATCATCTCCGTATTCCTGGGTGAGCAGCTCGAGGATGTGCTGGAGCAGCTGATCAGCACGGGCGAGGCCACACATAGCATCAAGGGCGGAAAGCTGGAGACAGGTGTCCGCACACTGCCTGAACTTGCGAAAGACGCTACAGACAGAAACCGTACATCACCGTTCGCGTTTACCGGAAACAAATTTGAGTTCCGCATGGTCGGCTCCCGCGATTCGGTGGCATCGCCGAATATCGTGCTGAACACGATCGTTGCCGAGGCGTTCGCGGATGCGTGCGATGTGCTGGAGAAGGCGGACGACTTTGATCTGGCTGTGCATGATCTGATCAAAAAGTATGCGATAGAGAACCAGAAGATCGTATTCAACGGAGACGGTTATTCTGAGGCATGGGTTGAGGAAGCTGAGAGAAGAGGGCTTCCGAACATCCGCTCCATGGTGGAAGCGATCCCGGCTATGGTGACAGATAAGGCGATCGGCCTGTTCGAGAGGTTTGGAGTGTTTACAAAGGCGGAACTTGAATCCCGCGCGGAGATTCAGTATGAAACCTACGCCAAGGCTATCAATATCGAGGCGCGCACTATGATCGATATGACGAGCAAACAGTTCCTGCCGGCGTTTATCAAGTACACGAAGACACTCGCAGATACCGTAAACGCGGTAACGGCAGCGGGAGCAGACGCAGCTGTGCAGAAGGAAAGCCTGGATAAAGTAACCGCTCTCATGAAAGAGACAAAGGATGCGCTTGACGTTCTTGTCAGGCTTACGGATGAGGCGGCAGCAAAAGAGGAAGGGGCTGTTCAGGCGAACTTCTATCACTCGGACGTATTCCCTGCTATGGAAGCTCTGCGTGCTCCGGTCGACAAGCTGGAGATGATCGTGGATAAAGAAGCATGGCCGATGCCGTCTTACGGAGATCTCATTTTTGAAGTATAAAAGTGAACAGACATAAGTGTACAAATATGAGCAAATGGGCATAAGCAAATATTAGTATTGCTGAATGCACCTTCTGAGGGTAGAATAAGACTCAGAAGGTGCGTTTTCTTATGAAGAGATCCTCCCAGCCTGAGGAGGGGGCTTTTGAAATATCTGGAAATGCAGTGAAAGACTAACTATTAAAAGTCAAGTCTAAAATGGAGATTTTATGAATGAATTGCAGAAATGTATTTCAGATATAGTTGTACCTTGAAAATCGCATGACAAACAGAGCATCGTATACCGGTGCTCAAATATA
>DWYM01000061.1 GCA_019118665.1 Candidatus Mediterraneibacter intestinipullorum
ATGACACCTTTAGAATACAGGCACTACCTGCAAACCAAATCCGCATAAAAATATCTCCAACCGTACAACTACGGCTGGAGATAGAAAAATTTTATTTTTTCATCTGTCTACTTGACAGGGAGCAGTTCATATTTAGTACGACAACCCCATATGTATTTACTCCTCGTGTTATCGCATATCATTTTCCCGATCAAAAACACGAATATTGTTCTATACTCTCTTCCGTCCGCCGCGCACCACACAGAAGATTCCCGCAGCAGCTGCTGACGACAGCAAGAACCAGATCATTAACGCTGACTGATCGCCTGTTGGAACCGCTTTCCCAATATTTGTCCCACCGGCTGACGGAGCGCTCGTCTGTCCTGTTTGCACGCCTGTCTGCCCTTGAGTAATCGCAAAATTAACTGTCTTCTGTGCAATCTCATAATTTCCGCCCGGATTATCCGTGATCGTAACGGATGCAGTCCCGATATTGACATTATTTGCATAAATCACTGTATACTCGCCTGCCGCTATCACTGTATTTCCGTCTCTTACGATCACAACCGGTTCTTTCGCGGTGCCATCGTAAATGTAAGCGTCCGCCTCAAGCTGGATGGAAGGATCCGCAACCGCCTTTGCCGATACCTGGATGTTCCCTATGTCCACGGTAACTGTTTTGCCCCCATATGTATAGGAGACAGTAACCATGCCGTCGCCCACATTCAGGAAAGAGCCGTTCTCGTAAACCAGACCAAGGTTCTGATCCGTTACCGGTACCTGCAGTGTAATCCCGCTCTCATACTCAACCATCAGGCTCAGACCAGACAGGTCGATCTGCTCTCCGTAACTGTATTCTGTCTTGCCCAGGGAACCTGTCACGTTAATATTGAGCGGCGTATCCTGTGTGATCTCCAGTTCGATCACGCCAGACATTGTATTATAATGTACCGTATCATCTGGGGTAAACACCCATGTATAAGCTCCTCTTCCTGCCGCAAATACCGTATCGCTGCTCAGAGTGAGCGTTCCAGGTATGCCCCCTGTCCTATCCAGTTGTACAGCGGTGGGATCACTCGTTGTATAGAGTGTTCCGCCGTTATATGACACCGTTCCGACTTCCGGATTGGACTTGGCCGTACTGAACTCCCAGTTTGCGAAAGCCTCATTATAATTATTATCAGCTGCTTTTGTGACTGTGATAGACACATTGCCCATACCTGTGATCGTAACCATACCATCCGCATCGATCCGGGCAACATCAGCGCCTGATGTCACCTGCCATGTCAGCTCGCCGCCTCCGGATCCTCCTGTCGCCGTCAACGTAAATGTATCTCCATAAGCAATCGTTCCTTCCGGCATACCGGTGATAGTAAGACCTGCCTGTTCAGCTTTCCGAATTTGGAACATGAGAGTCGTTTCGGGTATTTCGTAATTGATGCTGCCTGTTGCGCGTGTCACTGTTGCCTTCGCGCTGTCGCCGGCATTCGTATTGTCAGAATAGACTGTCTGATACTCACTCACAGGCACCTGCACCGTCTTTTCGGAATCCAGCCATATGATAATCTCCGGCATCTTAGCGCTGCCGTCATATACATACCCATCTGCCGGAAGGGCCAGTTCTATCTGTTCTGCCGGGATCGCCTTTTTATCGACCGTTACTGTAAGCTGAGCGTCTGAGGCTGTCGTATTGTTTGTTTCCGGAACAGATGCGGTCAAAATATATGTGCCTGCATCTGACGGCGCATTGTCAAGCCGATTTGCCTCTGCAACACTGTCCTGGTACCACACAAACTGTATATCACTGTAAAGCACGCCGGAAATATTCATATCTCCTTCTGCCGGCACGGAAAGAGGCTGCCCATTATAATCTCTCGACAAAGTATATCCCTCTTTAAATCCGACGCTGGTCTGTGCTTTGTCTATAGTTAAGCCCCCCTGGACATAAGTGATATTATAATTTTCAGTCACATTTGTACCAGACCCATTTTCAATAACAGCTTCTGAGACCGTGATCGTCCCGCTCTGTGTCGCGTCAGTCCCGCTTGTCTGCCATGTCAGGGACTTCAGGGCATCCCCGGAGGCAAGTCCCGCCGCATCAACTCCTGTTGCCACATCCCTGCTTATGTCATCCCCATAAGTGATCGTCTGGTTTTTCGCGGTTATAGTGAGGTCCTTTCGCCCGATCTCAAAGCTGCCAGTCGCAGAACCGGTATAGTCCTCATTGTCAGCATTGGCTGTCACAGTGACTGTCACAGTTCCCGCATTTATCAGGTCATCACCGAAAGTTATAGTATATGCTTCATTCGGGATCAGTTCTCCGTCAAGCGTCACCGTCACATCATCCGAGCTCACCTGGACCGGAGCTCCACTGTACACATAGGTCCCCTCCACCGTGACTACCGCTTCCGCAATACTCAGCTTCCCTGTAGTCGATGCGTTTACTGTTCCGCTTGCTGTATTTCCGGCTCTGTCTGTAGCTGACATTGTGAACACATACTCTGTGCGCGGTTCCAGACCTGTGACGCTGAACACGCCGCCTCCCTGATCAGTGATCACCGGATTGCCTGCTCCACTACTTCCCAGAGTCAGGCTGTAGCCTTTGATTCCCGAGAGATTGTCAGCAGCGCTCACTGTGATCGTCATGGATGTATCCGCTATATTAGATGCGGATGCCTCTAACCCTGCCGGAGCTGTTCTATCTATACGGTAGGACGACGTACATCTTGCGATCGCTCCGCTCCCGGTGTTCTTAAGATAATATGTAACGGTGATATCTTCTCCCTCTCCGGAAGCAGTGATAGAACTTCCCCACTGTGTACCTGTGCCCGGGAAGGCATTATCACCCAGGGACGTGATCTGATATCCCACAGGGGCATTCACGATCACATCACCTTTATACCATCCATCCTCGTTAGGTTCAGTCTGCGGCTGTCCGGATACTGACGCATCCTGGAGATAATCCACTGTAATGATCACATCCCTGGATTCGGTCCCATCCTCATACTTTACTGTCAATGTATATTTCTTCGCATAACTGTCACCGGACGCCGCTGCCGGTGTAAGACCAGCCCCCAGCGTATTGATCGCTATGGAAGCCTTACCTCCTGTCAGAGGCGTATTACTCCCGATCTGCTTATCCCCATTCCAGACCTGCACATTCTTGGAAGCGTCTCCTGTCACACTCAGTGTAACAGATGTTCCGTATGTTACCTCCGTCTGATCTGCCGCAGCTGTAAATGTGATCACTGTACTGGGGTCAAACTCCCCTGAAGCAAGTTTCAGAATACTGTCATCCCCTGAACCGTACAGGCCTGTCGTAATCCCATCATATGTATAAAGCAGTGTCTGAGATGTTCCCGCAGGCCGCATCCGGCAACCGTCTGCTATAGATCCCGTACCTCCTGACAGGAACAGACCTCCGTTCTGTCCGGCCGTTCCTGTATCACTGTTGGTCACATCCACCAGATAATTCTGTCCATCCGGCATAGTAACGATATTCCACATATGACCTTCCGAACTGTTACCACTCTGCATAGTTCCGGTCACTGTATAACAAACAATGTTGGACGAAAATTGTGTCAGATAGCAGAGGTACTGAAATGCTTTTGCATATCCCTCGCATACCACTGTAGTATCTGGTTCATCATCGAACACATAAATGATCTGCCACGGATCTCCATAAGCAACGCTCTGATCAGCTGCCGCGGTATTGTTGTAGGACGTGAGTCTACAGATTTCATCTCTATATCCTACAAGCTTCTCATAATCAGACGCGCTTTTGTATTTCTCAACAATCGTCTGGGCATTTAAAACTGCCGTGGCAGCAGACTCAGCTCTGGTGGCATCCACCATTACATTGTTGCCGTCTTGCTGGTACGCGGCTGCAACAATAAACGTAACCTGCCCAAGTCTCACAGAAACTGTATTTCCATTAAATTGAGAAGGATAATATGAGAACGAAAACCCATTTGCTGTCTTATCGAACCAGTACAGTTCATAAGGGCAGTCCACGAGCAGGACATCTCTGATCTTTGTCATAGCTGTTCGCGCCTCGCTGACTGCCCGCTGCTGTGACTCAGTCGAAGCACCCCCATCGGTTATGCCCAGGTCCGCGCGACTCCATGTCAGGACGCTGTCCGGTGACAGAGTGATCTCCGAACTCCCGCCTTCTGCCGCAATGGACACTATTCTTGTTTTCAGCTGGTCATAGACTGCTTTCTCATACTCATTGAGCGCCCTCTGTCCATAATTGGAAAACAAGGAGACGCTGCCCATACTCAGCAGCCCCTCTACATATCCCTCCAGCAGTTCCTCATTATCAAGCAGTTCGGTATTCTCCGGCACTGCATATTCTGTCAGGATTTCCTCGCCTTGAACCGCTTCCTCGACAAAAGCCGTGCCCGCAGGCATATAGATCATGCCTCCGGCAAGGACCACAGACAGGATGAATGCTAAAATTCTTTTTCCCCTTTTTCCACTGTAAGGTTCCTCCTCATTTGTATATTTTAATCTTCCTGGACTTAATCTTTCCATCCACTTCTACTATTAGTGAACAGAATATACCTGATTTTAATATTAGCAAAGACTTCTTTCACCGTCAACACATTTAATTCTAACAATTCATTGTATTCAAAGATATTTTCTTATTACTTTTTTGACGCTTTGTTAATTTTGAATTTATAATTTTTCTGCTTCTTTTATTTTTTTATCATATTTTATCCATATTTTCCCTTTATACTTTACATCAGATAGTTGATCAACAACTATCTCCCCCCTCATAAAGTTTAGGCACTGCGAAGTGTCGCACTTTACTCATTCCTTTTAGATAACTTATAAAACGGCGAAAAACCCATCAGTCAAAAAGCTGATGGGTTTTCGCTGTCTAAGGCTCTCCGTTCACTGTGGATCCGCATGCTCCGGGATATTTCGCGCATTGCGCTGATACACATTGGGATTCTGCCCAAAGTTTTTCTTAAAGACCGTGGAAAAATAACTCACATTGGAAAATCCCACTTCTTCAGCAATCTCGTAAATCTTCTTGTCTGTCCGCTCCAGCAGTTCCACTGCCCGGCGCATGCGCAGGTTATTCAGATAAGCCACAAAATGGAGCCCTGTCTCCCTGGTAAACAGCCTGCTGAAGTATTCCGGGTTAAAAGAAACTTGCTCTGCCACCTGACCCAGTGTGATCTGCTCCGCATAGTGAGCCTTTATGAAAGAAACAGCCTTTCTCACCGGCTCAGAGTAGCTTTTGGGCTGTACCGCCTCATGCTCAAAGGGTGCAAAGACCTGATCCAGAATCTCTTTGAGAACTGCCATTGTCCGGCTTTCTTCAATCTGGCGGCGAATCTGTTCCAGGCGTTCTTCCCTTTCCATGGTCAGATGCAGCAGCGTGGAAGCGAAAAAGTCGCAGAGATCTTTGACCGCCTCCAGGTCAGTGGGGCAGTCCTCCATAATCTCCCGCAGCACCTGATCTTTTACAGCCGCTGCCTTGTCATACCGCCGGGCAAACAGTTCCTTGCTGAAAGACACTCTCAGCATCTGCGTCTGCCGGGGAACAAGACTGCCTGTGGGCTCTCTCCAAAACACCCTGCGATCCGGGTGATAAAAATGGAGCCGGAAACGTGCCTGCGCCTGGCGGACTGCTCCGGGCAGTTCCTCCAGTCCGGTAACCATGTCACTGATCCCTGCCACAAAGGGCGGGCGGATCTTCCCCCGGAACCACTCCGCTGCCATATAGGTACTACCCTCCCGGCTTATATTAGCCGCTATGAGCAAATGCTCATGATCCAGAGGAACCATGCACAGATTTTCCAAAAATGGGAGTTCTGCCGCGATCCGTCCCAGTCCCGGCATTTCCGCGCCGTTTTCATTCCATATGTCCACTGTCAGAAGGGAACGGTCTTTCAGGGATATTCCATGGCGGCGCAGAAGTTCACCGGTTATCTCCATACGCTCTCCTTTTGCAGCCATTTGTTGGAACAGCCGCTGCGCGGATCGTTCAAGGCCTGCGCTGCCGGACGCTCTTTTCTCCCGGATCACTTTTGCGCCCTTGTTCAGGACAGCCTCAAAAGCCTCCCTGGTGATCTCTGTTTTCAGGATATATTCTGCTGCTCCCTGAGTCAGAGCCCTGCGGGCATACGAAAAATCCTCATGGCTTGTCAGAACAATCATATAAGCCGGGTGGATGCGGCTCATCTGATTTAGCATTTCCAGACCATCCATTCCCGGCATCTCAATGTCAGATACTACAATATCCGGCAGTTCACGGCGATACATCTCTATCCCTTGTCTTCCGGACGCAGCGATGCCGGACACCGTAAAACCGGTAAAATGATCTACACAGTAAGCCATCCACTGACGGATAGGCGCTTCATCATCAACAACTAAAACTTTCAGCATAATCCTCTCACCTTCCGTACACTGAGCATTCAAAGTCCGGGGGTGTCCCGGACAGAGACTGCTCCTTCTTCCAAAACAGGGATTAACAGGGTGATCTGAGTCCCTTCACCCGGCGCACTGTTTATAGAAAGGCCATAGTCCTCTCCAAAATACAGGCGGATACGCTCATAGACATTTCTCACACCCAGATGGACCCGCCCGGCACTGACCCGGGAACTCATGATATCCCGGATACGCTCCTCTGTCATTCCCACTCCATTATCCTCTATCCTGATGCACACGTCTCCATCCCTGCGGTGGGCAATAACAGTGATCATACCATTCTTATCTTCCATTTTGACACCATGGATGATGGCGTTTTCCACCAAAGGCTGGATCAGCATTTTGGGGATCAGGCAGTCCGCCACCTGCTCGTCATACTCCACCAGCGCATCGAAGCTGTTGTCATAGCGAAAACGCTGTAATTCCACATACTTTCGGATAAACTCCATCTGGGTCCGGATGGGAACCATCTCATCTGTGGAAGAAAGGATTTCCCTCAGCATCTGGATAAATACAGTGAGCATGTGTCCGGCTTCCTTACTGTATCCCATATCCACAGAGCACTTGATGGAAAAAAGCGTATTATACATAAAGTGGGGATTGATCTGAGCCTGAAGCCAGTTCAACTCTATTCTGCGCTTCTCCTCTTCTTTTGTACGGACATTTTCGATCAGCTCCCGGATATGGATCATCATTCTGTCCATGCCGCTGCTCAGGTCATTAATCTCTGTAAAACTTTGGATGGCAAAGGACTGGTCCAGATTGCCCTCCTCCACCCGCCGTACATCTGCACACAGTTTTTGCAGCGGCGCCGCGATCCTGCCGGAAAAAATCCATGCCAGAGCTGTCCCCACAGCCAGCGCCAGCAGCACAAGGATGAGTACCATCCGGCGGACATGGGCGATGGGATACAGGATTTCAGAGAGAGGCAGCTCCTCGAAAACAGTAAACCCGCTCTCTCCGTCACTGTAACGGGTGAACACGACTGTGCGTCCGGAAATCCGGGTTATTATATAATCCTCCTCCCCGAACATGCCGTCCAGATTTTTCATATTAAAATAGGAGAACCCGATGATCGTGTCCCTGCTGCTGGAAACAATCTGCCCCTCATTATTGACCACATAAATATTACTGTCTGAACTTATCACATCAGCGTACATCTGATAAAGCTGGCGCTCGTCCGCGTTTATCATAAGATATCCTATGATCTCGCCGGAGGCATTTCTCACTGTGCGGGCTGCGGAATAAGCGTTGATGCCCAGCTCCCGGTCCCGGTAACTGGCCACATCCACGATCTCTCCGGATGCCTGATAAATGTCATTATACCAGATCTTGATCTTTGGGTTCATATAGTCGTAGTCCTCTGAGACCGGAACAGAGCAGTATCCGATCTCAGAGGAAGATAAAAACACCGTATAAAAGTCCACGTTCACCTGGTGGAAGGAGACCTGAAACTGGTCTGTGAGACCATCCATATACTCAAAAAAAATGTCCGCGTTTTCTTCATCCAGCGCAGATGCCATCTGCTGAAAACGAGTATCCGTGTAATAAAGATTTGATAAAGTATGGATATTCGTCTTAAACTGGTGGACACGCTCAGAAACCTGCCTCAGCACATCGGAACGGGCGGCAGCGATCTCACTTACGAGACTTTTTTTATAGAAACTGAAAGTCCCCGCTGACAGCAGCAGGATAATGACCACATTGATACACAGCAATATGGTCATAGTCACCACTCGTATGCACCTAAAAGTTCTCTTTGTGATCAGATGACGTATCACTGCAGCCTTTCACCCCCTGCCAACCTTATATACCCTTAACTATGATCATTATAGCAATCCCTCTCCCAAAATAAAAGGGTGCAGTACAGCTAAGTTTACTGCACGTCCGATTTAATATTTCCCGATCCGCTGAGGCAGCGTATCCTCTGTCTGGATAATACGGTCCAGAAGGCGGCAGATCAGTCTGTCCCTGACGTCTCTGTGATCGGGATCGTCCCACAGGTTCACAAACTCTCCGGGATCCTTGTTCCGGTCATAAAGTTCTCCGAACTGTTCCCCCGCGTAATAAGTAAGCTTGTAATCCCTTCCGGTGATCGTCTTGACATCCAGCCCCCAGTCATTACAATTAAATTCCGTCAGGGCATACTCCCGTCCGGCTCCCTTATCTCCACGCAGAACAGGAGCCATGGACATTCCCTGTACTCCATGGGGCACTGCCACCCCTGCCAGATCCAGCAGTGTGGGCATGATATCCACATGCTCCGTGATCTGTGTATAGCGGGAGCCTTTTGGCACTGTACCCGCCCATTGCAGGATCATGGGCGCTTTTATCAGACAGTCATAATGGAACGGACCTTTAAAGAGCAGTCCGTGGTCTCCCAGCAGTTCTCCGTGGTCGCTTGTAAACAAAATCAGTGTATCATCTTCAATTCCTTTATCCTTAAGAGCCTTCATGATCCTGCCAATATGATAATCCACCAGGCTTATCATCCCATAATAGGCAGCTTTGACCTGTCCCCAGTCATGATCCGATAAGCGCCGGTAATCGTATTTTTCGTTGCCTCGTCCTTTCCCCACGCGGTGGCATCGGAAATGAGGCGGTTTGTCATCCAGTTCACCGTCTCTTCTCAATGGGGCGGAAAGCTGATCCGGGTCATACATGGACGCATAGGGTTCCGGCGGATCAAAGGGGTGATGGGGGTCCACAAAACTGCACAGGGCAAAAAATGGCTGCTCCCCGGACTCTTTGATCACATCAATGGTCCGGTCTGCTATCCAGGCGGACTGATGGAAGTCCGGATTGATCTTGCAGGGATAGACCTGAGGCGGACCGCTGTTATCCTTTTCCGAAGCGCTGGCGCGGTCCTCTTTTGCTTTGCGCTCACCCTGGAACTTCACTTCCTCATAATCCTTCCCGCTCTGTTCTTTGAGCCAGTTCAGATATTCCCCTGTCTTTGTGTCGCAGGTCGTATGGACCACATCAAAGCCATACCTGTCCTCAGGCCAGTCATCTTCTTCGTTCTCCTTTTGCATGAACTGGGTCGTAAAGTGCATTTTCCCGATGGCAGCGGTGCGGTATCCGTTTTCCCGCAGCACCTCGGGGAAGCAGATTTCCTGGTCTCTCAGCGGGATCCCATTGTCCCGGACCCCATGGTTCCTGGGGTATCTCCCGGTTAGGATTGAGCACCGGGAGGGGGAGCAGACCGGATTCTGAATGAAATGACTGTCAAAAACAGACCCGTTCAGGGCAAGGCTGTCTATATTCGGTGTATGTATCTCATTGTTTCCATAGCACCCAAGGGCGTCAAACCGCAGTTGATCCGCCATAAATAAAATAATATTCGGTCGTTTTTCTGCCATTGTATCTCACCACCATTTTATCAGATCTGTGACCTCGTCACGAAGTTCATTGAACGCAGCGCCTGTCACATCCCTGGGGCGGGACAGGTCATTGCGGATTTCTTTTTTAATGCCGGTCGGCTTGTTCGTCAGGACAAGTATGCGCTCACTGAGATAGACTGCCTCCTCAATGTTGTGTGTAATGAAGATAACAGTCGTCCCGATGCGCTGCCAAAGTGAGATCAGTTCATCCTCCAGCTTATAGCGCAGGGAATTGTCCAGCTGGCCGTACGGTTCATCCATCAGCAGCAGTTCCGGCTGCACCGCGAAGGCCCGGGCAATGCTCACCCGCTGGAGCATACTGGCTGAAAGCTGACCGGGATAATAGTTCCTGTATTCCTCCAGCCCCACAAGCCGGAGCATTTCTTCCACGCGCTCTTTGATCTCTGATTTCGGGCGTTTTTTTACCTTAAGTCCGTAGGCGATATTCTCCTCTACCGTTGCCCAGGGAAAGGAGGAATACTCCTGGAAAATGTAGGCGATATTATGTTTTTGCAGGTCCACAGGCTCCCCATTGATGAGGATCTCGCCCCCGGTCAGTTCATACGCCTTTAACTTGGTCAGACAGTTTAAAAAGGTCGTTTTGCCACAGCCGGTAGGTCCTACCACACACAAAAATTCTCCCTTTTTCACGTCAAAAGAAATATCATCCAAAACCAGCAGGTCACCAAATTTTTTTGTCATATGCGAGACTTTTACTTTGATTTCATCACTCATATCGTCTCCTCCTTACAAGGTGTCATCGCAGATCTCTTCGATCTGGCGGCGGATCTCCAGGAAAGCCGGATCACTGTACTGCCGGGGTCTGGGCAGGTCTACCCGGACCTCCTGCTTTACGCAGGTCGGGGTGTTGGTCAGGATAATGATCCGGTCAGCCAGATAGACCGCCTCCTCACTGTTGTTTGTGACAAAAACGACGGTGCGCTTTTCTTTCTGCCAGATCTTTACCAGCTCCTCCTCCATCATATAGCGTGTCTGGGCGTCCAGATGCCCGAACGGTTCGTCCATGAGCATTACCTTCGGATCATTGGCATATGCACGGGCAATGCCCACCCTCTGGCGCATGCCGCCGGAGAGACGGTTGGGGTAGCTGTTCTCAAAGCCCCCGAGACCTACCAGATCAATAAAATATTGCGCCCGCTGCCGGCGGGTCTTTTTGTCGATTCCCCGGCTTTTAGGACCGAACTCTACATTTCCCATCACAGTGCAGAACGGAAAGAGGGCAGTCGTCTGATAGACGACTCCCCGATCCCGGCCGGGTGCCTCCACTTTCTTTCCATCCACATAGACTTCCCCTCCGGTAGGAAGCTGCAGTCCGGCGATCAGATTGATCAGGGTGGTCTTTCCGCACTGTCCCGGGCCAAAAAGCACAACAAACTCGTTTTCCTCCACCTCAAGACTTACATCACGCACCACTTCATTGGTTTTATGGATGTTCATAAACGTTTTTTCCACATGGCGCATGGATATGATGGAAGAATCCTTTAATTGTCCATTACGTTCCATGAGCACAGCCTCCTTTCTATCACGCGCATTATGGCTGCCAGCAGCATTCCCACAGCGCCGATCACGATCATGCCTACCATGACCAGGGTAATATTCAGGGTGTCGCTTCCCCGCTGGATCATCCAGCCGCATCCCTCCTGGGCTCCTACCATCTCAGCGGCCAGGACCGCCATCCAGCTTGTGGACAGCGCCACCTGCATCCCCGCAAATATCTGTGGAGTGCAGGAAGGAAGGACAACCCGGAAGAAAATAGCCCGCTCGCTTGTCCCCAGCATCCGGGCGCATCCCACAAGCTCCTGATCCACATTTCGGGCTCCGGTATACGCATTGAGGGTCACGTTCGTAAACGCGCCGATGCCGCAGAGGATGTACTTGGAGATCTCTCCGATCCCAAAGAACAAAATGACCAGTGAGATCCAGGCGATGGGGGGAATCGGTCTGAGCAATTCAAAGACCGGCTTAAATATGGCTTCCGCCCATTTGGACGTCCCCATGCCGATCCCCAGGATGATGCCAAGGATAGTCGCCACAAAGAATCCCACCAATACCCGGCGCAGGCTGACGAGCAGATGCCCTGTGATCACATAATTGCCGATAGGCTCAAAAAAGGAGTCTATGAGAAGTCTGATCACTTCAATGGGACCGGGAGTCGTCTCCCCGGCAGGGGTGTAAGCAGTGATAAACCACCAGAACAGAAAAAAGCAGGCAATGGCACACACTGCGTAAAACATTTTTTCAAAATCAATTCTTTTCTTTGCTTTCATCCTCTTCTGCCTCCCCTCACAAATCTGCGCTCCAGAGCGTTGAGCCCTACCGTGAACAGGGTCCCGATCAGACCGATGGTGAGCATTGCCACAACGATCAGGTCAGCCCGGGCAAGACTGCGGTTGATCTGGACCATATATCCCAGTCCCTTGTTGGACGCCAGCATCTCTGCCGCGCACAAGGTCATCCACGCCGTTCCCAGGGAGATGCGGAGACCTGTGAAGATCAGAGGGAGCGCTGTCGGGATCGCCACCGTGAAAAGCATTTCTTTTCTGGAAGCGCCAAAAGTCTGAGCCACCCACAGATGAACAGACTTGGTCTGTTTTATACCGGAATAGGAATTGATCACGCACGGTACAAACGCCGACACAAAGATAATGGCGGATTTTGCTCCCAGACCGATGCCAAACCACAGGATCATCAGAGGGATCCAGGCAATGGTCGGCACCGGGCGGATAAGGTCAAATAAGGGAGTCACAAACATGTCCACGCGGCGGAACCATGCCATGGCAATCCCCAGCGGCACGCCCACCAGCGCTCCCAGAAGGTATCCTGAAAGAGCTACTTTGAGGCTGGCCGCGATATGCCCGAATAAAGTCGCGCCGTCCGGAGCTGTGTTGGTCAGCTTGCCGATGAGCGCCTCCACCACCTGAACCGGACTTGGAAGAATGTAGTCTGGTTTCAGGTGGAGCACAGCAGTGCAGACATACCAGATGGTGAAAAAAACGCAAAGAGAAAACACTGACACAATCCCGAACTTGATCTTCTCTTTACGCTTTTGTTTTGCATACTCATTCAAAAGAAAATCTCTCCTTTCAACAGAAAGGGCGCTCAAACGCCATATGCGCACACGGCATTTGAGCGCTCCTCTCTTAAAATCAAAATTTGTCTTGTCTAAAACCCAAGCGCCTCTTTGATAATAGTGTCATCTATATGTGTGGCGATCTCAGGATATCTGCTCTCCTCTAACAGTTCCTGGGAAACCCAAAATTCACCTGTCACCTTTACTGACTCGCCGATCGTGATGCCCTTTGCCTCTTCACTTGTAACAAAGGGGCGTGTCTCTATCTCAGTAGCGCACGCATCGAGAGTCGTCTCACTTCCGTTGGATGTATACCAGTCGTACAGCATAGAAGCCGCCATCTCCGGATCAGCCTGAAGGGCATCCGTTGCCTGGAAGAACGCTTTTACATAATTGACCAGTACATCCTGGCGCTCTGTAAATGCCTTGTTTGATACGATGATGGAATCGTACTGAGGCACGTCCAGCGATGAAAGGCTGGAAGTCACCACATATCCCTCACTCTCAGCAGTATAGGAAGTGGGGGGATTCAGAGCAGCCACGTCACAGTTTCCGGTTTTCAGCGCCTGATAAGCAGAAGGATAGTCCATGCTGACCAATTCCACATCATCAGGAGTCAGTCCAAGAACCTCAAGCCATTTATTCACATTGAGATGAGAAATCGTACCGGTCTGAGTAGCGATCACAGCCCCCTTCACACTGTCTGCATCCCCGTAAACATCAGGGTAAGAAGGATTCGCGCCCTTAACCTCGGCAATCGGTGAATCCTCGCTGACCAGCGTGTACAGACCACCCTCAGAGTGTCCGATGTCAGCAATGCAATAAGCACCGTAAATGGCAAGAGAGTTTACTGCAGCCGCGCTCAGAGTGCCCACCTCCCACTGGTCTGCAGCCAGCGCCTCGTTCATTGCAGTACCATTGGCAAAGTAGACGGTCTCAATCTTGAAACCATTTTCCTCATCCAGCCCATTTTCGATCATATACTGCACAGGCAGACAGTTCAGGAAGGGCATGACAGCAACTTTCAGCACAGGCAGGTCACCGCCATCCCGGCTCCCCGAAGAGGCATTCCCTCCGCTCTGGTTCGAGGCAGATCCACCTCCTCCACAGGCTGCCAGACCAAGTACCATCCCCATAGTCAACATGAGCGCTATAAGTCTTTTCTTCATAAAACGACCTCCTTTTCATTTTTATGATAAAATCGTATCAAATTTTATCCGGTCCGTAAATTTTATAATCATACATTGTCTTTCACTTTTTTGACATCTTTTGATAATTTTGTTCAACTTACAATAAATACGATCTGTTTATTTGTGCAAAAACACATATCCCTCAATAAAAAACGATCCCCCGGCTGATCGGGAGACCGAATTTAGCTTCCTTTTTAATAACCTGTTTTATCTGTGTTTTTCAAACCATTCCAGCAGATCCGCATAGACCTGATCTCGGTCTGTCTCATTGAGGATCTCGTGGCGGTCCCCTGTATACAGTCGGAGCGTCACGTCCCGGATCCCCGCTGCCCGGTACTTCTCATAGATCTTTCGGACGCCCTTCCCGAAATCACCTACCGGATCCTCCGCCCCGGACATAAAAAGTATGGGAAGCCCTTTCGGGATCATGTACACACTTTCCTTTCGCTGCATGCCGATCATGCCCGAAAATACATTGTAATAGGCGTTTACCGTGAACATGAAGGAACAGAGCGGGTCAGAAACATATGCGTCAAGTTGTTCCCGGTCGCTGGTGATCCAGTCCGCGCGGGTATGCGCGGGCTTGAATTTCTTATTGTAGGGGCCCACTACCATCTTATCCACCATCTTGCTGCGGTAATGCCACCCGCGGAAAGCCGCCATTACCCTGCACAGCCGCTTTCCGAAAAGAAGCGCTGCTTTTTTTTGATCCGAGGTCACGCCCATCAGCACAGCGCCGCTCAGCCCATTCCCATACATCTGTATATACTGCCGCAGCAGTGAAGAGCCCATGCTGTGTCCGAGCATGAAATACGGCACTCCGGGATATTTCCGGGCCGTCCGCTGGCACAGTGTATGCATATCACCCAGGACACACGCGTTTCCGTATTTTTCATTAAAGAATCCATACTCGGATTTTGCCTGTACGGATTTGCCGTGTCCAAGATGGTCATTTCCCACGACATAATAGCCTCTGTCGCACAGGAACCGCGCGAATTCGTCATATCGTCTGATATATTCCACCATTCCGTGGCAGATCTGAAGGACAGCTTTTACTTCGCCTTCCGGCTTCCACTCTATCGTATGGATCTCAGTATTACCGTCCTTTGACGGGAAATAAAACTCGTCTCTCATGTTGCTCACTTACCTGTCATCTAGATTTATGTATTCGCGGTGTGGCGCGAGAGCTTTGTACGCCGGGCGTATGATCTTGTCTACATTCTTAAGCTCCTCGAGCCTGTGCGCGCTCCATCCTACGATACGCGCCGCCGCAAAGATCGGTGTATACAGCGCCGGAGGAAGATCCAGCATGCTGTAAACAAGTCCGCTGTAAAAATCCACGTTTGCGTTGACGCCCTTATACATCCTGCGTTTCTCTCCGATGATCTCCGGCGCCATATGCTCTACCTTTTCATAGAGGGCATATTCTTTCTCGTGGTGCTTTTCCTTTGCAAGCTGTTTTACAAAGCGCTTAAAGATGTCTGCACGCGGGTCGGAAATGGAATACACCGCATGCCCCATACCATAGATGAGCCCTTTCTTGTCAAATGCCTTTTTGTCAAGAAGCGCTTCCAGATATGCCCGGATCTGATCGTCATCCTCCCAGTCTGTCAGATGCTCCTTCATATCCTCAAACATCTGGGTCACTTTCACATTCGCGCCTCCGTGTTTCGGTCCTTTGAGGGATGCCATCGCGGCCGCCATGGTCGAATAGGTGTCCGTGCCGGAGGATGTGACCACATGGGTCGTAAAGGTGGAGTTGTTGCCGCCGCCGTGATCCATGTGAAGAACAAGAGCCATATCGAGGATCTTAGCCTCAAGTTTCGTGTATTTTCTGTCCTCCCGCAGCATCATCAGGATATTTTCCGCCGCGGACAGTTCCCGCTTCGGAGCATAGATATAAAGGTCCTCGCCCCTGCGGTAATTGTATGCGTGATAGCCGTATACCATCAGCATCGGGAACTGCGCGATCAGGTTCAGGCACTGGCGCAGCACGTTCGGGATGCTCGTATCATCCGCTTTTGCGTCATAAGAATAAAGCTGAAGGATGCTTCTTGTGATACTGTTCATCATATCATGGCTGGGAGCCTTCATGATAACGTCGCGCATAAAATTCGGCGGGAGCATCCTCCGGTCCGCCAGCATGTCCTGAAAATTCCTGAGTTCCGTTTTATCGGGAAGCTCTCCGAACAGGAGCAGGTATGCCGTTTCTTCAAATCCGGGGTGTTTTGCCGCCAGGAATCCCTTTACAATGTCTTTAATATTGTATCCCCGGTAAAACAGGTTTCCTTCGCAGGGTACGGTCTCTCCGTTAACAACTTTGGACGCGCAGACATCGGAAATATTGGTAAGTCCTGCAAGAACGCCTTTTCCGTTCAGGTCACGCAATCCCCTCTTCACCTCGTATTTGGTATATAATTCCTTTTCAATCGCATTGTTTTTCTCACATTTTACCGCAAGCTCGTCGATCCCGGGAGTAATGTCGAAAAAAATGCTGTCAATATCTTTCCCCATGTGACCGTCCTCCTTCTTTTCCTTTTTTCCTTCTTTTTTTCCTTCTTTTTCTCCGTATGATCTTTATATTATACTAAAAAACGCATAATTAAACAATAAACTGACTATTAAATATTTATGAATGACGCGTCAGATGATTTCCACGCGCTCAGTCATGCATATGCTTTCCAAGGAGATCGGACAGCCGGGCAAATTCAGAAAGCGTCAGCGCCTCTCCCCGGATACTGGCCCCTTTGCCCAGAGCCAGAATGGCCTCCTCGATCTCTTCTTTTGTAAGATCAAGTTCCGCTGAATTCTTCAGCCCATTCGCCAGCGTCTTCCTCCTCTGATTAAACGACGCGTGGATGATGCGGAACATCAGCTTCTCATCGCGCACCTGCACCGGCGGCCGCTCATGGCGGTCCAGTCGGATCACCGCCGACCCCACCTTCGGCCTGGGCATAAAACAGTTCGGCGGCACATTTGCCACGATATACGGCCTGGAATAATACTGGACAGCCAGGGACAGAGCGCCGTAATCCTTTGAGCCCGGACCTGTCTGCATCCGGTCCGCCACCTCTTTCTGGACCATGACCGTGACGCTTTTGATGGGAACATGATTTTCAAAAAGCCCCATAATGATCGGAGTGGTGATATAGTAGGGCAGATTTGCCACCACTTTGATGGGCCTGCCCTTGTTTTCCTCCTCTGCCAGCTTCGCGATGTCCACCTTCAGCACGTCTTCATTGATGATCCTCACATTTTCATAGCCATCCAGTGTATCCTCCAGGATGGGGATCAGCGCCCGGTCGATCTCCACCGCGATGACCCTCCGCGCCGCGCAGGCGAGATACTGGGTCATCGTACCGATCCCCGGACCGATCTCGAGCACGCAGTCGTCCGCTTCGATCTGCGCCGCCTGGATGATCTTGTCCAGCACATGTGTATCGATCAGAAAATTCTGACCGAACTTTTTCTGAAAAACAAAATTATATTTCTGCAGCACCGCGATGGTGTTCTGCGGGTTTCCAAGGGTAGGCTGCTTCATGTGTTCCTCCTTTTCGGGATATTGGGACAGCTTAGGCGAAAGGGGGACGCCCCCTTCATAAGTATTTCATAAACCATACAGTTCCCTGCTGTTCTTTTCTGTCTGCCGGATGACGTCCTCCACTGTGATCCCTTTCAGCTCCGCGACCTGTTCCGCCACATAGGGCAGATACAGGGAGGTGTTCCGTTTTCCTCTGTATGGGACAGGCGCCAGGTATGGGCAGTCGGTCTCCAGCACAATGGACGCAAGCGGGATTTCCTCCACCACCTGTTTTAATTTTTTGGCGTTCTTAAAGGTGACCACGCCGCCAACGCCGATATAGTATCCCATTTTTACATATTCCCTCGCCATCTCGGCGGAATAGGAGTAGCAGTGGATGACCGCTTTCATTCCCGCGGCATGCTGTTTCATGATCTCAAAAGTGTCAGCCGCCGCGTCCCGGCTGTGTATGATGACAGGCATGTCCTTTTCCCTGGCAAGCCCGAGCTGGCGGATGAACCACTCCTTCTGGAGGTCATGCTCTTCCTTATCCCAGTAATAGTCCAGTCCGATCTCTCCCACGGCAACGATCTTATCCAGCTCAAGCAGGTCGGACATCCTTGAAAACTGCACGTCATCCATGTCCCCCACCTCATCGGGATGGATGCCGATGGCTCCGTACATAAAAGAGTATGCTTCTGTCAGTTCCACGATCTTTTTCCAGGAATCGATAGTGGAGCCTGCATTTACGATAAGGCCGATGCCTCCCGCTTCCATGCTCTTTAAGAGCTCGTCCCGGTCCGTATCAAACTGCTCGTCATCATAATGCGCATGTGTATCGATTATCATAGCCTCACCTCAGCGCTTTACAAAATATTCTTCATACCATACAAGGAAGGTATAAATGGTCCATACTTTTCTCCAGTTGTCCGAATTGCCGCCCACATAATCGTCAAAGATCGCTTTGATCTCATCTACATTGAAAAACTTCTCAGCCATCTCGCTGCGGAATTTCTCCCTCACATCCTGATTGTAGCGGTCGTCAGCCATCCAGATGCGGATGGGCACGATGAAGCCCAGTTTCTTGCGGAAGGCGATCTCTTCCGGAAGCACTTTTGCCGCGGCAGCGCGCAGCGCTACCTTGTTCTGCTCTTCATTGACCTTATATTTGGAAGGCATCCTGGAGGCAATGTCAAAAATCCTGCGGTCCGTCAGCGGCATCCGGATCTCAAGCCCTGCCGCAAGACTCATCTTGTCCACGTTCAGATAAATATCTCCCTCCAGCCAGATCTGGATATCCACATCCGACATCTTTGTCACCGGGTCGAGTCCTTCTGTCTCTTCATAGATGGGTCGCGCGATCTCGATGGGAAGCACATCCGGATCGTATTTCTTCAGGATGCGCTTCTTCTCGTCTTCCTTCATGATATTTGTATTACCCACATAGAACGTCTTCAGGTTCTCGCCGTAGCGCTCCGCGTTGCGGTACATATTGTATCCGCCGAAAAATTCGTCCGCTCCTTCGCCGGAATAACAGATCTTCGTGTGCTGAGCCGTGGCGCGGCAGGCAATGGCAAATGCGATGGCCGACGCGTCTCCCAGCGGCTGTTCCATGTTGTACATCACATACGGCACGATGCCGAAGTATTCCTCCGGCGTGATCAGACACCGGGAATTCTTCCTTCCCAGGATCTCAGCCGTCTGCTTTGCCAGCCCGGACTCGTCAAAACGCTTTTCTTCATATCCGCAGGAATCCGTCATCTCCACATCAGACATTGCCAGCACATAAGAGGAATCCACGCCGCCGGACAGGAAGGATTCCGCTGTCTCATCCGCCGTCTTGACCTCCGGCATGATCTCCTTCAGAGTTGTGTGTATCTCATCCGCCCACTCCTCAAGGGTCCTGCTGTCGTCCAGGCGGAAGGCGGGCGTCCAGTATCTCGTTATACTCAGCTTCCCATCCTGCCAGATCAGATACCGTCCCGGCATAAGCTTCTTGAGCCCGCGGAAAAATGTATTCTCCCCCGCCACATAAGTCAGGCTCAGGTATAACTGCAGCATCTCTTCATTTAATTTCTTTACAAATCCGGGCTGCTCCATGATCTGTCGGATCGTGGTGCCATAGAGGAGGCTGCCGTCCTCTGTCTCATAATAATAGAATGGCTTGGTTCCGAAATGGTCTCTCAGGCAGAACAGTTTCTTCTCATCCTCATCCCACAGAGCAAACGCGAACATGCCGTGCATGTGGTCCGCCATCTCGTACCCCCATGTCTCGTACGCGCGGATGAGGATCTTTTCTTCCCGCTCTTGTCTCGTAAGATCAAGCGGGATCTCCAGCCTCTCACAGAGCTCCTCCCAGTTGCGGATGTGCCCTCTGTATTCTTTTACTGTTATCATATGTGCTCCTCCTGTTTCTTATCGCCTCATTTTACATAACACAGTACCTTCCGATAAAATATACCACGGCGGTGATATCAGGAAATTCGCAGCGATATGCCGGCGCGGTCCTTTTTGTATTTTAACATATCAGGTATCCGCTGTAAATCTGCATCACACTCCGGCCTGCGCGTCACACTCTCATCCCATCCATCTGCGCCGGAAAATTGGAAAAAATGAAAAAAACTATTGTCTTTCCTGTCATTTATGCCTATTCTATTAAAGGAACTACTTAAACTATGTAATAAGACGAGGTATACGAAATGAAACCGATCAAAGAAGGAAAAGTACGCGAAATCTATGACAACGGCGACAGTCTGATCCTTGTTGCCACTGACAGGATCAGTTGTTTTGACGTGATCCTGAAAAACACGATTACTAAGAAAGGAACTGTTCTTACACAGATGTCCAAATTCTGGTTTGACATGACTTCCGATATCCTGCCGAATCATATGATCTCGACAGATGTGAAAGATATGCCGGAATTTTTCCGTCAGCCTCAGTTCGACGGCAACAGCATGATGTGCCGGAAGCTGAACATGCTCCCCATCGAGTGTATCGTCCGCGGCT
>DWYM01000007.1 GCA_019118665.1 Candidatus Mediterraneibacter intestinipullorum
AAGGAGTGCAAGTAAATTTGTTTAGAGAAATCATTGACCGGATAAAAGAGGCGATCGATTATATCCTGCGGTCCAGGCTGATCGTACTCATCGTTGTGTTCTGTCTGACTTCCTCGGTGCTGGTCGGGCGGCTTTTCTATCTTCAGATCGTAAAAGGAGAGGATTATCTGGAAAATTATGAGCTTCAGATCCGGAGGACCAAGGAAATAGCAGCGACAAGAGGCAATATTTTCGACCGGAACGGCGAACTCATTGCTTACAATGAGCTTGCTTATTCTGTAACGATCGAGGACCGGATCCCAACGGATACGAGCTCGGATAAGAAAAACGAGATTTTAAATGCTGTTCTGGACAAGGTCCTGACCATCGTTGAGAAAAACGGTGATTCTGTTATCGACAGTTTCGGGATCATTCTGGATTCATCGGGCGAGTATCAGTTCGCGGAGACAAATGAAACACTGAGGCTTCGCTTTGTTGCGGATGTTTACGGCCAGCCTTATGTGGATGATCTGAAGCTGGAGCAGAGAGAACAGTCAGCCGGAGAGATCATGCATTATCTCTGTTCCGAGCGGTATGGGCTTGACGATGAAAACCATGATCCGGCATATATCCTTAAGATGGTCAATATGCGCTATGCCATGGGTCTTAACAGCTATCAGCAGTATCTCAGCACCACGCTCGCATCGGACGTCAGCAATGAGACAGCGGCAGCCATCATGGAAAATCAGGATTCCCTCACAGGTGTTAATATTACAGAGGATTCTCTGAGAAGATATCCTGATGGGGAATATTTTGCTTCCATCATCGGTTATACAGGAAAGATATCCCAGGAAGAATATGACGCTCTTGACGAGGATGAAAAGAAGAGATATTCACTTTCTGACATTGTCGGCAAATCAGGGATCGAACAGACTTTTGACAGCGTGCTCAAAGGTGAAAAAGGCAAACAGACCTTTTATGTGGATAATCTTGGAAAGGTTACGGATATCGTCAGTACGGCAGATCCAAAGGCGGGAAACGACGTCTATCTTACCATAGATAAGAACATCCAGATCACAGCGTACAAACTGCTGGAGGAAAAACTGGCGGGGATCGTCCTGAGCAAACTTGCAAATGTCCTGGATTATGATCCGTCTGTCGCTGCCGATACAAAGGACATTATCATCCCGGTAGGAGATGCCTACAATGCTTTCATCGCCAATGGGATCATCGATATGGACCATTTCGGAAACGAAAATGCCGGAGCAGCAGAACAAGCGGTATATGCTGCCTTCACATCCAGAAAGGAATCTGTTCTCAGCGAACTTTTATCACAGCTCAATGATCCCCAGGCTCCTGCCTACAGAGACCTGTCCAATGAGATGCAGGCATACATGGATTATGTCTGCGATACAGTGCTGAAAGAGTCCACAGGACTTTTGCTCTCAGATGAGATCGATCCACAGGATGAGACACAGATCGCCTGGGCCAAGAATGAAACGATCAGTCTGTACACTTATCTGAATTATGCAATATCCAGGAACTGGGTCGATACAACGAAGCTAGGCAACAGTACTTATTCCAGTTCTGAAGAGGTATATCAGGGACTGGTCGCCTATCTGGAAGAATATTTGCGGGAAACCAGCCAATTCGACAAACTTCTCTATAAATATCTTATAAAATCAGGGGGTATCACAGGCGCTCAGATCTGTGCCATCGCCTATGAGCAGGGGGTCCTGCCAATGGATGAAAATGCGTATAACGGTCTTTTGAGCGGGACGGTCAGCGCGTACGGATGGCTTTATAATAAGATTGAGACGCTTGAGATCACTCCGGGACAGCTTGCTCTGGAGCCGTGTTCGGGAGGCATTGTCGTGACAGATCCTAATTCGGGCGATGTGCTTGCCTGTGTATCCTATCCGGGATATGATAATAACCGCCTGGCAAACACGATGGATTCGGCATATTACAATAAACTGAACACCGGATTGGCAAGGATCTTTTATAACAGGGCCACTCAGGAACTGACGGCGCCCGGCTCCACATATAAGATGATTTCCGCTGCGGCGGGGCTTGAAGAAGGAGTTGTCAGCACCGGGACTTCGATCTACTGTAACGGAGTGTTTGACACGGTGACACCGAGTCCGACATGCTGGATCTATCCTAACGGAGGTCATGGCTCTTTGAACGTTGTACAGGCAATCCAGCATTCCTGCAATATCTATTTCTATCAGGTGGGATATGACCTCAGCATGGATGCGGAAGGAAATTATGACAGCGATATCGGTACGGACAAGCTGGCAAAATACGCGGGGATGTTCGGTCTGAACGAAACTTCCGGACTGGAGATACCGGAAGCGCAGCCGAATATATCCAACGAATATTCGATCCAGTCCGCGATCGGACAGGGAAATAATAACTACACGGTCAGCCAGCTCAACCGTTATGTGACCGCAGTGGCAAATAACGGAACGGTATATGATCTGACGCTTATTGACAAGACGACAGATTCCAACGGAAAGCTCATCAAAGATTATGAAGCAGAGGTAAGCCATACCATCGATGGGCTCAGTCAGACGACATGGGATGCGCTCCACACCGGAATGGAGCGGGTAATAGCGAGCACAGCTTCCTTTTATGGGATCGATTTTACGATGGCTGGCAAGACCGGAACAGCACAGCACAATGAACTCCATGCAGACCATGTGCTGTTTGTGGGATACGCGCCGGCTGATGCGCCTCAGCTATCCATCGCTGTGCGTATTACCTATGGATACAATTCAGGATATGCCGCGGAGATCGGCAGAGATATTGCGAAAGTATACTTTAATCCGGATGCGGCGCAGGAAGTGATCACTGGCGGCGCTGCGGATCTGGGAACAGGTATTGCCGGTGATTAGGAGATGGGGGATGACAGATGGACAGGCTGGTAACGATCAGGAGCAGCCGCTATGGGCTGGATATCGAACTGGATCAGGAAGCGGATTTTGATGCCCTGCTGGAGATACTTGCCGACAAATTCAGGTCTTCTGCCCGCTTTTTCAAGGATGCCAAGATGGCGCTCAGCTTCAGCGGGCGCCACCTGACACGGACAGAAGAGGAGAAGATCCTGCAGATCATAAGCGAAAACACGCAGATCGATATTCTGTGTGTAGTAGAACAGAACGATAAGAATGAACCAATGTACAGAAGCATTGTAGAACAGTCTCTCACTGATATCAGTAAAAGAGATGGGCAGTTTTACAGAGGAACCCTGGGTAAAAGAGAAATACTGGAATCCGATTCCAGCATTGTGATCCTGGGGGATGTGGAGCTGGGGGCGCGTGTTGTCGCAAAAGGAAGTGTCGTTATCGTGGGTTCACTCTACGGCGCTGTCCATGCGGGCGCATCCGGCGACAGAGATGCTTTTGTCGTTGCTCTTTCCATGCAGCCGAAGCAGCTCTGCATCGGGGACATAGAGGCGAAACGCCAGGTCATCTATCAGGAAAGCCTCAATATCAGAGGTCCGAAGATCGCGGTGGTCGACGGCGGGCGCATCTATCTTGATCCTCTTGTGGATTAAATGTGAGAATGTAAATTAGGAGGGATACCAGCATGGGAGAGGTTATCGTCATTACATCGGGAAAAGGCGGTGTCGGCAAGACAACGACAACGGCAAATATCGGGATCGGACTGTCTGGTCTGGGGAAAAAGGTCATTGTGATCGACACGGATCTGGGACTTCGGAATCTGGATGTTGTCATGGGCCTGGAAAACAGGATCGTGTATAATATCGTGGATGTCATCGAGGGGAGCTGCCGTTTAAAACAGGCACTCATCAAAGATAAGAGGTTTCCAGAGCTCTATCTGCTTCCCTCGGCGCAGACAAAGGATAAATCCAGTGTTTCACCGGAGCAGATGAAAAAGCTTGTGGAAGATATCCGGGACGAATTTGATTTTATCCTGCTGGACTGTCCGGCAGGGATCGAACAGGGCTTCCAGAATGCCATCGCTGGAGCGGACCGCTCGATCGTTGTGACGACTCCGGAGGTATCGGCCATCCGTGACGCGGACCGGATCATCGGACTTTTGGAAGCTTCAGGAATACGGAAAAATGATCTCCTTATCAACCGTCTCAGGATCGATATGGTAAGGAGAGGCGATATGATGTCAGTAGAGGACGTCACGGAGATCCTCGCTGTTGATCTTCTGGGGGTGATCCCGGATGACGAGCAGGTCGTCATCGCCACCAATCAGGGAGAACCTGTAGTCGGAGAGGACTGCCTTGCCGGAAAGGCGTATCTGAATATCTGCAAAAGACTTACCGGTGAAGAGATCCCTGTTGACGACTTTTCCAAGCCGGAAGGTTTCCTCGGGAAGCTGACCAGCCTGTTCCACAGGAATTAGGAGGGAAACATATGAGTGTGCATTCTGTTTCCGTTGCAAAAGAAAGGCTTAAGAACTTACTCATATCAGACCGCATGCAGTGTACCTCAGAGGCGGTGGACAGGCTGGAGGGCGATCTGTATCACACGATATCCAAATATGTGGAGATAAGCCGGGAAGATTTTGATATTACAGTTACACGGACAGATATACATATAAAATACATGGGAGAAAAGAATTGAAACATCTATTAAAGAAATTAAATCTGCATTACAGTTTGAAAGACTATAAATTCAGTCTGGTCATTCTTGTGCTGATCCTCTCGATATTCGGTGTCTTCATGGTCAGGAGCGCAAGACCGGATTTTACAAATAACCAGATCATGGGCGTGATCCTGGGGCTTGCGGCCATGGCAGTGATCTCACTGATCGACTATAAATGGGTCCTGAATCTATACTGGCCACTTTATGTCGTCAATCTTGTACTCCTGGCGGCGATCTGGATACCCGGGCTTGGCGTGAATGTCAATGGAGCGACCCGCTGGCTGGATATCGGTTTTATCCGATTTCAGCCATCGGACATGACAAAGATTTTAATGATCCTGTTTTTCGCGAGATTTTTGATGGACCGGGAGCATAAGATCAACAGTCCGAAGCTTATCATACAGGCAGTGGCGCTGATCGCTCCATCGCTTATTCTGATCTACAAACAGCCGAACCTTTCAACGACGATCTGTCTTGCAGCGCTTTTTTGTGTGATCCTCTTTCTTGCGGGTCTGAGCTATAAGTTCGTCGGGACTGTGCTCGCGGTCACTGTGCCTCTGGTCATCCTCTTTCTTTTCATCGCGGTCCAGCCAAATCAGCCTCTGCTGCAGGATTATCAGCAGGAGCGTATCCTCGCATGGCTTGAGCCGGAAAAATACGCGGACGACGAATCCTATCAGCAGTTGAATTCTGTCATGGCTATCGGTTCAGGACAGCTTTCAGGAAAGGGATACAACAATGATGAGACAAACTCCGTAAAAAACGGAAATTTTGTTTTGGAACCGCAGACAGATTTTATTTTTGCGATTATCGGAGAAGAATTAGGATTTGTGGGTTGTTGTGCGGTTATATTTTTGATATTATTAATTGTAATAGATTGTATTTTGATCGGCTTGAAGGCAAAAGATACAGGAGGGCGCATCATCTGCGGCGGAATGGCCGCGCTGATAGGGATACAGAGTTCTATCAATATCAGTGTGGCGACATTGATCCTTCCCAATACGGGACTGTCGCTTCCCTTCGTAAGTTATGGACTGACTTCCGTTGTATGCTTTTTTATGGGGATCGGTTTTGTGCTGAATGTCGGCTTGCAGCCTAACAAATATCAGTAAGGAGAGGATCGATTATGAACATCGGACTGATCGCACACGATGCGAAGAAAAAACTGATGCAGAATTTCTGCATCGCTTACCGCGGGATACTCAGCAAGCATGACCTGTATGCCACAGAGACGACAGGAATGCTTGTGGAAAGCGTGACGAATCTGAGTATCCACAAATTCCTTCCGGGATATCTCGGAGGAAAACAGCAGCTGGGATCCCAGATCGAGCATAATAATATTGACCTGCTCATTTTTTTCCGGGATCCGCTTTCCCCGCGCTCTCATGAACCGGACGTAAATGATATCGTAAAGCTGTGCGATATGTATAACAT
>DWYM01000062.1 GCA_019118665.1 Candidatus Mediterraneibacter intestinipullorum
TGATGATCTTAAATGTTTTCAGTTGCTTTTGAGACAATGTGATTTTACCTTCTTTCATAGTTTTATAGTTTATCAAAAAGTGACATTATCTCAAGAGAATCCTAAGGTGACATTATCATAAGTGAATAACACGCGGAAAAAGGCGCGACTTGACAGAGCGCGTTCCATAATGCTATGATAGACCTCGTAGCTTGTTAACATATTCCTGAATATAAGAGGAAGTAGTGTCGTTTTTAATTGGTGATAAGATTTTTCGAAAAAGAGTGGAAGATTTTATCACCTTTTTGTTTTGAGTCAAAGGAGGATCGCATTACATGTGTGGAATCGTAGGATTTGTAGGAGAGGAGCCGGCAGCTCCGATCCTGTTGTCAGGACTGGAGAAGCTGGAATACAGAGGATATGATTCGGCGGGGATCGCTGTGCGGGATGAAGAGTCAGGAAAGATCGAGATCGTGAAAGCAAAAGGGAGACTGAAGATCCTTTCAGAAAAAACAGACGGAGGAATGGCGGTGCCGGGAACTTGCGGTATCGGCCACACCCGCTGGGCCACCCATGGGGAACCGTCAGAGAATAATGCCCATCCTCACTGTGCGGATGACATGTCTGTTGTGCTCGTGCATAATGGGATTATCGAGAATTACCAGGAATTAAAGGAGAAGCTCCTCAGATCGGGATATAGCTTTTATTCTCAGACAGACACGGAAATTGCCGTAAAATTAGTTGATCATTATTATAAAAAGACAGGCACGCCTCTGGAGGCGCTGACCCGCGCCATGCTGCGTATCAGAGGCTCATACGCATTCGGCGTGATGTTCCGCGACTGCCCGGGCAGGCTCTTTGCGGCGAGAAAGGACAGCCCGCTCATCATCGGGAAGAATGAGGCGGGATGCCTTATCGCATCGGATGTTCCCGCGATCCTTGACAAGACGAGAAATGTCTTTTATATAGGAAACCTGGAGGTTGCTGAACTCAGCAGGGATGAGATCCATTTCTATAATATCGACAGGGAAGAAATCCACAAAGACATGGTGGAGATCAAGTGGGATGCGGAATCTGCTGAAAAAGGCGGATATGAGCATTTTATGCTGAAGGAGATCCATGAGCAGCCGAAGGCAGTCCAGGATACGGTCGGAGCCTATGTAAAGGACGGACAGATCGATCTGTCCGAAGTGGGGCTTACGAGCGAGATGCTGGCAGGCCTGGAGAGAGTCTATATCGTTGCATGCGGTTCGGCGTACCATGTAGGCGTAGTGGCAAAATATGTGATGGAAGAACTGGCGGACGTTCCGGTGGAAGTGGACCTGGCGTCAGAGTTCCGTTACAGGAACCCGAAGCTTATGAAGGATTCCATGGTGATCGTGGTATCCCAGTCAGGTGAAACAGCGGACAGCCTTGCCGCCCTGCGCCTGGCGAAGGAGAAAGGGGTGCCTGTCCTTGGGATCGTCAACGTAGTGGGATCCAGCATCGCCCGGGAAAGCGATTTCATCCTCTATACTTATGCGGGACCGGAGATTTCTGTGGCGACTACAAAGGCGTACAGCACACAGCTCATCGCGGTGTATCTGCTTGCGATCCAGACGGCGTTTGCAAAGGGACTGATCGGTGAGGACCGGTACGCAGAACTGATCGCGGAGCTTGGAAGACTTCCGGTGAAAATCCAGAAAACACTGGACGATAAGGAGCGTATCCAATGGTTTGCGAGCAAGTATGCCAATGCAAAGGATATCTTCTTTATCGGGCGCGGTATCGACTATGCCATCAGTCTTGAAGGAAGCCTGAAGATGAAAGAGATCAGCTATATCCATTCAGAGGCCTATGCGGCAGGGGAACTGAAGCATGGAACGATCAGCCTGATTGAGGATGGGACCCTTGTCATCGGCGTTGTCACCCAGGAGGAGCTTTTTGAGAAGACGCTGAGCAACATGGTGGAGACGAAGAGCAGAGGCGCTTACCTGATGGGGCTGACCTTGTATGGAAATTATAATATCGAGGACAATGCGGACTTCTCCGTGTATGTTCCGAAGACAGAACAGTATTTCACGACCAGCCTTGCGATCGTGCCGCTGCAGCTTATGGGTTATTATGTCAGCGTGGCAAAAGGACTGGATGTGGATAAGCCGAGGAACCTGGCAAAATCTGTGACAGTAGAATAATACTCCCGGCCATAGCATACGGATGCGCGGCTGTGCGGTGCTTTGTATAAAAAGCTGTATTTGTGGGAAAAATGTGAGAGAACCCTGCAAATACAGCCTTTTTTTGATTTTACATAGATTTAACATAACATTGATCTTACATTTTACATTCCTTTTTTATCATAAATACCGTTGACGGACGCAAGACAGTTCCGGCGGCAGCGGCAAGATGCCGAAGTACATAATAATCGTAATTCGAAAAGGAGATTATGGGACAATGAAAATGAAAAAGTTTATCTCAGTATTCGCAGCAGTATCAATGGTAGCTGCAATGGCAGCAGGATGCGGAAGCAACAATGATACATCCGCACAGGGAGGCGCGGCAGCAGATGAAGGAACAGGTTCCGAGTGGGACGCGGCAAATGCCATCACAGTTGTTTCTCGCGAGGAAGGTTCAGGAACAAGAGGCGCTTTCACAGAGCTGTTCGGTGTTGTTGACGATGATGACAACGATATGACGACTCTTGACGCTCAGGTAACAAACAGTACATCCGTTATGATGACAACCGTATCTGAGAATGAGTACGCGATCGGATACATTTCTCTCGGATCTCTTGACGAATCACTTGTAAAAGCTGTTAAGATCGACGGAGCTGAAGCGACAGCCGAGAATATCGAGAACGGATCATACAAAGTATCCAGACCGTTTAATGTAGCGGTAAAACCGGATTCTGACAATGCGGTCGCAAAAGATTTCATGGCGTTCATCATGAGTACAGAGGGACAGGAAGTAGTATCCGGTGAGGGCTACATTCCGGTATCCGGGGTAGAGGCTTACGCAGGAGAGGCTCCGGAAGGAAGCTGTGTAGTAGGAGGGTCCTCCTCCGTATCTCCGCTGATGGAGAAGTTGATCGAGGCTTATAAAAAAGTAAACCCGAACGCATCTATTGAGCTTCAGACATCTGATTCCACAACAGGTATGACTTCCGCTATCGAGGGAAGCTATGACATCGGTATGGCATCCAGGGAGCTGAAAGAGGAAGAAGCTGCTGAGCTTGAGGGCACAGTGATCGCAACGGACGGTATCGCGGTCATCGTAAATCAGGGCAATCCCACAGACGACCTGTCAGCAGACCAGGTAAAGAGCATTTATCTTGGTGATGTAGTAACATGGGACGCGATCTAAGCGGATCGGTACAAACTGAAAATACCATAAAGAGAAATCACTGAGTAAAAGATTTCCGCTTTTAAAATGTGAGCCGGGCAGATATGGAGCATGTCTTCCCGGCTCATTAGGAGGAAAAAATGAAATCAAAAGCATGGACTGAAAAATTCATGCAGGGAATATTTTTCGTGGCCGCGTGCGCATCCGTGCTGGCGGTGGCGCTCATCTGCATCTTTCTGTTTGCGAATGGTATCCCTGCAATGAGAGAAATCGGATTTATCAAGTTTATCACAGGAGAGATCTGGCGTCCGAACAGTGATCAGTTCGGCATCCTGCCCATGATCGTAGGAAGCCTCTATGTGACTGCGGGAGCGATCATCTTCGGAGTGCCCATCGGTATCCTGACTTCTGTCTTTATGGCGATGTACTGTCCGAAGCGTATTTACAAGCCGCTGAAAGCAGCTACAGAGCTTCTTGCAGGGATCCCTTCGGTCATCTATGGTTTCTTCGGGCTGGTGGTTGTTGTGCCTCTGATCCGTGAGTTCGGTACCGCGCTGTACAAGGCGGGGATCGTACAGAAGCCTGGCAACGGAAACAGTATCCTGACCGCGTCTTTGATTCTGGGCATGATGATCCTCCCGACCATCATAGGGACGACAGAGAGCGCGATGCGCGCGGTTCCGGCACATTACTATGAGGGATCGCTGGCGCTTGGGGCAACAAAAGAGAGGAGTATTTTCCGCGTCATCATCCCGGCTGCAAAATCAGGCGTCATCGCAGGGATCGTGCTGGGGATCGGGCGCGCCATCGGTGAGACGATGGCGGTCATCATGATCGTCGGCAATCAGGCGCGTATTACGACGAGTATGCTGGATGGCATCCGCACCCTGACCGGAAACATTGTTATCGAGATGGGATATGCCACAGGGCTGCACCGTGAAGCGCTGATCGCAACAGGCGTTGTGCTCTTTGTGTTCATCCTGATCATCAATCTGAGCGTGGCATTGTTAAAGAGGGGGGCGGATCATGAGTAATGAAGTGAGCAGGAGCAAGCAGATGATCAATAAGACAACGATAGGCGATAAATTCAGAACTTATTTAAAACATCCGGGTTCATTTATCCTGATGCTGCTCGTGATGCTGGCGTCTGTCATCACGTTTGCCGTACTTATTTTCCTGATCGCCTATATCCTGATCAATGGAGTGCCGCATATCACACCGTCGCTCTTCTCCTTGGAGTACAGCTCTGAGAATGCATCGGTGGTGCCGGCATTTGTCAACACCATCGTTATGACGTTGTTATCCCTGCTGATCGCGGTCCCTTTCGGGATCTTCTCTGCGATCTTTCTTGTAGAGTATGCGAAAAGAGGAAATAAATTCATAGAAGTCATCCGGCTGACGACAGAGACGCTTTCCGGTATTCCGTCTATCGTATACGGACTCTTCGGCATGTTGTTCTTTGTAAATGCTCTGGGCTGGGGGTTCTCCCTTCTGGCAGGAGCTTTCACCATCGCGATCATGATCCTCCCGCTGATCATGAGGACGACGGAAGAAGCATTAAAAGCAGTTCCGGACTCTTACCGTGAAGGAAGCTTCGGACTGGGTGCGGGCAAGCTGCGCACCGTATTCCGGATCGTTCTTCCGTCAGCGATCCCCGGCGTCCTGGCAGGAGTGATCCTGGCAATCGGACGTATCGTGGGAGAGACGGCAGCGCTGATGTATACATCGGGAACGGTTGCACAGATCCCGGACAGCGTAATGGGATCAGGACGTACTCTGGCTCTCCATATGTATGTCCTGTCAAGCGAAGGACTCTATATGGATAAGGCTTATGCCACAGCGGTCATCCTGCTCATCCTGGTGGTGGGGATCAACGCAGTATCAAGTGTGATCGCGAGAAAGCTTACAAAAGTATAAATGTGAAAAAACTGTGAAAGGGGACGTAGTAAAATCCGATTTCACTACGTCCCAAATCAAGGAAAGGGAAAGAAAATGTCTAAGATCAGTATCAAAAATCTGGATTTGTATTACGGCGATTTTAAAGCCCTCAAGGATGTGAACCTGGAGATCGAAGCCAACAAGATCACAGCATTTATCGGGCCTTCTGGCTGTGGGAAATCAACGCTTCTCAAGTCCATCAACCGTATGAACGACCTTGTGGAGGGCTGCCGCATCGACGGTGAGATCCTCCTTGACGGACAGAATATCTTCAAGGGCATGGATGTGAATATGTTAAGGAAACGTGTGGGTATGGTTTTCCAGAAACCCAATCCGTTTCCCATGAGCATCTACGACAATATCGCGTTCGGACCGAGGACACACGGCATCCATTCCAAATCAAAGCTGGATGACATCGTGGAAAGGTCACTGCGCAACGCTGCGATCTGGGATGAGTGCAAAGACCGTCTGAAGACGAGTGCTCTCGGCATGTCCGGCGGACAGCAGCAGAGGCTCTGTATTGCCAGGGCGCTTGCCGTGGAACCGGAGGTGCTCCTCATGGATGAGCCCACGTCCGCGCTCGATCCGATCTCCACGTCCAAGATCGAAGACCTTGCGATGGAATTGAAAAAAGATTATACTATCGTTATGGTGACGCACAACATGCAGCAGGCAGTGCGCGTGTCTGATAATACCGCGTTTTTCCTGCTCGGAGAGGTCGTGGAATACAATGATACGGAGAAATTGTTCTCCATACCGGCAGATAAGAGAACAGAAGACTATATCACAGGGAGGTTTGGTTAAATTATGCGTAACAAATTTGATGAACAGCTTCATTTTCTGGATGAACAGCTTACCCATATGGGAGAACTCTGTGAGACAGCTATCGCAAAGGCGACCCAGGCTCTGAAAGACGGGAGCGCGGAGCAAGCGAGGATCATTATTTCAGAGGATGAGGAGATCGATCAGTGTGAGAAAGATATTGAGAGGATGTGCCTGAAGCTCCTGCTCCAGCAGCAGCCGGTGGCAAAAGATCTGAGAAGGATCTCAGCGGCTCTTAAGATGATCACAGACATGGAGCGTATCGGCGATCAGACAGCGGACATCGCGGAGATCATCCTTTCTTCCAAGAAATGGGCGGCAACCGCTGAAAACATCCAGGTGATCGGCACCATGGCTGTTGAGGTCAGCAAAATGGTGCGCAACAGTGTGACTGCTTATGTGAACAGAGACCTGGAACTTGCCCGGGACGTGATGAGGGCGGATGACGAGGTCGACCTGTACTTTGACGAAGTGAAAGACGAGATGATCAACTTCATCAAGGAAGAGAAGGGGGAGAACGGCAAGGCGATCTTTGACCTGATCATGGTGACAAAATATCTGGAGCGTATCGGTGATCACGCGACGAACATCGCCGAGTGGGTGGAATTTTCCATCACAGGCGTGCATAAGGACAGCGCGATCATGCATGAGAGCTGAGGACGGCAGAAAGAAATGGCAAAATAAAACGAAGGAGAACTCGAAACGATGATATATTGCGTGGAAGATGACGACAACATCAGGGAGCTTGTGATATATACGCTGGAAACGACCGGGCTTAAGGCCAGAGGGTTTGCAGAAGGTTCTGCCTTCATGGAGGCCCTGGCGTTTGATACGCCGGAGCTGATCCTGCTTGACATCATGTTGCCCGGCGATGATGGGCTGGAACTTCTGAAAAAGCTGAAATCTTCTCCCAAGACAAAGGGGATCCCTGTGATCATGGTGACCGCAAAGGGTACAGAGTATGACAAGGTGGTCGGGCTGGATTCAGGAGCAGACGATTATGTGACAAAACCTTTCGGCATGATGGAGCTTGTCTCCAGGATCAAGGCGGTCTTACGGCGTTCGGGCAAAGTGGAAGACCGGATCGATATGGAGTTGGCGGGAGTCCGCATGGATATAAGGAAGCATGAAGTCACTGTAGATGGAAAACAGGTGGCGCTCACGCTCAAAGAGTTTGAACTGCTGGAAAAGCTGATGCGCAATCAGGGGATCGTCCTGACCAGGGATCAGCTCCTGACAGAGATCTGGGGCTATGATTTCGATGGTGAGACAAGGACGGTAGACGTACATATCCGGACTTTGCGGCAGAAACTAGGCGAAAAGGGTGAGATCATCCAGACCGTCCGGGGCGTAGGATACCGAGTTGGAGGAACCGCGTAAATATGGTGAGGAAGATTCAGCAGAATATTCAGAAAAAGATGGGAAAGAAGCGTCCCTGGAGCATGGAGCAGAAGATACAGAAAAGCATGATGGTCATTCTGGCAGTGACCCTCGTGCTTTTCTACGCTATTTTGTCAGTGATCCTTTATAATGAGAACCTGTCCCTTCTCCGGTCAGAGGTCCGGCAGGAGGCCAGATACATACGGATAGCGATCAATATCGCCGGCGCAGAGTATTTGGAAGAAATGGATAATGTTGACGTCCAGACCCGGGTGACCCGGATCTCGGAGGACGGAAGTGTGCTCTATGACTCCAGGCGTGACGGCAGCATGCTGGAAAATCACAGCGGAAGACAGGAGATCATGGATGCCCTGAAGAATGGAGAGGGCGAGGATATGCGCCGTTCGGCAACCGTGCAGAAGGATATGTATTACTATGCCCTTCTCCTTGATGATGGGACTGTGCTGAGGGTGTCAAGGGCAGCGGACAGCCTGGTCAGCACAGCGCTGGGAGTCATTCCTGTGATCGGCGGACTGGCAGTCCTGATGGTGCTCTTGGCCATGCTCCTCGCGAAGTGGCAGACAGCCCGCCTTATCAAACCGATCAATGAACTGGATCTGGAGCATCCTCTTGAAAATGCGGTCTATGCGGAGCTGGATCCGCTTCTGATCGCCATGGATAAACAGAATAAGGAGAAAGAGGCGGTATCCAACATGAGAAAGGAGTTCTCCGCCAATGTGTCCCATGAGCTTAAGACCCCGCTCACATCAATCTCCGGCTATGCGGAGATCATGAAGAATGGGATGGTGCGCCCTGCGGACATTCCGGTGTTCTCGGAGCGTATTTACAAAGAAGCGCGCCGGCTCATCACCCTGGTAGAGGACATCATCAAACTGTCCAAACTGGATGAGGAGTCGGTGGAGCTTGAGAAACAGGAGGTCGATCTCTATGATCTGACAAGGGAGATCATAAGCCGGCTCGCGCCCCAGGCATCCCAGAAGAATATCCGGATGGAGATGACCGGAGAACCAGTGAAATATTCCGGCATCCGCCAGATCCTGGATGAGATGATCTACAATGTATGTGAGAATGCGATCAAATATAACAACGATGGCGGCCGGGTGACCGTCTGGGCGGGCAATACGCTGGACGGTCCAAGGGTCAGCGTCACTGACACCGGCATCGGTATCCCAAAGGAGCATCACGAGCGTATCTTCGAGCGGTTCTACAGGGTGGACAAGAGCCATTCCAAAGAAAGAGGAGGTACGGGCCTGGGACTGTCTATCGTGAAGCATGGGGCTCTCCTGCACGGCGCGAAGGTCAGTGTGGACAGTATGCCGGGCAGAGGAACAAAGATTGAGATACAGTTTCCAAAACAGTAAAAGTGATCACCGGATCTGCGGGGGCGGCGGTACTGATCGGCATTTATCTCCTGCGCGTTCGGATATCGATATAAGGTATGGAAAACATCTGGAAACAATCTACTAAAACAGGTGGATTGCACTCCGGAAAATACAATATATGGTATAAACAGTCTCTTTATTGTTCAAAATTAAATACAAGGGTGTTTTTGAGAACGATTATCGATATAAACCTTGTCATTTTATAAACCTGATGTTATACTAGCGCATGAAAGCTGACACGGACAAGAAGGTTATCCTTTGTCGGCTCATGATTCAAATGATCAAGGATTTCAGAGGAGGTTTTCAAATGACAAAGACAAATTTTGACCAGTGGTCTGGTTTTAAAGGTCATCTCTGGAAAGAGGAAGTCAATGTGCGTGATTTCATCCAGCACAACTACACTCAGTATGATGGGGATGAATCTTTCCTGGCAGACCCTACAGAAGCAACAGACAAACTTTGGGGTGAGCTTTCCAGACTTCAGAAAGAAGAGCGTGCAAAAGGCGGCGTTCTGGATATGGAGACAGAGATCGTTTCCGGCCTGACGGCATATGGACCGGGATATATCAACGAGGAGATGAAAGATCTGGAGCAGGTCGTTGGACTCCAGACAGACAAACCGCTGAAGAGAGCGTTCATGCCGTACGGCGGGATCAACATGGCGGAGCAGGCTTGTACGACATACGGATATACACCGAGTGAAAAACTGCATGAAATCTTTACAAAATATCATAAGACACACAACCAGGCAGTATTTGACGTATATACGCCTGAGATGAAGAAAGCGCGTCACAACAAGATTATCACAGGACTTCCGGACACATACGGAAGAGGCCGTATCGTAGGCGATTACCGCCGTGTGGCTCTCTATGGTATTGACTACCTGATCGAGGAGAAGCAGGCAGATTTTGTTGAGTATGAAAGACACGGAATGAAGGGGACAGATTTCCGTCTCCGTGAGGAGATCGCTGATCAGATCCGCGCCCTGAGAGAGATGAAAGAAATGGCGGCGGTTTACGGATATGATATTTCCAAACCGGCGACAAACGCGAAAGAGGCTGTTCAGTGGCTGTACTTTGGATATCTCGCAGCGATCAAGACACAGAACGGCGCTGCTATGAGTGTGGGACGTATTTCTACATTCCTTGATATCTATATCCAGAGAGATCTGGAGAATGGCGTCCTGACGGAAGAGCAGGCGCAGGAGTTGATCGACCACATTGTCATGAAGTTCAGAATGGTGAAGTTCGCGAGAGTTCCCTCTTACAATGAACTGTTCTCAGGGGACCCGGTATGGGCAACGCTGGAGATGGCGGGAATCGGAATGGACGGACGCCACATGGTTACAAAGAACGATTACCGTTTCCTCCACACACTGGAGAACATGGGACCGTCACCGGAGCCGAACCTGACAGTCCTGTACTCCTCAAACCTGCCGGAGAACTTCAAGAAATATGCAGCTTATATTTCTGTTAAGACAAGCTCTATCCAGTATGAGAACGACGACGTGATGCGTCCGGTATGGGGTGATGACTATTCGATCTGCTGCTGCGTATCCGCGACAGAGACAGGTAAGGAGATCCAGTTCTTCGGAGCCCGCGCGAACCTTGCAAAATGCCTTCTGTACGCGATCAACGGCGGTGTTGACGAGAAGACAAAACAGCAGGTATCGCCGCTGTACAGACCGATCACATCCGAGTACCTTGATTTTGACGAGGTCATGGAAAAATATGATCAGATGATGGAGTGGCTGTCCAAGTTGTATGTGGATACCCTGAACATGATCCACTACATGCATGATAAATACTACTATGAGGCCGCTGAGATGGCTCTCATCGATACCAATGTAAGACGCACATTCGCCACAGGTATCGCAGGATTCTCACATGTTGTCGACTCTTTAAGCGCGATCAAATACGCAAAAGTGAAAGTGATCCGCGATGAGGACGGGCTTGCAGTTGATTATGAGGTGGAAGGCGATTTCCCGAAATACGGAAATGATGATGACCGCGCCGATGAGATCGCGGTATGGCTGCTCCGCACTTTTATGAGCAAGCTGAAGAAGTGCCACACATACAGAAATTCCGAGCCTACAACATCCATCCTTACCATCACATCCAATGTGGTTTACGGTAAGGCTACAGGATCTCTTCCGGATGGAAGAAAAGCAGGCGAGCCGCTGGCACCGGGAGCGAACCCATCCTACGGCGCAGAAAAGAACGGTTTTCTTGCTTCCCTTAACTCAGTTGCGAAACTGCCGTATGAGCAGGCGCTTGATGGAATCTCCAATACACAGACGATCAGCCCGGGAGCGCTTGGACATGATGACAATGAGCGTAAGAACAATCTTTTCCATGTGATGGACGGATACTTCGATCAGGGAGCACATCACCTGAACGTGAACGTATTCGGTACAGAGAAACTGATCGATGCGATGGAGCATCCGGAAAAAGAAGAGTATGCAAACTTCACGATCCGTGTATCCGGATACGCGGTGAAGTTCATCGACCTGACAAGAGAGCAGCAGCTTGACGTGATCGCAAGAACCTGCCACGACAGAATGTAATATTTGTATTTTGTATTTGGGGACGTAGTAAAATTGAGTTTGACTACGTCCCTTTTTAGTGATAGGCCTGTCCCTTTTTTGAAAACTGCATGAAGTTGTAAGCGAATAGATGTATTTTTAATAATGGAATCGTACATTATTACTAAAAAGGGTATGGTGGAATAGAAAAGGGACAGGGCTATTTTCGGTTTGGGACGTAGTAAAATCGAATTTTACTACGTCCCCGAAAGGAGAAAAAAATGAACGGTTTTATTCATTCTATGGAGAGTTTCGGCTCGGTTGACGGACCGGGCGTGCGTTTTGTTATTTTTCTTGCCGGATGTCCAATGCGGTGCCAGTTCTGCCACAACCCCGATACCTGGAATATACAGGTAGGGGATCAGAAGAGTGCGGATGATATCCTGGAGCAGGCGCTGCGGTACAGGCCATACTGGAAGGACGGCGGCGGGATCACAGTGAGCGGTGGAGAGCCCCTTCTCCAGATGGACTTCATGATCGAACTGTTTCAGAAAGCGAAGGAAAAGGGAGTCAACACGACTATTGATACAAGCGGCGTGTCTTTTACAAGAGAAGAGCCCTTTTTCGGAAAGTTTAATGAGCTGATGAAGTATACAGATTTGCTGTTGGTGGATATCAAGCATATTGATGATGGGCAGCATAAGATTCTGACAGGGCACACAAATGAGAATATCCTGGACATGGCGCGGTATCTGTCTGAGATTGGCAAGCCAGTCTGGATCAGGCATGTGCTGGTACCGGAGAGAAATGACCAGGATGAATATCTTAAGAAACTTTATGACTTTATAAAAACGTTAAATAATGTCGAAAAGGTGGAGGTGCTTCCTTACCATACTTTTGGCGAATATAAGTGGAAAGAGCTGGGATATGAATACCCGCTGACAGGGATCGAACCGCCGACAAAAGAACGGATCCGGAATGCAAATGAAATCCTGCACACAGGGCAGGCATCATAAGAAAAGGCAGTGGAGCGGGAATCGGAAAGAGATTTCCCGCTCCGTTGTGTGTCCGGCCGGTTCGCCATGGCAGTCCTATGGTACAGCCGGATATCAGCCTCATCTGTAAGGGAAGAAGATCACTTCAACTGTTTTTTATAATCGTTTCCCCATTGCTCCATTGCGTTAAGGATCGGGCGCATGGATTCTCCCAGGGGCGACAGGGCATATTCTACTCTTGGGGGCACTTCCGGATAGACGGTCCGCGTAATGATCCCATCCTCCTCCATGGAACGGAGGCTGTCTGTCAGGACTTTCTGGCTGATTCCCTCCAGATCTTTTTTCAGTTCGTTAAACCGCCAGGGGCGTGAGCGAAGATTTCTTATGATCAGCAGCTTCCATTTGCTTCCGATCAGCTGTACAGTGGTCGCCACCGGACACGCAGGTAATTCTTCTTTTGTAAGCATAGTTTATCACCTCATATTGACAGTCAAGTTCTTCCGGATAATAGGATTGAATCGAATGTTACATCCTGATTATAGTGTAATATGCCGGGTAAATCAATATACCGCAGTCTTGTATGCGGCTTTTACTTTACAGCATGACAGTTACTTTTTTGTAACTACGATACAAAATTGTGCGTACTTTACGGACAAATGGAGCCGGAATATAATGAAGCTGTAAATGCTGTAGGTGAAACGCTGTATGGTTGATACAGACGGAAAAATGAGTGTGTTTCATTCTGGTCATGAGGTGATATTCCATGTTTTTAAAAAGAGTGAGCACAGAGACCGCCGGGGCTTCCCGGGAACAGGTCAAAAGGCTGAAAAGAGAATTGGAAAGCGCGGATGCGGTGGTCCTTGGCGCGGGCGCAGGTTTGTCTGCGGCAGCGGGGATGCAGTATGACGGAGCGCGGTTTAAACGGTATTTTGGAGATTTTCATGAGAAATACGGATTTCGGGACATGTATTCCGGGGGATTTTATCCTTATGAAACCCTGGAAGAACACTGGGCATATTGGAGCAGATACATTTTTATCAACCGTTATATGGATGCTCCTGAGCCGGTGTATCATGGACTGTATGCTCTGGTGAAGGATAAGGATTATTTTGTCATTACTACAAATGTGGACCACTGCTTTCAGAAGGCGGGCTTTGACAGGCAGCGCCTGTTCTACACACAGGGCGATTATGGACTGTTCCAGTGCTCTGCCCCCTGTCATAGCAGTACATATGACAATGAAGAGACTGTCCGGCAGATGGTCCTGGCTCAGGGCTATGAGATCGATGGAGGGGGCGGGCTCTTCCTCCCGGACGGTGTAAATGCGAAAATGGCGATCCCCTCAGAGCTTGTTCCCCTCTGCCCGAAGTGCGGGAAACCGATGAGCATGAATCTGAGGGCGGATGATACCTTTGTGCAGGACCGAGGATGGTATGCAGCAGCAGAACGCTATCAGGAATTTCTCCGGCGTCATAGCGGCCTGCATATCCTGTATCTGGAGCTTGGCGTGGGTGGGAATACGCCGGGAATCATCAAGTACCCCTTCTGGCAGATGACAGCGCATAACCCGAAGGCCGTGTATGCGTGCGTCAATTATGGGGAGGCGGTCTGCCCGCAGGAGATTGACAGTCAGTCGATCTGCATTGACAAGGATATACGTTCTTGCTTATCTCTGATAAATTCCGGGGCATAACATTTTCCGAGTCTATCAGGATTATTTAACGAGGAAATCCTTTCATCGCTGATGGAGAAAAATACAGCTATGATAGCACAGAAACGAGGGGAAATCAAATCTTTTTTTCTTATCGGCTTCGGTGTACACTGGATAGAGGAGTCTGATGTACAGAGAAAAGAGGGATATTGATAATGAATAGGAAAGAAATACTCGAGATCAGAAAGCAGTTCACACCGGCAAACTGCGCGATCACCCGGATCTGCGGCTGCTATGTGGATCACGAAAAAACAAAAAAGATGGAGTCAAAGGATGCCTTTCTTTCCCTGCCGGAAGAAGAAGCATTCAAATATTTTGATATATTTAAAAAGACATTGTCCGGAACAGTAGGAAAAAATATGCTGAACCTGGAATTTCCCCTTGACGCGGAGATGCCCGGGGGGACTCAGGAATTTCTCCTTAAGCTCAGGGACAGCAAACTGGAAGACGATATGCTCCTGGAAGAATTTTACGACAAAGTGATCGCTACATATGACTATGCGGAGAATTATTATATTATCCTCATCCATGCGATGTACGATATCCCGGGGAAATCTTCGGACGGTCTGGAGATGTTTGACGCTTCGGACGAGGTGTATGAGTACCTGCTCATGAGCATTTGTCCGGTATCCCTTTCCAAGGCAGGGCTGAGTTACAACGCGGAGGATAACCGTATCCAGGACCGCATCCGTGACTGGATCGTGGACATGCCTGCAAACGGTTTCCTTTTCCCGGCATTTAATGACAGGGGCACGGATCTGCACAGTATCCTGTATTATACGAAGAAATCCGAGGACCTGCAGCCGGAGCTGATCAGCCAGCTCCTGGGAGCGGGGATGCCCATGTCCGCTGATACGCAGAAGGAGACATTCCAGATGATCATTGAGGATACTCTGGGAGAGGACGGAGACTATGAGACGGTCCGCAATATCCACGAGACCCTCAATGACCTGATCGAGGAGCATAAGGAAGAGCCGGAACCGCTTGCGCTTGATAAGACGGAGATGAAGAAAATCTTTGAGCAGAGCGGTGTGGAGCCTGAGAAAATGGAGAGCTTTGACCGGAATTTTGAGGAAAATGCCGGAGAGAAAGCTTCCCTGCTGGCGGCGAATATCGCGGAGACGAGAAAATTCAATATCGAGACACCGGATGTGATCATCAAGGTGAATCCGGACAGGGCGGATCTGGTGGAGACCAGGGTCATTGACGGAAGGCAGTGTCTGGTCATCCCGGTGGATGATCATATTGAAGTAAATGGGATCAATGTGAGGACGATCAGAATGAAAGAAAACATTGCTCTGTCCGGTGCGGACAGGGAACAGGATGGCGGAGAAGGAATTCCGTTTGAGGAATAATATGGCATTTTGTCCGGGAGGAAGACCTCCCGGATTTTTCTTGTTTTATAAATAATTAAAGAACTAATTAAAATTGTGCGAAAAGTATGAATAAAACATGAATAATTCCATTTCAACCTTGACTTTATTGTGTAGTAATACTAATATAATATTTAGTTGCTTAACTAATTGATATTGGTTTCCGAGAAGGAGGGCTTCATTTGCAGAGGGCAATGCAGTGTGACTGAAGAAACGGAAGCAGACAGAAGACAGCAGGGAGGGAAGACAATGTATCAATGTGATATGAATAAAGTTCCGGTTCTGGGGCTTATAGGCATGGTCTCTCACAGGGCCATGAATACGGCAAAGGGGATGTATCAGGAATTTGACCTGAACCGGAGCCAGGCGAGCGTGCTTTTTATGCTCCATCAGCGGGACTCCATGTCCCAGAAAGAGCTGGCGGCACAGTTGGATGTCACGGCTCCATCCATTACTTCCATGATCCAGAAGATGGAGCGGGATAAGTATATCGCCAGAGAACCGGACCAGCATGACCAGCGTGTCATGAGGCTGACCCTGACAGAGAAAGGAAAATCCTGCATTCAGGCTGTTAAAGATGTGGCGGACCGGATGGAAGAGATCCTGTTCCAGGGGATGAGTCTGGAGGAGAAGCTGCTTTTCAGGCGGCTCATGATCCAGGCGGGTGATAATCTTGAGAGTTATGAAAGGAACAAAAAGGTATGAAAAATCTATTTAAATATGCGGCAGAGCACTGGAAGTCTCTGCTCGCGATCATTGTGATCCTGTTTGTCCAGGCGTACTGCGACCTGTCTCTGCCCGCCTATACATCAGATATTGTAAATATAGGCATCCAGCAGGGCGGGATCCAGGATCAGATCCCGGAAGCCGTATCAGTAGATGAGATGGAGAAGCTGCTCCTGTTCGTCCCTGAGGAAGAGCAGGAGACGGTCCTGAGTATGTATGATACAGATGACAGTACCTATGAGAAAGAAGCATATGTTCTGAAAGATCCTGTTTCACAGGATGAAGAGCAGGTGGAAGAACTGGGCGATATCCTTGCCTGTCCCATGATGCTGACGGCAGGATTCGAGTCCGGCAGCGACATGACAAAGCAGATCGAAGAACAGATGAAAGCCAATCTTCCGGAACAGATGGCCTCAGATGACATGACCGTGTTTGACATTCTGGAGATGATCCCGGTAGAACAGAAGTCTGTCCTTGTAGAAGAGATGGAAAAGCAGATGAAGGATCTGCCGGATACGATCCTTGAGCAGGCGGCGGTCAGCTATGTGGGAGCCGCATATGAAGACCTTGGGATGGATATGGATGACATCCAGATCCATTATCTTCTTGTCACCGGGGGAAAGATGGTAGCGCTTGCCTTTCTCGGCATGGCGGCAAGTGTGCTGGTGGGATTCCTCGCTTCCCGGGTGGGGGCTGCGACAGGACGCGATCTCAGAGGAAGAGTTTTCCACAAGGTAGTCGGATTCTCCAATAATGAGTTCGATCATTTTTCCACGGCATCCCTGATCACCAGGAGTACGAATGACATCCAGCAGATCCAGCTCATCATCGTCATGCTGCTGCGCATTGTGCTCTATGCTCCCATCCTGGCGGTCGGCGGCGTTCTGCAGGTATTACAGACAAATGTGTCCATGTCCTGGATCATCGGCCTTGCAGTCGTTTTGATCGGTCTGGTCATCCTTGTCCTTTTCCTGGTGGCAATGCCCAGATTTAAGATCCTTCAGACCCTGGTAGATAAGGTGAACCTGGTCATGAGGGAAATCCTTACCGGTCTCCGGGTCATCCGGGCGTTCAGCACACAGAAGCATGAGGAGGAGCGCTTTGACGATGCTAATAAAATGCTGACAAAGACGAACCTGTTCGTAAACCGTGCCATGACATTTATGATGCCTGTCATGATGCTGATCATGAATGGGGTTTCCGTCCTGATCATGTGGAGCGGAGCGCATGGGATTGATCAGGGACAGATGCAGGTGGGCGACATGATGGCTTTCATACAGTATACAATGCAGATCATCATGGGCTTTCTGATGCTGTGCATGCTCTCTATCATGCTGCCGAGAGCGGCTGTTGCGGCGGACCGTGTGGAGGAAGTGCTTTCCAGCAGGACCGTCATCCACGATCCGGAGCAGCCGGAGATATTTTCGGGAGAAAAGAAAGGGCTGCTTGTGTTTGACCATGTTTCCTTTAAATATCCCGGGGCGGATGAAAACGTCCTTCACGATATTACATTTACGGCGAAACCAGGTGAGACGACGGCGATCATCGGGAGCACCGGGAGCGGCAAGTCTACGCTGGTCAACCTGATCCCGAGATTCTACGATGTGTCTGAGGGACGTATTACTCTGGATGATGTGGATATCCGGGACGTGACCCAGCATGAACTCAGGGAGAAGCTTGGATATGTTCCCCAGAAGGGGCTGCTCTTCTCCGGGGATATCGCTTCGAATATCATGTTCGGCAATCCAGACGGCGGAGCAGAAGAAATGAAAGAGGCGGCTAAGATCGCGCAGGCAGCAGAATTCATCGACGCAAAGCCAGACGGTTACCGCAGCCATATCGCACAGGGCGGCTCCAATGTATCCGGCGGCCAGAAACAGAGACTGTCCATCGCCAGGGCGATCGCAAAGCGCCCGGAAGTGTTTATCTTTGATGACAGTTTCTCAGCTCTTGACTTTAAGACAGATGTGACTCTGAGAAAGGCGCTGAAGAAGCGAACAGAGAACAGTACGGTCCTGATCGTTGCGCAGCGGATCAGCACGATCCTGAACGCAGAGCAGATCATCGTGCTGGATGACGGCAGAGTGGCAGGGATCGGAACCCATAAAGAGCTGTTGGAAAACTGCGAGGTATACCGGCAGATCGCGGCGTCCCAGCTCTCGGAATCAGAGCTGGCAGCAGGAACGCGGTCGGCCGGACACAGCGGTCCGGGTCGAGGATCAGACCATGCGGAAGAATCTGCCGGGAGCGCGTCATATTCAGGAGAGGAGGTGCCCAGCCATGGCTAGAGGTATGGGAAGCCCACATGGAGGAAACATGGCGGGCGAAAAGGCAAAAGATTTTAAAGGAACGGTCAAAAAACTGTTCCGCTATATGAGCGCTTTTAAAGTGCATATGTTCTTCGTGGCAGTATTTGCCATCTGCGGCACGGTCTTTAATATCGTCGGCCCGAAGATCCTCGGAAAAGCGACTACAGAGATTTTTAACGGACTGGTAAGCAAAGTGTCGGGCGGCAGCGGAATGGATTTCGGGAAGATCGGAAGGATCCTTCTGATCACCCTGGGACTGTATCTGATAAGCGCCCTGTGTACTTTTATCCAGGGGATCATCATGACAGGCATTTCCCAGAAGACGACTTACCGTCTGAGAAAGGAGATCTCGGAGAAGGTCAACCGGATGCCAATGAACTATTTTGATACAAAGCCGGTGGGAGAGGTGCTCTCCCGCGTGACCAACGATGTGGACACACTGGGACAGAGCCTGAACCAGAGCGCCACTCAGATGATCACCTCGGTGGCTACCCTGATCGGCGTGTTGATCATGATGTTTTCGATCAGCCCGCTGATGACGCTGGTGGCGCTTCTGATCCTGCCGGTCTCGGTGCTCCTCATTTCATTTGTTATGAAGCATTCTCAGAAATTTTTCCGGGGGCAGCAGGCATACCTCGGCAATGTGAATGGACAGGTGGAGGAGATATACAGCGGACACAATATCATCAAAGCCTTCAATAAAGAAGAAGATGTGATCCGGGAATTTAATGAAACAAATGGGAAACTCTATGATTCCGCATGGAGATCACAGTTTTTCTCCGGCATGATGATGCCGGTCATGCAGTTCATCGGAAATCTGGGTTATGTAGGTGTGGCAATCCTGGGAGGATTCCTCGTGATCAGGAACTCCATCGAAGTCGGTGATATCCAGTCCTTTATCCAGTATGTAAGGAACTTTACCCAGCCCATCCAGCAGGTGGCGCAGGTCACAAATATGCTGCAGCTCACAGCGGCGGCATCAGAGAGGGTGTTTGAATTTCTTGACGAAGAGGAAGAGGATCAGACAGTGCCTGACCCGGTATCTGTTGACGGTCTTCAGGGCAACGTAGAGTTTGACCATGTGCATTTCGGGTATAACCCGGATAAGATCATTATCAATGACTTCTCCGCAAAGGTAAAAGAAGGGCAGAAGATCGCCATTGTAGGACCGACCGGGGCAGGAAAGACGACCATGATCAAGCTGCTCATGCGTTTTTATGACGTGAACAGCGGGGCGATCAAGATTGACGGACACGATGTCCGCGACTTTAACCGAAGCGAGCTCAGAGAAATGTTCGGCATGGTGCTCCAGGATACATGGCTGTTCCACGGCACGATCATGGAAAATATCCGCTACGGAAGGCTGGATGCCACGGATGAGGAAGTCATCCGGGCTGCGAAGGCTGCCCATGTACACCGTTTCGTGCAGACTCTGCCCGGGGGCTATAACATGGAACTGAATGAAGAGGCGACCAACGTCTCCCAGGGGCAGAAACAGCTCCTCACCATCGCAAGGGCGATCCTTGCGGACCCGAAGATACTGATTCTCGATGAGGCAACAAGCTCCGTTGATACAAGGACAGAGGTCCTCATCCAGAAAGCCATGGATAATCTGATGAAGGGCAGGACCAGCTTCGTCATCGCCCATAGGCTGTCCACCATCCGGGACGCGGATTTGATCCTGGTCATGAAAGACGGCGACATCGTCGAGCAGGGAACACATGAGGCGCTCCTGGAAAAAGGAGGTTTCTACGCGGATCTGTACAACTCCCAGTTTGAATCAACAGATCAGACGTGTGCGTAAAATCTGAATTTGTTTAATCGATAGGATGTGTCCGCCGGGGAATGGGTGTGGCTGGCAGACACGCTCGCGCTCGGACCGCAACATAGCGGTACATAGTGCTGCAAAAGACGCAGCCCAAGTACCGATGTTGCTTTACGGTCTTTCAGCCATACCCATTCCCGGCTGGTCGCATCCTATGATTAAAAGAATTTCAGATTTTGAAAAAAAGGGAGCTTTACGCATCAACTAGGGAATGAGACCTTGGTTTTGCCGTTAAAGCTCCCTTTGCATTTTACTTTGAGAATCCTGAATTTTCTGGAAACTGCCGATCGGATGAACATAGAAAACCGCAGACCATTTTAAGATATATCCCCATCCGTCGCGAATATATCTTAAAAAGCTAGCGGTTTTCGGATGTTTTAAGTATACGCAGTTCCACAGATAAATTCAGATTGCCATACTGAGAAGGGAAATTTGGGATAGTATCTGCTCGTGAACTGTGATAGAATAATCGGGAAAAGAAAGCAGGTATTTGATATGGGATTTACACATTTTGATGAAAACGGAAAGGCTGTCATGGTAGATGTGACAGGAAAGGACGACACGGCCCGCGAGGCGCAGGCAACTGGAAAGATCACTGTGAGCCGTGACGTATTCCGTGCAGTCAGCGCGGGCACAGTCGGAAAGGGCGATGTGCTGGGCGTGGCGGCGACGGCAGGGATCATGGGCGCAAAGCGCACCTCTGAACTGATCCCCATGTGCCATATCCTTCCTATCACGAACTGCAGGATAGATTTTGATATGGATGAAGAGGAAAGCTCCATCTACTGTAATTGTACTGTGAAAGTGACCGGGAAGACCGGGGTGGAGATGGAGGCGCTGACCGGGGTGAGCGTGGCGCTGCTTACAATATATGACATGTGCAAGGCCATGGATAAATCCATGGAGATCAGCGAGATCTATCTTGTGAAAAAGACCGGGGGAAAAAGCGGCGAGGTACACAATGACCTCCATTCCCACAGAACCGGGAAAACAGGCAGACACGGACGCGGAAATACCCGCCGGGAACTTGACATACTTTAAGCGGAAGAACAGCGCTGCGAGGTACAGCGGTGTTCCTATAAAAGGAGCATGATGGGACAGATGGAAGGATACAGATGGAAAGCGGCGGTGGTGACACTGAGCGATAAAGGATACGCCGGCGAGCGGGAGGATAAGAGCGGCCCCCTTATCTGTGAGATGATAACAGAGGCAGGGTATGATGTGGAAAAAAGACTGCTTCTTCCGGACGAAAAGGAAGAAATAAAAAAATGTTTATGCACACTGTGCGATGAGGATGGGATGGATGTGGTCTTTACCACAGGTGGGACAGGATTCGCGCCCAGAGACTGTACACCCGAGGCGACGCTTGAGGCGGCGGAAAGGAATGCGCCCGGGATTGCGGAGGCGATGCGCTTTGCATCCCTTAAAGTGACACCCAGAGGCATGCTGAGCCGGGGCGTCTCGGTCATCAGGGGGAAGACGTTGATCCTCAATCTTCCGGGCAGCCCCAAGGCTGTCCGGGAGAATCTGGAGGCTGTGCTCCCGACTCTGGATCATGGGCTTGCGATCCTGACGGAAAGAGCAGGGGAGTGCGCGAAATGAGAGATCAGTTTGGCAGGGCCATTGATTACATGCGGGTGTCAGTGACTGACCGCTGCAATCTCCGATGCGTCTACTGCATGCCCGCGGCAGGGGTGCCTTTTGTTCCCCATGAAGAGATCCTCAGCTTTGATGAGATCGCGAGGATCTGCCGGATCGGCGCAGAGCTGGGCATCACGAAGCTGAAGCTGACAGGAGGAGAGCCCCTGGTACGCAGAGGACTCCCGGATCTTCTGGGAATGCTGAAGAGGATCCCGGGGATCGAGCAGGTTACACTGACGACAAATGGTACACTTTTAAAAGAACAAATAAACGAATTAGTTTCTAATGGCTTGAATTCTGTCAATATCAGCATTGATACCCTGGATCCGGAGCGATACCGTGAAGTGACCAGGGGAGGAAGTGTGGAAAAGGCTTGGGAAGGCTTGGACGCCGCTGCTGGATTCCCGGGGCTCAGGGTTAAAGTGAATTGCGTGCCTTTGCAGGGCGCGGAAGACGAAGAATATATCCGTCTGGCTCTTCTTGCAAAGGAGGGAAAAGCGGATGTGCGCTTTATTGAGATGATGCCCATTGGCATGGGAAAGGTGTTTTCAGGGCGGAGTAAAGAAGAAATCTATTCGATATTGAAGCAGGTGTACGGAGAGCCGGAGGCGTACGACGGCCGTCTGGGAAACGGTCCGGCTGTCTATGTACAGTTTCCGGGATTTCGGAAACATGTGGGCTTTATCAGTGCGGTATCCCATCAGTTCTGCAGCGGATGCAACCGTATCCGGCTTACTTCGGAAGGATATCTGAAGCCATGTCTTCAGTATGGGAGCGGAACAGATCTGAAGAAATTGCTCAGAGGCGGCGCGGATGATGACATGATCCGCAGGGAGATCGAGCGCACGATCTTTTCCAAACCGGCAAGCCATCAGTTTGACGCTTCATGCGCGGCGGTTCCCGGGGAGGAGAGTGGAAATGAAGGCGATGAAGATACAGGGGACGGAGATTCTCTTGAAAAAAAGGGAATGTCCAGGATCGGAGGATAACATCAGGATATGGGACAGGTGACAGCAGTCTGTACAAGCCCGGCGAAGGGCACGCAGAAGCAGAAGGTGAAGGAAGGCATATTTATAGAAGATCATGGGATACAGGGAGACGCCCATGCCGGGAAATGGCATCGCCAGGTCAGCCTTCTTTCCTATGACAAGATCGAAGCGTTCCGTGCCAGAGGCGCTGAGGTGGAAGACGGCGCTTTCGGGGAAAATCTTGTGGTCAGGGGAATCGACTTCCGGTCTCTGCCGGTTGGAACGCGCCTTTGCTGCAATGACGTGATACTGGAGCTGACGCAGATCGGAAAGGAGTGCCATCACGGATGCCAGATCTTCCAGAAGATGGGAGACTGTATCATGCCCAGAGAGGGCGTGTTTGCCAGAGTGATCCGGGGAGGAAAGATCCGGGTTGGCGACGAGATGAAGGTGGAAAACAATGAGTAGAGCGAAAACAGTATTTTGGAGGACCGGCGTCCTGCTCTGCCTGGCGGCGTGCGCCGCAGGTTTGCTGGCAGCCTGTTCCGGGCGGGTGCAGGAGACCGGAGCGGAGCTGGCGGAGGGGACAGAAAAGGAGCAGGCCAGCCAGGAGGAAACAAACTATACATTTCAGGATGTGGAGGGGAATGAATATGAAGCGCCTCTGCTTTCCGGCGTTCCCAAATGTACATATGATTTCTCGAAACTTAAGACAGATGAGGACACTGGGTACAAAAGCTTCCATGATGAGGAAAATGGAGTGACCGCTCGCTTCGGGATCGATGTGTCCGAATTCCAGGGTGAGGAGATCGACTGGAAGCAGGTGAAAGACAGTGGAGTTGAGTTTGTCAGCATCCGTCTCGGTTACCGCGCGTATGGAGATACAGGTGATCTGGTCATGGATGCCATGTACGAACAGAACATCAAAGGCGCGCTGGACGCAGGCCTGGATGTGGGGGTCTATTTCTTCTCCCAGGCAGTCAGCGCGGCTGAGGCGGTGGAGGAGGCCGAGTTTGTGCTGAAACATTTAAAGCCTTATGAGATAACAGGCCCGGTCGTCTATGATACGGAGGAGATCAAGTGGGATACCGCCCGCACGGATGTGAATACGGATAAGGATTTTACGAATTTCTGCAAAGTGTTCTGTGAAACCGTGGAGCAGGAAGGGTATGATACTATGATCTATTCTAATATGAAGTGGATGGCGTTTACCCTTGATATGGAAGAACTTGCGGAGTATGATTTCTGGTATGCGGATTACCACGATATTCCCCAGTGCCCCTATGACTATGCGATCTGGCAGTACAGCGAGACCGGGGCGGTTCCGGGGATCAATGCGAATGTAGATCTGAACCTTTGGTTTCAGAAAGAAAGCGGACAGCAGGAGGGATAAGGGATGAAATGGAACAAATTCCGGTTAAAAACAACAACAGAGGCAGAAGATATCGTCAGTAGCATGCTCATGGACCTGGGGATACAGGGGGTGGAGATCCAGGATAAGATCCCGCTTACCCAGTCTGACAAGGAGCAGATGTTCGTAGATATCCTCCCTGAGGCGGAGGAGGATGACGGAGTGGCTTATCTGAGCTTTTATCTGGAGCCGGAGGAAGATCAGGAGAAGATCCTCTCAGATGTGCGCCGGGAGCTTAAGGAAATGTCAGCTTATGTGGATGTGGGCGAGTGTCTCATCGAACAATCCGAGACAGAGGATGTGGACTGGGTGAACAACTGGAAGCAGTATTTCCATCAGTTCTATGTGGACGACATCCTTATCATCCCCTCCTGGGAGGATGTAAAACCGGAGGATGAGGACAAGCTGGTCATCCATATCGATCCGGGGACTGCGTTCGGCACAGGGATGCATGAGACGACACAGCTCTGCATCCGCCAGATCCGCAAATATGTGACACCGGATACAAAGATCCTTGACGTGGGATGTGGGAGCGGGATACTGGGCATGCTGGCGCTGAAGTTCGGCACCGCATATTCCGTGGGGACGGATCTGGATCCGTGCGCCATCGACGCTACCCATGAAAATATGGAAGTAAACGGCATTCCGAAAGAAAAGTATGAAGTGATGACAGGAAACATCATTGATGACAGGGAAGTGCAGGATAAGGTGGGATATGATTGCTATGACATCGTTGCCGCAAACATCCTGGCAGACGTCCTTGTGGAACTGACCCCGGTCATTGTAAGACAGTTAAAGCCCGGAGGAGTGTATATCACCAGCGGGATCATTGACGATAAAGAGCAGACCGTAGTCGATGCGGTAAAGGCGGCGGGACTTGAAGTGCTTGACGTTACCTGTCAGGGCGAGTGGGTCTGCGTGACAGCGAGGAAGAACTAATGCAGCAGTTTTTTGCAGGGACATCTCAGATAAAAGAGAATAAGATCTGTCTGGAAGGCCCGGACGTCAACCATATGAAAAATGTGCTCCGCATGAAACCGGGGGAAGACGTGCGGATCAGTGACGGCGCGGGGAAGACGTATATCTGCCGCATCAGCGCTTACGAGGAACAGACAGCGGTGCTTGATATCTTTAAGGAGCTGGACTCGGACACAGAGCTGCCTTCCAGGATCGTGCTGTTCCAGGGTCTCCCAAAGGGGGACAAGATGGAGTGGATCGTGCAGAAAGCTGTGGAACTGGGCGCATACAGCATTGTTCCCTTTGCGGCAAAGCGCTCCGTGGTAAAGCTGGATGAGAAAAAGGCGGCGAAGAAACAGGCGCGCTGGCAGGCCATTGCCAGGGGGGCGGCGGAACAGTCCGGCCGGGGCATCGTTCCGGAGATCCATACAGTGTACACTTTTGCGGAAGCCCTTAAAATGGCGGAAGTGATGGATGTTATCCTCATCCCCTATGAGCTGGAAGAGGGGATGAAAGAGACGGCGCGCGTGCTGGAAAGCATCGCTCCGGGACAGTCTGTGGGGATCTTCATCGGGCCCGAAGGCGGATTCGAGGAAGAGGAAGTGGAGCGCGCGAAAGAGTCAGGAGCCCATCCGGTCACACTGGGAAAGCGGATCCTGCGGACAGAGACGGCGGGGCTTGCCGCTCTGTCGATCCTTATGTACCATCTGGAGAGCCTGACTGCATGAACAGGCGTCCGGTATATGCATAATTTAATAGTAAGAAAAAGTAAAGGAAAGGAACAATGGAAGTTTATCTGGACAATTCCGCCACGACCATGTGTTACCCGGAAGTGGGGGAACTGGTATATAAAGTAATGTGCCGTGATTACGGTAATCCGTCATCCCTGTACCGAAAGGGAGTGGAGGCGGAGCATTATATCCGTGAAGCGAAAGAGACGATCGCCAAGCTTTTGAAAGTCAATGCCAAGGAAATCTTTTTTACCTCCGGCGGCACGGAGAGCGATAACCTGGCTCTCATCGGATGCGCCCGGGCCAACCGGCGCAGGGGAAATCACCTGATCACCTCTTCTATCGAGCATCCCGCGATCCTGAATACGATGCGGTATCTGGAGGAAGAAGAAGGATTCAGGGTGACGTATCTTCCGGTGGATGAGCAGGGAAGGATCCGCCTTGACGCGCTGAAGGAGGCGCTGTGTCCGGAGACCATTCTCGTATCTGTTATGTATGTAAACAATGAGGTGGGAACGGTCCAGCCCATCCTGGAGGCAGCGCAGATCACAAAGAGATATAATTCTTCGATCCTGTTCCATACAGACGCGGTGCAGGGGTTCGGGAAATACCGTATTTACCCTAAGCGCATGGGGATCGATCTGCTTTCGGCAAGCGGGCATAAGATTCACGGACCAAAGGGCGTGGGCTTTCTCTATATCGACAGCCGGGTAAAGATCCAGCCCATCCTCTTTGGCGGAGGACAGCAGAAGGATATCCGTTCCGGCACGGAAAATGTGCCGGGGATCGCAGGACTGGGTCTTGCGTCCAGGATGGTCTGCCAGGACCTGGAGATGAAGACAGCCCTTATGAGGGAACTGAAAGCGCACTTCATAGAAGGGCTTGAAAGGATCGGCAATACAACGGTACACGGCGTGACAGATGAGGGGAGCGCTCCCCATATCATCAGCGTGGGCATTGCAGGAGTCCGCAGTGAAGTCCTTCTCCATACGCTGGAGGACAAGGGCATCTATGTCTCTTCCGGATCGGCGTGTTCATCGAACCATCCGGCAGTCAGCGGCGTTTTAAAAGCGATCGGAACACCGAGAGAATATCTGGACGCCACACTGCGTTTCAGCATGTCCGAGTTCACGACAAAAGAAGAAATTGACTATACGCTGGAAACACTATATAATTGTATACCGATGCTTCGGAAATTTACACGGCGCTGACGCGCCGGCAGGAGCTGCGTCCGGTGTATGCGGCACGGAGAGAAACTGTCCGTGTGAAAATGCGCCGGCCGCGGCAGAAAAAGGAGAGAATCATGGAGTTTCATTCATTTTTGATCAAATATGGAGAAATCGGGATAAAGGGCAAAAACCGCTATATGTTTGAGGATGCTCTTGTGCGTCAGATCCGGTATGCCCTTAAAGATGTGGACGGAGAGTTTCTTGTACACAAATGTCACGGCAGAGTTTATGTGGACTGCGAGGGTGGATATGACTACGAAGAAACGATAGAGAGCCTTAAAAAGGTGTTCGGTATCGTTGGCATCTGCCCTGTGGTGAGAAAACCGGTCAGGGAGCTTGAAGAGCTGAAAAAGGATGTTGTCGTTTATGTGGGCGAGATGTATCCGGAGGGCGACAAGACGTTCAAGGTGGAGGCGAGACGAGCGAACAAGCGTTATCCTGTGAATTCCATGGAGATCAACTGTGAACTGGGTGAAGCGGTGCTGGAGGCATACCCGGGGATGAGGGTGGATGTACATCATCCGGATATCCGGCTGAATGTAGAGATCCGTGAGGAGGTCTACCTGTATTCTGAGATCATACCCGGACCGGGCGGTATGCCTGTAGGGACAAACGGCAGCGCGATGCTGCTCCTGTCAGGAGGAATCGACAGCCCGGTAGCAGGCTATATGATCGCGAAGAGAGGCGTGGAGATCGAGGCGACTTATTTCCATGCTCCTCCGTATACGAGCGAGCGCGCAAAGGAGAAAGTCATTGACCTTGCCCGCCTGGTGTCCGCTTATGCGGGACCGATCAAACTTCATATTGTCAACTTTACAGATATACAGCTTGCGATCTATGAAAAATGCCCCCATGACGAGCTGACGATCATCATGCGCCGGTACATGATGCGGATCGCAGAGCACTTTGCCAGAGAGGACGGCAGCCTCGGCCTGGTCACAGGCGAGAGCATCGGCCAGGTGGCGAGTCAGACCATGAAGAGCCTGGCAGCGACCAATGCGGTGTGCACCCTTCCGGTGTACCGTCCGCTCATTGGATTTGATAAGAGGGAGATCGTGGAGATTTCCGAGAAGATCGACACCTATGAGACTTCCATCCAGCCCTTTGAGGACTGCTGTACGATCTTTGTGGCAAAGCATCCGGTGACAAAGCCGAATGTGGAGCGGATCGAAAAATCAGAGCTGAACCTGTCCGGAAATATAGAAGAGCTCATGAAGACGGCGGTTGAAACAGCAGAAGTGATCACAGTCGGAAAGTGATCCCGGTAGAATGAAAAGAGCTGCCTCGCGTTGAGACAGCTCTTTCATAAGTAAAACTTTTGTCTGCTTATTTAATGATATAAGGATCCAGCGCGGTGAGAATGTTGTCAATGTCTCCGTCTGCGTGGATGTTGAGATCGATCGGCTTGGAAAGATCCAGGCTGAAGATTCCCATGATGGATTTGGCATCTATAACATATCTTCCGGATACTAAATCGAAGTCATTGTCGTACTTTGTAATTTCATTTACAAAAGATTTTACTTTGTCGATTGAGTTTAATGAAATCTGTACTGTTTTCATTTTAAATAATCCTCCTTGAATCATAAAATAATATGGGGATACAAACCTCATGTCTATTCTAGGGGATGCTATCGGAAAAGTCAAGTGACATAAAGGAAAAAAGAGGTAATCCAGTATGAAAAAAGCAGCACTCCACAATTTGGGATGCAAGGTAAATGCATATGAAACAGAAGCGATGCAGGAGATGCTCGAACAGGCGGGGTATGAGATCGTGCCCTTTAAAGAGGGAGCGGACGTGTATGTCATCAACACCTGCACAGTGACCAACATCGCAGACAGGAAATCACGTCAGATGCTCCACCGCGCAAGGAAGCTGAATCCGGAAGCCGTGGTCGTGGCGGCAGGGTGTTATGTGCAGGCACAGGACGGAAAAGAGCATGATCCGTGTATCGATATCGTGATCGGCAACAACCATAAAAAAGATTTGGTGAGGATCCTCGGAGAATATGAGGCCGGCAGGGTGAAGCGCCGGGAGGACCAGCGCGGCAAAGCCCAAGAGGAAGGACATGCGGCATCCGGCGACAGATATACCGCATGGGAGATCGAGGACATCAACCGGACAAAAGAATACGAAGCGCTGCGGCTTACCCGCACAGGGGAACACACCCGGGCGTATATCAAGGTGCAGGACGGATGCAATCAGTTCTGTACATACTGCATCATCCCTTATGCTAGAGGGCGGGTGCGCAGCCGGGACATGCAGGATGTTGCGGAAGAAGTAAGGAGGCTTGCAGAGAAGGGTTACAGAGAGGTCGTGCTCACCGGCATTCACCTGAGCTCCTACGGCATTGATTTCGATGGGCAGAGACATCTGCTGGATCTGATACGCGTTGTCCATGAAACGGAGGGGATCATGCGGATCCGCCTGGGATCTCTTGAACCCGGTATTGTGACGGATGAGTTTGCAAAAGCGCTTGCGTCAATGCCGAAACTCTGTCCCCATTTCCATCTCTCTCTCCAGAGCGGATGCGACGCCACGTTAAAGAGGATGAACCGTCGTTATACAAGTTCTGAGTATTATGAAAAATGCAGGATCCTCAGGAAATATTTTGACGCCCCGGCTCTTACTACGGACGTGATCGTCGGATTCCCCGGGGAGACAGAAGAAGAGTTCCGTGAGTCTTTTGATTTTGTAGATAAATTGGATTTCTATGAGACTCATATTTTTAAATACTCCAGAAGAGAAGGAACGAAAGCGGCCGCTATGGAGGATCAGGTGGACGAGCAGACGAAAGCAGAGAGGAGCGCGCTTATGATCATACTGGGCGAGAGGAAGCGGGAGGCATATGAGCGCAGTTTTATCGGGAAAGAGGTCGAAGTACTCGTTGAGGAGGAAGCGCTGGTCGGCGGGAAGTCCGTGCAGACCGGACATACAAAAGAATATATTAAAATTGCACTAGACACAGAGGAAAATCTCCGCAATTGTATCGTAAACGTTCAAATTGATAATGACTCACAAATTATACATTGAATTTTAAAGGGGATTATATTAAAATTGTAAATAGGGATTCTGGGTCTTCCCAGAGAAGAGAGGCGGTCCGCCGGCATCAGGCGGCTGCCGGAAACAATAAGATCATACACAGAAGGAGGAGCATCAGGATGAGTGATTTAGGCAATACACAATTCTTTCAGGTAGAGCCCGGACCGCAGATATCCGCAAAGGATATCCTTGAGATCGTGTTCAAGGCCCTGAAAGAAAAAGGATACAATCCGGTCAATCAGATCGTTGGATATATCATGTCAGGAGATCCCACTTATATTACCAGCTACAATGGGGCGAGAAGCCTTGTGATGAAGGTGGAGAGGGACGAGCTTGTAGAAGAGATGTTAAAAGCGTATATTGAGCACAATTCATGGGAATAATCAATTATGAGGATCATGGGGCTTGATTATGGGACTAAGACCGTTGGAGTGGCGATCAGCGACCCTCTCGGACTTACAGCCCAGGCAATAGAGACGATTGAACGGAAAGAGGAGAACAAGCTGAGGCGCACCTGCGCGCGTATCGAGGAACTCATCGAAAAATACGATGTGGAGACGATCGTGCTTGGTTTTCCAAAGCATATGAACAATGATATCGGGGAGCGCGCTGAAAAGTCGCTGGAATTCAGAGATATGCTCCATCGCAGGACAGGGCTTGAGATCATCATGTGGGATGAGCGGCTGACCACGGTGGAAGCGGAACGTACCCTGATCGAGAGCAGTGTGAGGCGGGAGAACCGGAAGAAGCACATTGATCAGATCGCGGCAGTGTTCATTCTTCAGGGATATCTGGATCTTCTCCACATGAAGAAAGTGGAAGAAAGAGCGGCGGATGAGGCGTGAAACAGTAATAAGGGGCGTTTTTAATGGAGAAAATAAGATTTACTTTCGCAGACGGCAGCGGGGAGGATGAGTTCTTCGTACTTGAGGAAACAACGATAAACGGCAGTACATATATACTTGTCACGGATTCCGAGGAAGATGACGCAGAATGTCTGATATTGAAAGAGACGGAGAAAAGTGTGCCGGGGGACAGTGTTTATGAGGTCGTGGAAGACGAAACAGAACTTCTGGCGGTGTCGAAAGTCTTTGAAGAGCTGCTGGAGGATGTGAACATAGAAATGTAACAGTTGAGAGGACACGGATGTACGAATGGAACAGAAAAAAACAGAGGAACTGCTCAGAAAAAGGCTGAAAGAGAAAGGGCTTAAGGTGACGCATCAGCGGCTTTTGATCCTTTCTGTGCTGGAGCAGAACAGCGGCAGGCATATGACAGCGGAGGATATCTATGAGCTTGTGACGGAAGATTATCCCGAGATCGGGCTGGCGACAGTATACCGGACCCTTCAGCTTCTCTGGGATATGCAGCTCGTAGACAGGATCAGCTTGGATGATGGATGCGTGCGCTATGAGATCGGACATCTGCTGAAAGATGAGACAAAGCACAACCATCACCATCTCATATGCAGAAAATGCAGTAAGGTGCTGCCTTTTGACGCGGACCTTCTGGATGATCTGGAGCAGCATATCGAGGAAACTGCCGGATTTCATGTGCTGGACCATGAACTGAAATTTTATGGCGTGTGCAGGGAGTGCGCGAATAAGTAAAAAGCAGTCACTGAACCTGCTGTTCTTTTTGTGTCCCAAAGCGAGAAATAAAGTGTTACATAAAATCATTATGGAGGTGTTGATTTATTGAAGAAAGAGAAAAAAGGAAAATTGCGTATCATACCGTTGGGAGGCCTGGAGCAGATCGGTATGAACATTACTGCCTTTGAATATGAAGACAGTATTATTGTTGTGGACTGCGGACTTGCCTTCCCGGAAGATGATATGCTGGGGATCGATCTGGTGATCCCGGATGTGACATATTTAAAGGACAATGCGTCCAAGGTGAAAGGCTTTGTCATCACCCACGGACATGAGGATCATATCGGAGCGCTGCCGTATGTGTTAAAAGAGATCAATCTTCCGATCTACACGACAAAGCTTACGATGGGGATCATTGAGAATAAATTAAAGGAGCACAATCTTCTGCGCAGTACAAAGCGCAAGGTCGTGCAGCATGGACAGTCTATCAACCTGGGGAAATTCAGGATCGAATTTATTAAGACAAACCACAGTATCCAGGACGCTTCGGCCCTGGCGATCTATTCGCCTGCGGGCGTGGTCATCCACACTGGAGATTTTAAGGTAGATTATACGCCGGTGTTCGGAGACGTCATTGACCTGCAGAGATTTGCGGAGATTGGAAAGAAGGGCGTGCTGGCGCTGATGTCTGACAGTACGAATGCGGAAAGGCATGGGTTTACCCAGTCCGAGCGGACGGTGGGGATCACCTTTGACCATATCTTTGCGGAACATCAGAACACTCGTCTGATCATCGCCACGTTCGCGTCCAATGTGGACCGTGTGCAGCAGATCATCAACTCCGCGTATAAATATCACAGAAAAGTGGTGGTAGAGGGGCGGAGCATGGTAAACATCATCTCCATTGCCTCTGAACTGGGATATCTCCATCTTCCGGAGAACACGCTGATCGAGATCGATGAGATGAAGAATTACCCGCCGGAGAAGATGGTGCTCATCACTACAGGGAGTCAGGGAGAGTCCATGGCGGCGCTCTCCAGGATGGCGGCGGACGTGCACCGCAAGGTCACGATCCAGCCAAATGACACCATCATTTTCAGTTCCAACCCGATCCCGGGAAATGAGAAATCGGTATCCCGCGTGATAAATGAGCTGTCCGCAAAAGGCGCGGAGGTCATTTTCCAGGATACTCATGTATCCGGACATGCCTGCCAGGAAGAGCTGAAACTGATCTACGCTCTTGTGAAGCCGAAATACGCCATCCCGATACACGGCGAGTACCGTCATCTGAAAGCAAATGCCGAGGTGGCAAGAGCACTGGGCGTTCCGAAGGAAAATATATTTATCATCCAGTCAGGCGATGTGCTGGAGCTGGACGATGAATCCGCGAAGGTCGTGGACAAGGTGCATACAGGGACGGTCCTGGTGGATGGACTGGGAGTGGGCGATGTGGGAAATATCGTGCTCCGGGACAGACAGCATCTTGCGGAAGACGGCATCATTATTGTAGTGCTGACACTGGAGCGCCGGACAAACCGCCTTCTGGCCGGACCGGATATCGTATCCCGGGGATTTGTCTATGTAAGAGAGTCCGAACAGCTTATGGAAGATGCAAGAAAGGCTGTGTCAGACGCACTTGATAAATGTCTGGGCGGACGCCACACAGACTGGAACAAGATCAAGCTCGTCATCCGCGACTCGATGAACGACTATATCTGGAAAAAGACGAAGAGAAAGCCCATGGTGATCCCGATCATCATGGATGTAGATGTGTAAGATATGATAGTAGATGAACGTATCGTTACCTTCATCAATTCGCTTGATACAAAAAACAGTGAAATACTGGAGACGATCGAGAAGGAAGCACTTGCAGCTTCTGTTCCCATTATAAGGCGGGAAATGCAGAGCTTCCTCAAGACGCTCCTGCTGATCAAAAAACCTATGCGCATTCTGGAAATCGGAACTGCCGTAGGTTTCTCTGCGTTATTGATGAGTGAATATGTGCCGGAAGGGTGCCGGATAACAACGATTGAAAATTATGACAAACGGATTCCCATTGCCAGGGAGAATTTTCGCCGGGCGGGGAAAGAAGAACAGATTACCCTGATAGAAGGGGATGCAGCGGAAGTGATGAAGACGCTGTCAGGACCCTTTGATCTTATTTTTATGGATGCGGCGAAAGGACAGTATATCCACTATTTGACGGAAGCTCTCCGGCTTCTGCCTAAGGACGGCGTTCTCGTCTCTGATAATGTAATGCAGGATGGGGACGTGATCGAATCCCGGTTCGCGGTGGAGCGCCGGAACCGGACGATCCACGCGCGCATGAGGGAGTATCTGTATGAGCTGAAACACAATGAGGCTCTTGTGACATCTATCATTCCCCTTGGGGACGGTGTAGCGGTGAGTGTGAAGCAAGATCCCAAGGCGGAACGCGGTTCCGAGATAAAAAAAGTACAAAGACAGGAGGAGACAGAATATGGCCAGACATCCTGAATTACTGATCCCGGCGAGCAGCCTGGAAGTTTTAAAGACAGCGGTCATTTTCGGAGCGGATGCTGTGTATATCGGCGGGGAGGCATTTGGGCTGAGGGCAAAGGCAAAGAATTTCTCTATGGAAGAAATGAAGGAGGGGATCAGATTTGCCCATGCCCACGATGTGAAGGTCTATGTCACGGCAAATATCCTGGCGCACAATCACGATCTGCCCGGCGTACGTCAGTATTTTGAAGAGTTAAAAGAGATAAGACCAGATGCCCTGATCATTGCGGATCCGGGTGTGTTTGACATTGCAAAAGAGGTGTGCCCGGAGATCGAACGGCACATCAGCACCCAAGCTAATAATACGAATTATGGGACCTATAATTTCTGGTACCGCCAGGGTGCGAGCCGGGTCGTGTCCGCCCGGGAGCTGTCCATGGAGGAGTTGAAAGAGCTGAGGGAGAATATCCCCGCGGATCTGGAGATCGAGACCTTTGTCCACGGAGCGATGTGCATGGCTTATTCCGGGCGCTGCCTTTTGAGCAATTATTTCACCGGGCGGGACGCCAACCGGGGAGCCTGCACCCATCCCTGCCGTTGGAAATATGCAGTGGTGGAGGAGACAAGGCCGGGCGAATACATGCCGGTTTATGAAAATGAGAGGGGAACCTATATTTTCAATTCCAAAGATTTGTGCATGATCCAGCATATCCCGGAGCTGCTCAACGCGGGAATTGACAGCCTGAAGATCGAAGGGCGCATGAAGACGGCCCTCTATGTGGCGACAGTAGCGCGCACATACAGAAAGGCCATTGACGATTACAAGAAGGATCCAAAGCTATACCGGAAGAATATGCCATGGTATCTTGACCAGATATCCAACTGTACTTACCGGCAGTTTACCACAGGCTTTTTCTTCGGAAAGCCGGATGAAACCACACAGATCTATGACAGCAACACATATAATAAAGAATATACCTATCTCGGTATTGCCGGCGAGATAAAAGACGGGCTCTGCCGGATCGAGCAGCGGAATAAATTCTCTGTGGGAGAGACCATAGAGATCATGAAGCCCTGCGGGGATAATGTGGAATTGGAAGTAAAAAGGATCCTCAATGAAGATGGGGAAGAGCAGGAGAGCGCGCCCCACTCAAAGCAGGTGCTGTGGATAGAGCTGAGCGAGACGCCGGACGTGTACGATATTCTGAGGCGGAGCGAAACGGATAGAGCTGCTGGAAAAAAGAATCAGTTGTAAAAAGCCTGCAACCGGAGTATAATATTTGTAGAGTAAATAAGCAGATCAACCTGGGATGTGCGACAACCCTGTAATTTTGAACCTACATTTGATTAAAAGGGATTCCTATATTTCTGTAATATGTCAGGCCTCCGTTATGCAGTGGACGACAGAAAAACAGATGCGGTTGCCCACCTGGCTGCGGCTAGGACTCAAAATACAGGACCGGCATTTTGGGTGACTACGAAAGATAAAGGCGGTCGTCTTGTACGGCCGCTTTTTCCACTTGATATTTATACCGCAGGGTATCCTGGCCGGTGTATCTGTATATTATGATTATGAATTTTCAGCGGGCTTTTATATTATGGAGAAGAGAAAACGGATCAAAGAGCAGATCATCAAGATCATCAAAACGATTAACTCTCATCACATGGGTGTCTATGCGGCTCAGGCAGCCTATTTTTTTATGCTGTCCCTGATCCCGATCTTTCTCCTTCTGCTCACTATGGTGCAGTATACGGATGTGACGATGAATGACGTACTCAACGCGGTCCTTCGGGTATTTCCTGATTCGGTCTCTTTCCTGATCAGAAGTATCGTGATCCAGGTTTATACCCAGTCGGAGGGAGTGATCCCGGTCACGATCATTGTAGCCCTCTGGTCGGCGGGAAAAGGCGTTCTTTCTGTCACATCGGGACTGAACTGCATTTATTCCAACACGGAGACGCGAAATTACTTTTATCTGAGGATCAGAGCGTCGCTCTATACGGTGCTATTCCTGCTGGCGATCATGCTCTCCCTCATTATCTCGGTATTTGGAAACAGCATCAGCGTGATGGTATATGAGTATATTCCGTTTTTGAGCAAGGTGGTGGATTTTATCATGCGGATAAGGACCTTCGTGACGCTTGCCGTGCTGACTCTGTTCTGGGATCTGGTGTACAAATTCCTCCCTAACCGGGGACCTGGCGCAAAGGCAACGCTGCGCGGGCAGCTGCCTGGAGCAGTGTTTACAGCATGCGGGTGGCTTTTGATCTCCTTTTTCTTTTCAGTCTATCTGGATGTGTTTACAGGGTTTTCCAGTATGTACGGCAGCCTGACGACGATCATCCTGATCCTGCTGTGGCTGTATGGGTGTATGTATATTATTCTCCTGGGAGGAGAAATGAACGCGATCCTGGAAGAATACACCGGAAAATGGACACGCGGTGAAAAACAGAATGAAGAAATGGGCAGAAAGAAGATTGAGCAGGGTTGACAAAAAAGGAACATATGTTAAAATGAAAAAGTAATTTTGAAAAAAGCTGTGATCGTGTAAAGTAGAGACCCATTTTCTATCAGAGAGAGAAAATCACCGGCTGAAAGTTTTCTTTAGTTCAGATGGCGATCGAATTTCCCACGTTAGCTGCGTTTTTGAACAGTCTGAGATGATCAGCGAGTAGAAAGCGCCGTGACTGTACGTTACACAGACTGGAGTGCCCGCAGCGCTGCTGTGGGAAACAGGGTGGTACCGCGAGTTTTATGACCTCGTCCCTTTTGGGACGGGGTTTTTTGTGTGTGGGATTTATACGAAATAAGGAAACACCACAGGGGTATACCTTTATGCCGTTAAATACACGGCAGTAACAAGGAAATACCGCAGGGGCATACCTCTATGCCGTTAAAAGCACGGCGGCAATAAGTCTGCAAATAAAAAGTCAAGCAGAAATTAATGAACTTTGAAAATTTTATACAGGTTGAAAAAAGAGTATCACAACCAGACCACCGCAGTACGCTGGTCTGAAGCAAAGTATGGTATTAAAATCAG